>NZ_CP020373.1:2203055-2517777 GCF_003957745.1 Shewanella khirikhana | reverse complement strand
CCTCAACCAGTTCTGGCAGGGCATCGTCGAGTCGCTCGAAGGTCGACAATTGATGGCGCAGCTTGGCCAGCTTGTTATCGAGTTCGAGATTTTGCCCCTTACAGGCGAGGCTGAGATGCCCGATAAACTGAAGCAATGTCTGCAGCTTGGTGTTGCGATCTTCGTTCAGTTCGTCCAATGCCACTTTGGCAGAATGGAGCTTCTGTTTGAGTAAGGTGATTTGCGAGATCGCCTCGTTGGAATCCTTCATGCAGAATGCTTTCCTGACGTGTGTGCGGTGCTCTGAACCGCGATGGATATTGGCATCGTGCCCATTGGGTTAATGGTATAGCAATCACCGGATTGTGCAAATGCAGACCGGGTGCGGCTGCTGCATTTTTGACTGCTAAATCACATCCGGCAGTTCCTTATCGGCATAATCCGGCATTTTCCACAGTGGCCAACGCAGATTTTCCTTGCCACCGTTGGTTTCCACCCGCACCAGACCGCGGCCGATACTCTTCTCCAGGTGCAAATACAGTGGCTGGCTGAAGACCGCCGATGGGGTAAAGTCCAGCGCCCGGAAACCAAGGTATATGTCGCTGGTCTCGGCGAGCGAATCTATGCCTGCCAATGCCATTTGCAGCACTTCCAGATGAATGCCGTGGGGAATGGACAGTTCAGGGTTTGGCAGCAGCGGCAGGTTGATAAAACCAAGTTGCAGCTGGCCTTCAAGGTCGGTGAGCTGGTTACGCAGATTAAACAGCAGGGCATCGGGGGCATCGATGGCACCGTCCAGTGCCAGGGCAATTAGTCCGGGGCGCATTGGATAGGCTTTGATGCCCGGCAGGGTTTCTATTGCGCCAAGAGCGCCCAGGGTGGCGTCAACCATGCGCTGCTGACCCAGCTGAATATCGGCCTCACACAGACTCGGAACACGCAGCAGTGCCAGTGCCTTCACCTGGCCCTTCTCAAGTGCAGTACAGAGGGCACGGTAGCCATCGCGACCGGTGATGGGATCCTGGGGCAGGCGGGCAGCAAGCTCCTGGCACTGGGCTTTAAGCTCAAGTTTTGAGCGGCGATAGTGACCAACAATGGTGGCTAAAATCAGTGCCAGCATCACAGCGCCGGCGGCGAGTATGGTGCGTTCTCTTAAGGTGTCGCTGGCGTTTTCAAGCTGCTGCACTTTTTGATGCAAATCCAGTTTCAGCTTCTGTTCGGTCAATGCCGAGGCGGCGCCTGTTACCGTCGCTTCGGCGGCCTTGGGGCTGTCCATCAACTCGATAATCAACGCCTGATGTTCGATGGCGGCATTCAAATCTTCCAGCGCCTTGGCGGCAATGATTTTTTGTTTGAGGGCGCTTATTTTCACATCATCGAGCGATTGCTGCTCCGCCAACGGCAGCGCCTTATCGGCGTGGATAATACAGTCGGCCCAATGGCTCATCTTGCAATGGATTTCTGCGAGCAACACCTCGTTGTGAACCAGATAATGTTTCATCTTGCGCTCAACAAACATCTGGTTGGCCTGTTCCAGATAATTCAGCGCAAGGTCGTTCTCATCCAGTTTGCTGTAGGCTTCGCCGAGGTTGTGGAAATTACGCGCCAGGGCACTGAAATTGCCGCTGCGCCGGTCGACCTGCTGAGCATTGAGGTAATAATCGATGGCCTTGTTCCACTCATTGTTACCGGCGTGGGTCACGGCGATAACAGTCAGGGTGGAGGAGAGGTAACCATCTATGCCGAGGCGGGTGTAGGTCTCGGCCGCCTCATGGGCGTGGGCCAGCGCATCGGAGCTTTGTCCCAGATCCCGGTACACCTTGGCGAGCTGCATTTCAAAAAAAGCGCGCTGGAATGGATGGTTTTCACGGTCTGACAGCCGTAAGGCTTCGCTGTAGTGCTGCAGAGCCTTGGTCAACTCCTGTTTTTTGATGTAGTACTTGCCAAGCTCGGCCTCGGCGGAAGCTATCAGGTAGTCGTTTCTGAGCTGATAGGCATGGTCGCGAAACTTCTGCAGATGTACAAGCGCAGTCACATCCTGATTGATAAGCAGGTACATGGTGCCAAGCTGCTCGTGCAGGTTGAGGCGCAGCAGTTGCGACTCCAGGCTCTGGCTCTCCTGATCCACGGTAAGCGACTGAATAAAGTAGCTGGCGGCGTCTTCGAAACGTTGGTCAAGCCGCGCCATTGCCCGGCCTTTGAGCATCAGCGCCATGGCTTTTTGGTAAGGGGAGGTGGCGGTGTTTTCCAGTGACTGGATGATGATATCAACGTCCTGACGCTTGCTGCTGTTGCTGACGTTGGGTTGCAGATTGGCGCGGGCTATCAGTGCCAGCAGCTCTGATAATTCCTGCGGGGACAGCCCCTGTTCGCGGGCATAAAAGCTCAGCTGCTCGCTGGAGGCCAGCGGTGTCTGGGGCAACGACAGGGCAGCGCTGACACGGTCAAACAACTGCTGGGGTGTTTCTCTTAGCTGAATTTCTTCGGACTTGAGGTCTTTGGCCGACGCCAAAGGGGAAAAAGCAAAGATTAATACAAAAAATACCAATGAAAGTAGTCGCATAGATTTTCCATCGCCCAAGTCTCCCCTGTGGAAAAACGCGAAATTGTCAGCATTTGTGACATCGGGATGAGGGGAGTTGATAGTCTTGTTATACTCAAGCCCTTTTTAAGTGATTCCATCATACCTATAAGGACAACAGAGTGGAACAAAAGATAACAGCCTTTTTACCCCTGTCACTTTTTTTGGCGAGCTCCGCCTGGGCCGGGGTGGACTACCAGATTGATCTGACTTCACCTACCCACCATTTGGCGAAGGTGGAAGTGAAATTTCCTCAAGTCGCCGCCGGTGATTTCAGCGTGAACCTGCCGGTATGGCGCACCGGTAAATATCAGGAATTACCACTGGCGGACGGGGTGCGCCGCTTTGTGGCCGTGGATGAAAATGGCCAGGAGCTGCCCTGGCAGCGAAACGCCAGCGGCGAGTGGGTTATCCAGCTTGCCAAACCCAGCAAGGTGAGCGTGAGCTATCAGCTTTATGCCGATGAGCTTGGACAGCGCACCCGCCATATAGATGCAACCCATGCTTATTTGGATGCCAGCAGCGTCTTTATGTACAGCCCGGCGTTTCGGGATGAAGCAGTGACGGTAAGCCTTAACGTTCCCGGCGATTGGCAAAGCTATTCCGGCATGCAAAGTGGCAACGGCGCCCACAGTTTTGTAGCCCCCAATTACGATGTGCTGGTGGATTCTCCCATCGAAACCGGCTTCAGCCACCACAGGCAGTTTACATCCGCTGGGCGCGACTATGAGCTGGTGGTGTGGGGCGAGGGCAATTATGACCTCGAACAGATGGTGACTGACCTGACCAAGCTTGGCACCCAGGCCAATGCCATCTGGGACGGCTTTCCGTTTGAGCGTTATGTCTACATGGTGCATGCCACCAGTGGTGCCCGCGGCGCCACGGAGCACCTCAATTCAACGGTAATTCAGCTGCCACGCTTTATGTTCCGCGAGCGAAAGGACTACATCCGCTTTATCTCCACTGCCTCTCACGAATTTATCCATACCTGGAACGTGAAAGCCTACCGTCCGGCGGGTTTGGTGCCTTACGACTATCAAAATGAAGCCATGACCAGTCTGCTGTGGATGGCCGAAGGCTCCACCAGCTACTTCCAGCATCAGCTTCTGGCCCGCGCCGGCGTGATCACCCCCAAGGAGCTGTTGGAAGACATAGCTACCCGTATCGACAGGCACCAGCACACTCCCGGCCGTGAAATCCAGTCGGTGGCCGAGGCGAGTTTGGGGCAGTGGGTGGCCCAGGGCGGCGACTATGCCCATAACCACAGCGTGAATATTTACTCCGAGGGTTACATGGCCTCGCTGGCGCTGGATATGGCCATTCTCAGCGATACCAAACTCAAGCACTCCTACCGCGATGTACACCGCAATCTGTACAGGGACTTTGCCCTGCCAAAGGGCTATACAGAGTCTGACGTCAAAGGCATTCTTAAGTCGCTGACAGGTAAGGATTACGCCTCCTGGTGGCATGCCAATATCGACAGCCCGCTGGCGCTGGATTTCGATGAGCTCTTGTCCCACGCAGGCCTTAAGCTTGCTTATGGCAAAGAGGGCAAACAAAAGCCATACCCCGGCTTTACCCAAAGCGGCCTTAAGATCCAGACGCTGGACCGTGGCGGCAACGCCTGGAAAGCCGGTCTGGTGGCAGGCAACGAAATTGTTGCCATTAATGGTTTGAAAGTCACCGCCGATGGTTTTGATAAGCGTCTGGCGGACTTCAAACCCGGCGACAAGGTGCGGGTGAGCTATTTTGTCGACGATAAGCTCAGCGAGACCGAACTTGAACTCAGCGCCCGCCCCGAAGGCAAGGCCGAAATCAAGCCGCTCGACAAGGTATCGTCCAAGCAGAAAGCCTTCTTCAAGGCCTGGCTCGGCATTGATTGGCCGTTCGATGCCAAGGGCGACTTTAAGAAGAGCTAAGGCCTCTGAGTCCCCCCAAAAAAGCCGCCGCAGTGTAACCACAGCGGCGGCTTTTTTATTGTGGTTGGTCATGTTACGGCACACTTTAGTGTCCTGAGCCTTGGTTGCCGCCTTAGTTAACGCACAGGGTGCCAAATACACATTTGCTAAAACTTCTGTTAACGGTTTCTGCTGCCAAGGGCGTGCTGCTCTGGTAGTGTCGGGTTTATTTTGCCAAGCGCAGCATCGGTTTAAGTTCGCGCCTTTATTCGGGGCGCGACGGAAATGCGCCAACTCAGGCGTTTGGCGGCATGGTTTATCAGCGAAAGCGTTCCTGATACAGACAAAAAAAGATAGCTAAAACGACAGGACAATCACCCAATGAAACTGCGTCTCTCCGTTGCCGGCTGCCTGCTGGCCCTGGGCACCTTTGGTCTGCCAGCCTACGGCAGTGAAGGTTACTTCCGCTTCCCCGAACTGCACAACGACACCCTGGTGTTCACCGCCGAAGGCGATCTGTGGCTTGGCCGTGTTGGCAGTGAACATGCCAGCCGTCTGACCACCCAGGCCGCCGAAGAAACCCAGGCGCGCATTTCCCCCGACGGCAAGCAACTGGCCTTTGTGGCCAATTATGACGGCACCGATGAAGTCTATGTGATGCCCATCAGCGGCGGTGAGCCCAAGCGCGTCAGCTTCGAAAACGCCCGCGTTCGCCTGCAGGGCTGGAGTCAGGACGGCAAGGTGCTGTATTCCACCAATAATGTCTTTGGCCCGGCCAATTACTGGGTGCTGAGACTTGCGGATCCTGTGTCGCTGACGACCGAAGATCTGCCGCTGGCCGATGCCATTGAAGGCGCGCTCGACAGCAGTGGCGACTATTTGTATTTCGTGCGTTTTGGTCTGCAGGCCACAGGTGACAATGCCAAGGTGTATCGCGGCGGTGCCCGCGGAGAGCTGTGGCGCTATAAACTTGGCAGTAAAACAGAAGCCGAGCGGCTGCTGGCTGGTCATGAAGGCTCTTTGCGCCAGCCAATGTTCTGGGATGGACGCCTCTATTTCATCAGCGATGCCGATGGCAACGACAACCTCTATTCGGTGACGCCGGATGGTCAGGATCTTAAGCAGCACAGCCAATACAAAGACTTCCAGATCCGCGCCGCCCGCATTAATAACGGCAAGCTGATTTTCCAGATGGGCGCCGATATCCGTACGCTGGATATTGCCAGCGGCAAAGATAGCGTGCTGCCACTGCAACTGACGTCAGATTTCCCCGCCCGCCGTGCGCGCTGGGTAAATAACCCCATGGACTATGTCAGCGACGTGCGTTTTGCCCCCTCTGGCGATAAAGCCGTGATTACCGCGCGCAGCCAGGTGGCCATTGCCGCCACCGATGGTCGCCGTCTGGTGCAAATCAGCTCGCCTGCCGACAGTCGGGTGCGTAACGCCGTGCTTGGCAGCGAAGGCAAGTATGTCTACGGCATAAGCGATGCCTCCGGCGAGCAGGAGCTGTGGCGCTTCCCGGCCGATGGCAGTGAAGGCGCAGTGCAGCTGACCAAGGATGCCAAAACCATGCGTATGAGCCTGGTAGCCTCCCCGGACGGCCGCTATCTGGCCCACGACGACTATGAAGGCAACCTGTACCTGTATGACATCAAAAAAGGCAGCAACAGCCTGATTGTCTCCGGTCATCAGGGCCTGGGCCCCTACGGCGACATCATCTGGTCGCCGGACAGCCGCTTTATTGCGCTATCGATGAATGAAATGGGCAAGCAGCGCCAGCAAGTGGTGCTCTATAGCCTGGAAGAGAAGAAGCAGCACAGTCTCACCAGCGACAAGTATGAATCCTTCTCGCCAGCCTTCAGCCGCGATGGTCAGTGGCTCTACTTCCTGTCGAACCGTGAATTTAACGCCACCCCAGGCTCGCCATGGGGCGATCGCAACATGGGCCCTGTGTTTGACCGCCGCACCGGCGTGTTTGCGCTGGCCTTAAGCGCCGATGCCCGTTTTGCTTTTGAGCGTCCAACAGAGCTCAGCACCCCCGTGCCTGAAAAGTCCGAGGGCGAACTTAAGCTTAAGGTGGACTGGGACGGTATCCAAGGCCGCCTGTGGCAAGTGCCTGTAGGTACGGGGAATTTCAGTAATCTGAGTCTTGCCGATGGCAAGCTTTATGTGCTCGATGGCGATATCGCCGGTCAGCAGTCGTCACTGAAGGTCGCCAAGTTTGATGGTCTTTCGCCCAAGCTTGAGACCTTTGCCGACGATATCGGCAACTATGTGTTGTCGGCGGATGGTAAAAAGCTGTTGCTGTCGAAAAAGAGCAATGGCAAAGAGCTGCTGATTGTGGATGCAGGCGACAAGCTGCCCGGGGATCTGGCCAACGCCAGAGTACGTACCCAGGATTGGCAGATGGAGCTGAGCCCCAAGGCCGAATGGCGCCAGATGTTCGACGATGCCTGGTTGATGCACAGAGATTCTTTCTTCGACAAGAAGATGCGTGGCGTCGATTGGCAAGCTACCCGCAACAAGTATCTGCCACTGCTGGAGCGAGTCACTGACCGCCATGAACTGAACGATCTCTTTATGCAGATGATGGGCGAGCTGGATGCACTGCACTCACAGGTGCGTGGCGGCGATATGCCCAGGGATGCCAATACGCCAAATCCGGCCGGGCTGGGTGCCCGCCTGGCGCAAAGCTCCCAGGGCGTGAAGATTGAGCATATTCTGAAAACCGATCCAGAGCTGCCCAACATGGCGGCGCCGCTGGCCCGTCCCGGTGTGGACGCCCGCGAAGGCGACCTTATTACCGCCATCAATGGCCGTAAGGTGAGCACAGTGGCAGACGTGGCCTCCATGCTGCGCAATCAGGGTGGTAAGCAGGTGCTGTTGTCATTGAAGCGCGGCAGTAAGGCGGTGCAAACCGTCGTGTGGCCTGTGTCTGTGAACGAAGAAGACAAGCTCAGATATCAGGACTGGGTAACCCATAACGCTTCAAAGGTGAGCAAGGACAGCGACGGCAAGATTGGCTATCTGCACCTGTACGCCATGGGCGCCGGCGACATTGCTTCCTTTGCCCGCGAATTCTACGCCAACTATGACAAAGAGGGGCTGATTATCGATGTGCGTCGTAACCGCGGCGGCAATATCGACAGCTGGGTGATTGAAAAACTGCTGCGTAAGGCCTGGGCCTTCTGGCAGCCGACCCACGGCGATGCCTCCACCAACATGCAGCAAACCTTCCGAGGCCATCTGGTGGTGCTGACCGACCAGCTGACTTACTCAGACGGTGAAACCTTCTCTGCCGGTATCAAGGCACTGGGTCTGGCGCCGCTGGTGGGTAAGCAAACTGCCGGTGCCGGTGTCTGGCTCTCTGGCCGTAACTCGCTGACTGACCGTGGTATGGCGCGGGTGGCCGAGTATCCTCAGTACGCCATCGATGGTCGCTGGGTGATTGAAGGCCGTGGCGTGAGCCCGGATGTCGAAGTCGACAACCTGCCTTATGCCACCTTCACGGGGTTCGATGCCCAGCTAGCCAAGGGCGTTGAGATGCTGAAAGCCAGAATCACCGCTGAGCCTGTGCCTGCGCTCAAAGCCAAGCCTATGCCTGCCAAGGGTGAGGCTGCGGACATCAAGTAAGCGCCAGGCATATTTAACCGCGATGCCTGTTTAATTCATGCAAAGAAAAAGGGCGACCAGGTCGCCCACAGTTTGAGGGCTGTACCGGCAACGTAGTTCCCAGTCGGTACGGCCCGTTTTTTTATCCTTTCACCAGCCTGGCGCGAAAGACCCTGAACGTGGCTTAGAAGCGAATTTCCACTTCGCAGTCGAGGGTGTTGGCGATAAAGCAGTTGGCGTGCGCCTTTTCGTGCATTTTCTCCAGTGTTTCGCGGCTGACCTCAACGCCTTCCACAAATTCCACTTCGGGATTGAGCTGCATATAGTTCACCGCCAGCTTGCCGTTGTCGCGTTTACCCAGTTCCGCCAGGGCGTTGTCGTTATAACTTTTCACCGGCAGGCGTTTTAAGTGTGCGATGGCGAGGAAGGTCAGCATATGGCAGGACGACAGCGCCGCCAGCAGGCTTTCTTCCGGGTTTACCATGGCTGAGTTGCCTTTGTATTCGGGCGCCGAGGAAGCCTGAATTTTCTGGCCGCTGCCAAAATGAATGAGGTGATCGCGGTTAAATTCGCCTTCCGGGGCGTCGCTGGCCTGCCAGCTGGTCTGCAAACGGAAACTCACGTGGATGCTCCTTGTTGTGGTAATCGTCTCGTCTGTCCGGGCGAGCCGCCAAACAGCCGTTTATAGGCTTTGGAGAAGGCGGCTTCGTCGCTGTATCCCGCTTGTTCGGCCACGGCGGCAACCGTGTTACCGGCAAGCAGCGACTTGCGGGCACGGATCAGACGTAAGCGATTAAGATACGCCAGCGGAGTCAGCCCGGTAAAGTCCTTAAACAGGGTGGCAAAGCGGGTACGGGAGTAAAAGCCGACTGCCGCCAGGCTTTCCAGGCTCCAGGGTGCATCGGGCTCGCTGTGCATTTTGTCCAGCACCCGGGCAAGGCCGGGCTGGCGGGAGAGGATAGCCAGCTTACTTTGCTCGTCCGCAGGCAACTGGCGCAGCATGCACTGGAAAAACGCCTCGCACAGGCGGGTGAGGATGACTTCGCTTGCATTGGCATCGCGGCTTGCTTCATCAATCAGCGCCGTGAGCAGGCCATCGAGGGCGCCAATGCGCTGGTCACGGCGAATATGGATCAGCACTGGCAGACTCGCCAGCAGTGGATGCAGCTTGTCCTCGCGAAAATCGAAGTGACCGCAAATCAGCGCCGTTGGCTCTGAAGGCGCCTCTGAGGACATCTGTGAGGGCATCTGTGAGGGCGCAGCTGACCCCTGCGTTTGCCCCAGCGGCCAGTGGGTGGGTGTTTGCATCATCTGTGCGGGCGGCTCGGCGGAAAAACTCAACTGATGGGGCGTGTCTTTGGTAAACAGCAGCATGTCGCCTGCTGTCAGCGCCAGTGGTGCCAGATGTGGCCGGTGCAGCCAGGCCTTGCCCGCAACCAGCAGATGAAAGCTTGCCAGCCCGGTCCCCGAAGTATCCGTTTGCCAGCTGTCACACACCCAGCCGCGGAAAAACAGGGTGGCACTGAGCTCAAGGCCGCTGAGCAGCCGCTCAAGCCCGGGCTCGGGGCTATGGTCATTCATCATTCCTTTCCCTTGTGAACTTTCGAACATAAAAGCCGGTTTTTCGCACATGTTGCTGGTTGGCCGCTCGGCCTATTCTGCAATGGCTTTCGAAACTATTTAAAAACCAAGAGGAACCAACCATGAAAAACCTGTTTAAATCGATTGTAGCCGCTGCTGGTTTGCTGATGAGCCTGTCGACATTTGCTGCCACCCCAACCGTTGGCGCCGATGGCGTTACCGAAATCTATCTTGAGCAGCACGGCGGCCACTTCAGCGCCCGCGACACCCTGGCTTCGCTCAAGCCCGGTAAGTACCGTTTCGTTATCACCAACAAGGCCGGCAAGCTGGTGGGTTTCCAGCTGCAAAACTTCACCACCCATGAGCCACTGGACATGTTTCCGCTGGAAGTGGGCGAGACCCGCACCAGTGACGTGGTCAACGTGACCGCAGAAGGCGTGCGTTTCCGCTGCCCAATCAACCCTACCCCCTGGTACGACATGGATGTGATCAGCGCTAAATAAAACGCCGATATTATCCGCTTCCTGCGGGTTTCAGTGACAGGCCTCTCCCTTAGACCGGGGAGAGGCCTTATAGCTTTCGGGACAAAAAACATTGGCCGTTATTATGGGCAAAGCGGTTATCGGGGATGCACAAAAGCGCTGTGAGACTGATTGTTTATAAGGCGGGGCAGAACGTTGAGAGGACAGAGGCCCTGGCGTATAAGTTAACTGATAGGTGGTTAATGATTTGTTAACTCACCTTGGTCACGGACGTCACCGGACAGTCAAGGGACTGGCATGGATTTCCACTTCAAGGAGCCTGCCATGGGTACAGTCACGCCGTTGGTTGTCGCCATCTCCCTCGGGTTGTTCGCAGCGGGTTTAAGCCCTGTGACAGCCGCTGAGTCATCAGCTCAAGTCGCGTCTGCTTCACCCGGGCGCTATATCGTTAAATTCAAACCCGGTCACAGTACAGCTGCCAGAACCAGCGTACAGGCCGCCGGTGGCAAGCTGGTGCAGGATTTGTCCCGCCACGATGCCGCTGCCTTTATGTTGCCAGCCAGGGCCCTGGTCGGCCTGATGCAAAACCCCAATATTGAATACGTCGAGCTTGATGCGCCCCGGTATCCGATGGCGCAGACCATGCCCTATGGCATCCCCATGGTGCAGGCCAATCAGGTCAGTGACAGTAATGCCGGTGCCATCACCCTGTGCATTATCGACTCGGGTATCGACCAGAGTCATGAAGATTTATCCGGCAATCAGCTTGATGGCACCAGCGACAGCGGCACCGGCAGTTGGTTTACCGATGAAAACCACCACGGCACCCATGTGGCAGGCACCATAGCGGCGCTGAACAACAGCTTTGGTGTGCAGGGCGTTAACCCCGGCGGGCGTCTTAATTTACACATTATCAAGGTGTTCGATGATTCCGGCTGGGCCTATTCATCGGGTTTGGTGACAGCACTGGACCGGTGTGATGATGCCGGTGCCACAGTAATCAATATGAGTCTGGGTGGGCCGCTTAAGAGCCGCACCGAAGACAGGGCATTTGCCGATGCCGAGAATCGGGGGATTTTAAGCGTGGCGGCCGCCGGTAACGACGGCAACACGCGTCATTCCTATCCGGCGTCTTACAATGCCGTGGTTTCGGTTGCGGCCATTGATTCGGCCAAAGTCGTCGCCGACTTCTCCCAGCAAACCAGCCAGGTTGAGCTGTCCGGCCCGGGGGTTGGCGTGCTTTCTACTGTGCCTATGGGCAGCGCGCAAACGGCGGCGGTTATCGTGGACTCCAGCGCGGTCGCAGCGGTGGCAATGGAGGGCTCGCCGCTCGCCAGTGTGAGCGGCAATCTGGTCAATTGTGGCTTGGGTGACAGTGTATGCAACGCCAACGGTCAGGTATGTCTTATCAGCCGCGGCAGCATCAGCTTTGCCGACAAGGTGCTCAACTGCCAGAATGGCGGCGGCTTGGGAGCCATTATCTATAACAATGTTGCCGGTGAGCTGTACGGCACCCTTGGTGGCGTCGAGACGACTATCCCCTCTGTTGGTATCTCGGACACGTCGGGTGCAGCGCTGCAAGAGCAGCTTGGGCTGCTCACCAGTGTGAGCGTGACGGCCGACAATTACGCCTATTTCAGCGGCACTTCCATGGCCACCCCCCATGTGGCGGGCGTGGCGGCTCTGGTGTGGAGTCAGCACCTTAACTGCTCCAATAAAGAAATCCGCGCCATACTGCGGGCCACTGCCGAGGATTTGGGGCCTGCCGGACGAGAC
This sequence comes from Shewanella khirikhana, assembly GCF_003957745.1. Lineage (NCBI taxonomy): Bacteria > Pseudomonadati > Pseudomonadota > Gammaproteobacteria > Alteromonadales > Shewanellaceae > Shewanella > Shewanella khirikhana. Next base: position 2,505,868 of record NZ_CP020373.1, on the reverse strand, counting down.
GATGCCTATGGCTATGGTTTGGTGCAGGCCAAGGCGGCGTCCGATTACATCAGTGCCAACGGCTGCAGTGTTGGTGGCGGTGGCAGCAGTGGCGGCGGAGGCAGTACCTGTAAGGGCAAGCGCTGCAACTAAGCTGCTCTCCTGTTTGTGACTCACAACGAGTCTCAATGAGTTACAAAGAGCCTGTTTGAGCTAAAAAGAATCACAGTGGGCGGGGCGCTATTGCCCGAGGTGCCGCTTGAAGTGTTTGGCACATCAGGACATCAGGGCATCAGCCTGACAAAAAACGCCGCAGTGAATGCGGCGTTTTTTCTGCTTTCATTTTCAATTTGCCCACGTGCTTTGGGCTTTCGGTATGAGCCGGCTCATCAGGGGCTACAGCTTTTGCTCCGGGATCTGGATGCGATACTTGAGCCCCTGGCCTTCACCGCTGTTGGTTTCCAGTTGGCCAGCCAGATTGAAATAGACCAGATTGTGGATCCGACAGGCACTGAGACCACAGTGGCTGCCACCGCGCTTGCTGGTGTAGAAGGGCTCAAACAGTCTTGGCAATGAGGTTTCCGACATGCCTGGGCCATTATCCTGAAAGTCCATGATAAGAGAGCCGTTTTGGACTTTGAACTTGACCGCTATCATCAGGCGGGTGTCGTCCTGACGGGCATGGTCGAGCGCATTGCGGATAAGCTCTTTAATCAAATCCACCAGCAGCAGCTGCGGCATGGTGAATTCGGCCTCGGCGCCATCTACGGTCAGTTTCACTGAGCCCTGCTCCAACTCGCTGCTGTAAATGCTGGTGGCCATGTTCACCGCATCGCTGAGGGCAAAGCGATTGGCGCTGAGTTCACGTTGATCCTGCGCCAGTTCCCTAAAGCGGTCCACCAGCAGCGACACCCGCTGCAGGTTGGCTTCAATCAGACTTGTGCCTTCTTTGACATGGTCGAGACATTGTACCAGCAGCTCAGCGGTCAGGCTGTTGTCGTGCATGGCCGAACCCAGGGTGGTACCGGCGTCATTGATAAAGGTGGCGGCGGTGATACTGACCCCCAGCGGGGTGTTGATTTCGTGGGCGATACCGGCCGTGAGCTGAAACAGGCTGTTAAACAGCTGCTGACGGGCCTTTTGGGTCTTGAGCTGCTGCAGCGACAGCTGATTTTGCACCCGCACCAACACTTCTCTTGGCCGGAATGGCTTGGTGACATAATCCACGCCGCCGGCCTTGAACGCGGCGTCGATGGCGTTCACGTCTTCATTGGCGCTGATAAAAAGCACCGGAATATCGGTCAGCAGTGGCGTTGACTTAAGCCGCCGACAGGCTTCCAGCCCGTCCATTTCCGGCATGTTGATATCCATCAAAATCACATCGGGCGGCTTGCTGGCAGCGAGCTGCAGTGCCTGCTTGCCATTGGTGGCCGCCCTGACTCTGTATCCTTCCTGGCTCAGGATCCCCCGCAGCATTTCCAGGTTTGCGGGCATGTCGTCAACTATCAGTATTTCATGGCTCATGGTCAGTCACTTTCCACGGGACTTTGCAGTTTGGCCAGCTCTTCCTCGGCCAGGGCGAAGTCGTAGTTACCCAGGGCGCTGTTCAATGGCTTGAGGCGCCTTGCTGCACCGGCCGATGTGGCGGCAAGTGCACTTACCTTGTCGATGGCTTCCGTATCTCCCTGGGACACCAACAAGGCGATTTGTGCCATGGCGTCGTCCCAGTCGTCATCCTCTGGCGCATCATCTGCTTCTGGATACTGCGGCCCAAGGCGCGCTTCCACCTGGGCCTTGAGACTTGTCAGCATGGCGTATAGCTGAGCGGCCTGCTGCGAAGAGGGCAGGGTTTTACTTTTGGCCAGCGCTTCGAGCTGAGCGCCCAGTTGGCTTAACACCATGATGCCGAGGTTGGCGGCAGCGCCCTTGATGCCATGGCAGATATTGGCAATGTTGGCGGTGTCCTGGGCATCGATTGCCGTTAAAAACTCGGTTTCGGTGGCAAGCTGTTGGTCGATAAAGTTGACGGTTATCTGCCAGAAGCGCGCCTCATTGCCGCCCATGCGGGCAATGCCATCGGCCGGGTCGAACATCAGTTCCTGGGAGCTTGCACTCGGGGCGGGCTTTTGGGGTTTGGTCTCGATTGTGGCCACGGGCACATAATCGCCACCATCGCCAAGATGTTTGAGTATTTTTTCAAACAGTTCATTGACTTCGATGGGCTTGCCGATATGGGCATTCATGCCCGCCTCAATACAGGACTTGATATCCTGTTCCATGGCGTTGGCCGTCATGGCGATAATTGGCAGTCCGGCAAATTTAGGTTGGCTGCGAATGGCGCGGGTGGCGGTAAGACCGTCCATCACCGGCATCTGCATATCCATCAGCACCAGCTCAATGGGCTCGCGCTCGAGCAGCTCCAGTGCCTCCTGGCCGTGGTTGGCTATCAGCAGTTCTACCCCTTGCTGCTCAAGGATACCGGCGGCCACTTCCTGATTGGTAATGTTGTCTTCCACCAGCAAAATGCGCCGCCCAGCAAGACCGCTGACGGTATTGGTATCGGATGGCTCCATATCACCACTGAGGACCCGGCCGCCGAAGGCATCGGCGATGGCGTTGAACAGCAGCGAGGGATTAACGGGTTTTATCAGCAGGCCGTCGAGGTTCTCTGTGTTGTCGTTACCAATGGCAAAGTCGCGTCCATAGGCGGTAACCAGAATGATCTTGGGCTGCTGCAATGCTTTGTTTGCACGGATCCTTTTACTGATTTCCACCCCATCTTCGCCGGGCAGCTGCCAGTCCATAAACACCAGTTCGAACGGGTCATCCATGGCGTTGGCTGCATCCAGGGTGGCCAGTGCTGAGGCGCCGGTGGCTTCCAGCGAGACCCTGAAGCTCATGGCCTCCAGCAGCCCTTTCATGATTTCTCTGGCGGCATCGTTGTCGTCCACCACCAGGGTGCGTTTGCCCTTGAGCGACTCTATGGGCTGGTACAGATCCCGTGCCTTGGCTTCCTGCAGTCCAAACCACACATCAAAACTGAACACCGAGCCCTGACCCGGGGCGCTGTCCACCAGAATATGGCCCCCCATCAGCTCAACCAGATGCTTGGAAATCGTCAGCCCCAGGCCAGTGCCACCGTATTTGCGGGTCACACTGCCATCGGCCTGGGAGAACGACTGGAACAGGCGGCTCAGTTGCTCCTTGGTCATGCCGATGCCGCTGTCACGGATTTCAAAGCGGATGTGGGCTTTCTTTTCTGTGGTTTCCAGCGGGAACACCTTGAGGATGACTTCGCCTTTTTCAGTGAATTTCACCGAGTTGCCGCAAAGGTTTGTCAGCACCTGCCCCAGGCGAAGCGGGTCGCCCACCAAACCAAGAGGCAGCTCAGGTGACAGGTCAAACAGCAGTTCTATGCCTTTTTCTTCGGCGCGGATCCCCAGCAGATTGGAGAGGTTTTCCATCACGTCATCCAACAGGAAGTCGGTGTGTTCCAGCTGCAGCTTGCCGGCCTCGACCTTGGAGAAATCCAGGATGTCATTGATGATGCCAAGCAGTGACTTGGCGGCCTGATCGATACGGGTAACATAGTGGCGCTGCTTGGGATCCAGTTTGGAGTTCAGCGCCAGGTGCGACATACCTATGATGGCATTCATGGGGGTGCGGATTTCGTGGCTCATATTGGCCAGGAATTCGCCCTTGGCGCGGGAGGCGTCGTCGGCGGCATTTTTGGCCTGCTGCAATACCTGTTCAAACTCTTTCTGCTCGCTGATATCCACCAGCAGGCCCACCACGCCTTCGGGCTTGTGTTCGGCGTCATAGTAAGTGGCTTCGTACACCCCAAATTGGCGCACATCGCCCTCGGCGTTGTTGAGGGTAAGCTGATAATCCAGATTGCCGGGGCTGGTAAGCAGGGACTCATGGGCGGCGCTGAAGTCCTCCGCCGCTTCGCTGTAAAGGCCACTCAGGGTCTGGCCGAGAATTTCATCTTCACTGAGGCCGCAGAAGGTAATGAATGCGGTGTTTACCCCAATCAGCTGCTGATTTTTATCGATGTAATACATGGGGTTGGGGATAGCATTCAGCACTTGCTGGTTAAACTGCAGCTGGGCGCTGACCTTGCGCTCGGCTTCGAGCTGTTTTTGCTGGTTGTAGGACAGTCGCATACCTATGGCGAGGTCGCTGCCTATCACATCCAGCCAATGGATAACCGATTCCTGCAGCGCGCCAATGCAGCCGATTTCCAGCAGGCCTATGGGCTGTTTGTTGATTTGCAGTGGCAGAAAATGCAGCTCGGACAGGGCAAGCTCGCCGCCGAGTGTCGGCAAGCGGTAATGACCATCCAGGCCTTTGAGAGATTGCGGCTTTTTGGCTTTGAGCATCCGCATTTGCAGGCTGTCTATGGCGGCGAGGCGCTCGGCATCGGCCGGATAGCCAAGCCCGGCAATGCGGCACAGACCGTCATCGCCATGCAGGTACAATCCCACCAGTGGAAAACCATAGCGGGACATCAGGAATTGAATAACCTTGTCGCCAAATTCGGTGAGGGTCTCGCAGCCACGGGTCGCGTCCGAGAGTTCTTTCAGCGCCTGATTGCTGTCCAGCTGGGTGGCCACTTCCGCCAGCAGGCGGTTTTGGGCGATGGCGAGGGGCCGTAAGGCACCTTTATCATCTTCATCCAGAGTGAAGTGATAGTCATGCCGCTCCACGTGCTGGGTCATTTTCTCCTGCATGGCATTCAATGGATGCAGGTACCAGCGCCAGATGGCAGCAAAGGTGCCCAGGGTGAAAAGCGCCAGCAGCGCCAGGGTAAACTGCTGCTCGCTGTTAAACGTCAGCAGCGCCTGCTCGGCGGCATCTACCTTGGTATCGTGGCGCTTGCTCAGCGCATCGTAAAAGTCTGACAGCGGCATCATGATTTTACGCTTTTCGCCAAAGTAGGCCTCGCTGAACACGATTTTACTGGCGCCGAGCAGATCCGGTTTGCCCTCGGGATGATACTTGCCCGCCACCAACTCAAATGCCAGCCGCTCCATGGAAACCAATTCATTGGAGGTATTGAGCGCCTGCTTAAGCTGCATCAGCTCGCTGTCGGTAAGACCGGCTTCAATCATCTCGTCAATCAATGCGGTGTACTGTGGGGCGCCGGAGACCAGCGGTGGAATCTCGGCGCCGGGGGCGGCTATCACGTCCCAATAGCTGAATTCATGACCACGCTGGCGAGGCATCTGGCCGTTACGCACTGCCAACACATAATTGAACAGCTGTTGATACTTGGGATTGCCGGTAACCGCATAGGCGCGGGCGAATTTGGTCAGGTGATCTGAGCTGCTGCGCACCTCCTGAGCCAGCGACAGACTGTAGCGCGCTTCGTCGTAGGACTGAGTCAGTTCCTCGGTCAGGGTGCGAAAGTCATGGGTGAGTTTGGCCTGAAAAGCCAGCAGCAATACCGTGAGGGTAAACAGCAATATGCTCAGATGGCGGATAAAGCGCATCAGGGTTCTCCAAAGACTCTATGGCAGCAGGGGGCTTTGAAAAGTGTAGGCAATAATTGCCGTTTCGACATTTATTCGGTGTTTTCTCAGTCAGTTGGATACTCAGTTTTGCCGTTCACACGCCGTGAGCGCCGTCGGTGCATTGCTTGAGCAAAGCGGGTAGGATTGGACAAATACTCACCACTGCAACTATCAGAAAAACAAGGACAGACATGGCGAACTCCAATCAGGGACACTGGCCACGGCAAATCCCGTTCATTATTGCTTCGGAAGCCTGCGAGCGTTTCAGTTTCTACGGCATGCGCAACATCCTCACCCCCTTCCTGATGACGGCCTTGTTGCTGTCGGTGCCCGAGCATCTGCGGGCCGGTGAGGCCAAGGACGTGTTCCACTCCTTCGTGATTGGGGTGTATTTCTTCCCACTGCTGGGGGGCTGGATTGCCGACCGCTTTTTTGGCAAGTACCACACAATTTTGTGGCTATCGCTGCTCTACTGTGTAGGGCATGCATTTCTGGCGATTTTTGAAGACAGTAAAACCGGCTTTTATTCGGGGCTGTTTCTGATTGCCCTGGGTTCGGGGGGCATTAAGCCACTGGTGTCGTCATTTATGGGGGATCAGTTCGATCAGAGTAATAAGTCCCTCGCCCAGAAAGCCTTCGACATGTTTTATTTCACCATCAACTTTGGCTCCTTCTTTGCGTCTTTGACCATGCCGCTGCTGCTGAAATACTTTGGCCCGGCGGTGGCATTCGGGATCCCCGGGGTACTGATGTTTATTGCCACCGTGTTCTTCTGGGCCGGGAGGCACCGTTATGTGCATATGGCGTCGCAGGAGAAAGACCCCAATGGATTTTGGCCGGTGGTGAAAACCGCGCTGCTCAGCCCCGGAGGAAGCCGCAGCGGCCTGGTGCTGGCGCTGATGGGGACTGTGCTGGCGCTGGTGGCCCTCGGGTTTATGCCAACCCTGGGGCTGGTGACCTCCCTGTGTCTGGCGCTGGTGCTGCTGATGGGCTTTGTGGGCGCAGGCGCTTCTATGCAGCTTGAGCGTGCCCGCGCACGCCACGGCGACGATGCGGTGGAGGGCGTGCGCTCGGTGATGCGTATCCTGGTGCTGTTTGCGCTGGTCACGCCCTTCTGGTCGCTGTTCGATCAAAAGGCGTCAACCTGGATTTTGCAGGCCAATGAAATGACCAAGCCCGAGTGGTTTGAGCCCGCTATGATGCAGGCGCTGAACCCACTGCTGGTGATGATCCTCATTCCTTTCAATAACTTCGTGCTGTATCCCATGCTCGAGCGGATGGGCTTTCGACTCACGGCGCTGGGCAAAATGGCCTCGGGTATCGCCTTCTCGGGGCTGTCCTGGGTGGTGATTGGCAGTATTCAGTTGATGATGGATGGCGGCAGCGCCGTGTCCATTGTCTGGCAGGTGTTGCCCTATGCGCTGCTGACCTTCGGTGAGGTGTTGGTATCGGCGACCGGGCTTGAGTTTGCTTACAGCCAGGCACCCAAGTCGATGAAAGGCACCATCATGAGTTTCTGGACCCTGTCGGTTACCGTGGGCAACCTCTGGGTGCTGCTGGCCAATGCCAGCGTGAAGGGGCAGGGGATGACCGACTGGATTGCCACCACAGGGCTGTCGGTAACGGCGTTCCAGATGTTCTTTTTTGCCGGGTTCGCGCTGGTGGCCGCGGCTATTTTTGCGCTGTACGCCAAAAACTACCGCATGCAGGACCATTACCGGGCGGTTGAGGCTTAGGTTTGTGGCTTAAAGTTCCAAAACCTGTTGTTTTGGTAATTCGAAATGCTGATTTTGGCTGAATCGTCAGAATTGTGTATGACGTTGGCGTGGTGGATTTGTGATATTGGCATCAGTGCTGCTTGCGGTTTCGGGGCAGACTGAACAGGCCGCGTCAGGTGCGCTTGGCGCTATCACTCATTTGGAATACGAGTAAGGGGACAGTGATGTCAGGTTGGTATGAATTATCAAACAGTTCGGATGGTCAGTTCCGGTTTGTACTCAAGGCAGGCAATGCCGAAACCATTTTGACCAGCGAACTTTATAAAGCCAGAAGTGGCGCTGAAAACGGTATTGCTTCAGTGCAAACCAACAGCAGCCTGGACGAGCGCTATGAGCGCAAAGAAGCCTCTAACGGAAAGCCTTATTTCAATCTCAAGGCCGCCAACCACCAGGTGATTGGCACCAGCCAGATGTACGCATCTGAGGCATCCCGCGACAAGGGGATTGAGTCAGTCAAGGCCAATGGCGCCACCACGACTATTAAAGATTTGACCTAAGTCGTACGGGCGACAACGCAGCCATAAAAAAACGCAGCCACAGGGCTGCGTTTTTTATCGGGCAGTGATTTATTCGATGATGTTGGCGTTGTGATAGACGTTTTGTACGTCGTCACAGTCTTCCAGTGCTGCGATAAATTTATCGAACACGGCCACATCTTCACCGCTGATGTCAGTTTGGTTCTGAGGCACGAAGGTAATTTCTTCCACTTCGAAATTCACCTCTGGCATGGCTTCGAGCAGGGCGGTCTTGGCCTTGAAGAACTCGGTGTGCGGCGCGTACACGCTCACCATACCTTCTTCCACTTCCACGTCGCTCACGTCCACGTCGGCGGCCATCAGGATTTCCAGCACTTCTTCGTCGTTGTCACCGGCGAACACAAACACGGCCTGATGATCGAACATATGAGCCACGGTACCTGGACCACCCAGCTTGGCATCGTTTTTCACGAAGGCCTGACGCACTTCGGTGAAGGTACGCTTACCGTTGTCGGTCAGACAGTCCACAATCACCATGCAGTTACCTGGGCCGAAGCCTTCGTAACGGGCGGTATCATAGTCTTCACCGCCGCCGCCTCTGGCTTTGTCGATGGCACGCTCAATCACGTGAGCGGGTACCTGATCTTTCTTGGCGCGGTCAATCAGACGACGCAGTGACAGGTTGCCGTCAGGGTCAACGCCACCATTCTTGGCGCAGACATAGATTTCTTTTCCGTAGCGGGAATAGATCCGAGTCTTCTGAGTGGCGGTTTTCGCCATGGATTCTTTGCGGTTTTGATATGCTCTGCCCATCTTGTCTTCTCGTTAACGCACAAAAAAATTTTCCGGATTCTAGCAGCTTTATGGCCGGATGTGCACCCGTCGCCATGTGAGGCCGCAAACAAGTATGAACATCACGGTTTAACAATTTGTTGTTCTGGCCGGTGTGGCAACTATTGCGCTTGGTAAATTTTTATAGTCATATGTTAAATCTAATGGCTGGTAAAGGCCGTTATCTGGGCAAAGACCGGACGCTTTGACCCGCCACTCGACCCGTGAGAAGGCTGGAAAGCCCAACTCAATAATGAAGGAAGTGAATAGATGCAAGGCGGTAAAACAGAACAACAGCTTGCCGATACGGCAAACGACTTGCTTGACTTCGAAGCCGAAAATGGCGCCACCGTCACAGTGCTGTATTACGACGCACCGGCGGGCCTTATCATGCACAACGCCGTGTTGACCGGTTTGCCGGTGAGCGACACAGGCCGGGTGATGATCCCCCAGTCGTTTCGAAGTGGAAAATCCATTATTGCGGTGCTGGAAGGGGAGTGCAAAATCCTTAACTCCCTCGGCGAGCGGGTTTATGCGCAAAAAAGCCTTGGGCTTGGCTGACCTGGGGTGGTCAATAAATGGTGCAGTGACTTTAATGAAAAATCCCGGCAATGCCGGGATTTTTTGTATCAGTTACAGCTGTCTTTTAACAGCTTGTCGGCCAGCCGGGTGAGGGTGGCCTCGGACGGGTGAGTCTGCGCCAGAGTCCGCAGCCCATAAACCCCCATCACAAAATACTCGGCCCGCTCGATACTGCTTTGATTGGCAGGCATTTCCTGATTATCAATGGCGCGCTGAAACTGCCTGGCCAGTCCCTGCTGGCAGGTACCCAGACTTTGACACAGCAGTGCGCGGATTTCTTCATCCTGCTCGGCCAGCTCGTTTAATGATTTGGTCAGCAGACAGGCCTTGTCGGCCCCGCATTGGCATTCGGCCACGATATTGGCCAGATAAGCGGCCAAGCCATCGACCACCTTGCCGCCTTCGGGAAAATACGCCTGAAACTGCGCCATGCGGTCAGCCTGATACTGGGCAATGGCCGCCAGCAGCAGACCACGCTTGTTTTCGAAGGCGCAATAAATCGAGCCCGGGTGCAAGCCTGTTGCCCGGGTTAAATCCTGCATGCTGGTTTTGCTGTAGCCCTTCACCATAAAGGCCTGCATGGCCTGGCGAAGCACGTGTTCTCGGTCAAATTCGGCGCTGCGCATCTGCTTACATCTCTACTCGGTTCCGCCTTAGGGTAACAGAATTTTTGAATAAACGTTCAAAAATAACTTGAATGACCATTCAAGAATCTTTATCTTGAACACATATTCAAAAAAGGAAAGCTCCCCATGACCGACATTCTTTTTACACCAGTACGCCTTAATGAGCGTCTGACCCTGAAAAACCGCATTCTGATGGCTCCGCTCACCCGCTGTATGGCAGACGAGGCCTTGGTGCCGACCCAGCAGATGGTCGACTACTACGCCCGCCGCGCCGATGCCGGGCTTATCATCAGCGAAGCGACCATTATTCGCGCCGATGGCCAGGGCTATCCCAACACCCCGGGTATTTTCACCCAGGCACAGATTGCCGGTTGGCGCAAAGTGACTGACGCCGTTCATGAAAAAGACGGTAAAATTTTTGCCCAGCTGTGGCACACCGGCCGGGTGGCTCATCCCCATTTCTGGGGTGGCGATGAGGTGATTGCACCTTCCGCCGTAGGGGTTGATGGCACAGTGCCAAGAATGCGTGAGCTTAGCTATCTGGTGCCCCGCGCCGCTACGGCTGCCGAGATTGCCCAGCTGGTTGAGGACTACGCCAAGGCGGCCGAAAACGCCATTGAAGCCGGTTTTGATGGGGTAGAGATCCACGGTGCCAACGGCTATTTGATTGATGAGTTTTTGCATTACGAAACCAACAAGCGTGACGACGAGTTTGGCGGCAGCCCAGAAAACATGGTGCGCTTCCCGCTGCAGGTGGTGGATGCGGTGATTGCCCGCATTGGCGCCGAGCGCACAGCGCTGCGGGTTTCCCCGGCCGCTTATTTCAATATCGAGCCTGATACCCGTGACCGCGCGGTGTTCGATTTGCTGCTGACCAAGCTGGATGAGCGCGAGCTTGCCTACCTGCATGGCGGCATTTTCGATGACAGCGTGCACTACGACTATCTGGATGGCAAAGTCAGTGAATACCTGCGCCGTCACTCCCGCCACACCCTGGTTGGCGTGGGTGGTTACACGGCTGAAGCCGCCGCCGATGCCATCAGTGAAGACAAGTTCGAACTGATTGCTATTGGTCGCCCCTTCATCGCCAACCATGACTACGTGGTCAGGGTGCGTGAAGGCAAGGAAACCAAACCCTATTCAGACGAACTGCTGCCGGTACTCTATTAAACCCAAGCGGCCCACGGCCTGAAAGCCTAATAACCTGAAAGCCTAATAAAAGCCCCGCATTGGCGGGGCTTTTTTTATACGGCAAACCAACACTGTCAGTCGTCTTTGGCGTTTTTAATGATTTGATTGAGCCGTGCCACGGCGCGGCCAAGCAGGGTTTCCAGGCTGGCATCGTCCACATTGCCCACGTCCAGGCCGGTGAACAGCGCCATGGCCTCGGTCACATGATCCACGGCATAGATATGGAACTCGCCCTTGCTCACGGCTTCGACTATGTCCTGTCGCAGCATCAGGTTTTTGATGTTGCTGGCAGGGATTATCACCCCCTGGGTCGGTGTGCGGCCCTTGATGGCACACACATCGAAGAAGCCTTCAATCTTCTCATTCACCCCGCCGATGGGCTGCGACTCACCAAACTGGTTCATTGAGCCGGTAATAGCCAGATCCTGACGCAGCGGCACGCCGCTGATGGCCGAGACAATGGCGCAGCACTCCGCCATCGAGGCACTGTCGCCGTCCACGCCGCTGTAAGACTGCTCAAAGGTGAGGTAGGTGGTCAGCGGGATCCCCCTTTGCCTGCCAAGCAGCGATGAAATATAGGCAGTCAGGATCCACACTCCCTTGGTGTGAATGCGGCCACCAAGGCGTACTTTATGTTCAATATCCAGCACCTCGCCCTTGCCGTAGGCGGTAGTGGCTGTGATGCGATTGGGCGCGCCAAACTCATGATCTGTGGTGGAAATAACCGACAGGGCATTGACCTGACCCGTGACCATGCCATCGGCACTGAACAGGGTCTGGCCGTTTTTGAACTGCTGCATCACCATATCTTTGAGGCGGCAGACCCTGAGCTCCTGATTCCTGAGCGCCAGGTCCACATGCTCGCGGCCAATCTCAGTGGCACCGGCACCTTTGGCGCAGTAATTGGTTTCCCGCAGCAGATTGGCAATATTGGCCGAATGCAGCGACAGCCGGGTTTGGTCATCGGCCTGGCGGCTCGAGTATTCCAGAATGCGCGCCAATGCCGAGCGGTTGCAGTGCAGCATGTTGTTGTCGTGCACTATGGAGGAAATAAAACGGGCGTACAGGGCTTCAGACTCATCGGTACGTGGCATCACGTCTTCAAAATCGGCGGTCACCCGGAACAGCTCGTTAAAGTCGGGGTCGTAGTGCTGCAGCAACTGATAGGTCTGATAGTCGCCAAAGAGGATGATTTTCACATCCAGCGGAATGGGCTCTGGTGCCAGCGAGATGGTGCCCGACAGGGTCACTTCACGCTCGAGGCTGTTCATATCCAGATTGCGCGAACGCAGCGCTTTTTTCAGGCCGTCCCACACATAGGGGCGCTCCAGCACCTTAATCGCATCCATCAGCAGCACGCCGCCGTTGGCCTTGTGCAGCGCGCCGGGGCGAATAAGCGAAAAGTCAGTGAATACAGTGCCTTTAAAGGTGGCGTTTTCGATGTAGCCAAACAGGTTGTGGTAGTTGGGGCTTTCTTCCACCACCACAGGGAAGGCGTGCTCGTCCTGGCATACCAGCACGTTGATTTGATAGCGCCGCGGCATTTTTTTATCCAGCGCCGCATAGGCCAGCCCCAGCTGCTCTTCGCTTTCTTCCAGAAAGATATCCAGATTGTCGAGGATGTCTTTTTGCATCTCGGCGAGGAAGGTGCGGATTTCTTCCAGATCGCGATACTTGCTTTTCAGCGGCTTGAAGAAGTGTGCCAGCACCTCTTTGGCCACCTGCTCATCGTGTTCCTGCTGCTTTTCGGAGAACTCTTCTTCCCACTCCGTCAACTGACGAATAATGCCGCGCAGGCGCTTTTCCAGGGTCTTGATGCTGGCTTCGAAGTCGGCGCGCTCTTCGTCGGTGAGGGCATCGTAGCTTTCTTCGCTGTGGGGCTCCTCACCATTCATGGCGATAAGCTGGTAGTCGCCCTGAACCGAAATCGACAGACTGATGTTTTTGCTCTTGGCTTCTTCAGCCAGGGCAGTTAACGCCGCTTCCTGCTGACGGGACAGCTCGCCTTTTAGCTTATCGGCGCGGGTGTAATACATCTCGTTGTCGAAGGCCAGTGGCAGTGCTTTAACCAAACGGATCAGCAGCTTTTCAATGTCTTTCTTAAAGCCGTTACCTTTGCCCGCGGGCAAACGCAGCACCCGTGGCGCGCGGTTGTCGTCGAAGTTGGCCACATAACACCAGTCGTGCAGTTGGCTGTCTTCGAATTGATGGCGCTTCAAATAGCGCAGCATCATGGTGCGCTTGCCCAGACCATTCTGGCCTATGGCATAAATGTTGTAGCCCTTTTCGTGGATGGACATGGCAAATTCCACCGCACTCTGGGCGCGTTCCTGGCCGATGATGTCATCCAGCGGCGGCAAATCGGCCGTGGTTTGGCAGTTATCCGCCAACCCGGCCAGTGTCGAGACCCGATACAGGCTCTGGGCATCCAGTGCGTTAATGGCCATAAAATCCCTTCCCGTCAGAATTTAATTTTCTATAACTGACAATAAGATGGCTGAAGGTGAATGGCAAACCCCCACTGGGCGAGTGCTGAAATTTCAACCAGCTTAAAAGAGTTCGATGTCCGGGCTGGCGGTTTGGGTTTGGGGGCTATGGCCAAGAAGATTACGCGACAGCTGCAGCAGCAGCGAGGCGTATTGATTCAAGTCGGCACTTATCGACAGGTTGTCGCCGGCATCCCTTGCCAGCAGTTGACTGCGCTGGGAAAGCTCGGCAATCCGTTCGCCGATTTGCCGGCACTCCCTGGCCGCATCTGAGGCCAGTTGGCGCTGGTGCTCGCCGTTGGCTGTCATGGCCTCCATGGCGGTTGCCAGCAGGGCAAGCTGACGATTGGCCTCTTTACTGTACTCATGGTTTCGCGCCAGCATCGCCTTGCCCTCGGTCATCTCGCTGGTGCTGTTACCGGCCCTGAGGATCAGCGCCTCGGCAAATTCCCGTATTTCGGTAGTGGCCTGGGCGGTACGGCCTGAGAGCGATCGCACTTCATCGGCCACCACCGAAAAGCCGCGGCCCGCTTCACCGGCTCTGGCCGCTTCAATGGCGGCATTAAGCGCCAACAGATTGGTTTGATTGGCAATATTTACAATTAAGTCCAGCACCCGATTGATGTTGGATACCGACTGGGACAGTGCCGACAGCTCGTTATCGACATTGTCCATGGTGGCGATAAGATTTTGCTGGGATTGCCCCAGCTCATTGAGGTGGTTTTTCACCGTGTTGCAGCTGGCATGGGCCTGCTGGCCGTGACCCGCTTGTTGCTCGCTGGCTTCGCATACGCCCTGCATCAGCTGACTTAACTGATCTGCGCCCTGTTCCAGCTGGCTTTGCCCCGCGGCGTAGTCGCCAATCAACTGGCTTTGACTGTCGATAGCCCACTGGGCGCGGCTCGCTTCGCTTGAGAGTTTTTCAGATAACTCGGAGAGTTGGCTTACGCTGATTTCGGTGCCTGCTACCAGCTGATTGAATGCCCGGTAGAGGGCGGCAATTTCATCCTTGCCCTCGTCTGGAAGCCGAAGTGCCAGGCTGCCCGGGTGCTCAGCCAGCGATTGCTGGGCAAGATACAGTGCCTTTAAGCGCCTAAGCGCCGGAATAATCCGAAAATAGATGCCGAAAGTGCACGCCAGGGTGAGGACGGCCAGCGCCAGTCCTATGCCCCAATCGAGCCATTTCACCTGCAGAGAGAACTCCCGGTGGCGCTCTTCCACGTCCCGGCGCAGGGTGTCGCGCACCCCGGCAAGGCCATCACCATGGCTGTTGTGCCAGCTGATATCGGTAAGCAGCTGATGAATTTGGCTTGCCGCAGTGCGGTATTGGCCAATTACTGGGGCAAGCTCCGCCGGCAGGGCATCCAGCGCTGTCATGGCCTGTTGCCACAGTTGCCAGTCTTCCTCGCGGTGGCGCGACAAATAATCTTTTTCATAGCGGCGGGCATAGAGCACCAAATTGAGCGCACCGGGATTGGTGGCTACCGCTTGCTCCATTTGTCTGCCGGCGGCACGGGCTGCGCCGCTTTGGCCCTTGTCCATAAACCCAAGCTCGGCAACCGCCTTGCCCAGTTTGGCAAGCGCCTGTGAGTAGCCTTTCAGCTCGGTCTGTTCGCCCTGATACGCCTCAAGTTCAACAGGTTCACCCTGATAAATGGCAAGCTCTGCCTGCAGCATGCTGATGTAGCTGTGATGTTCGTCCAGCAGGCTTAGCAGCTCAGATTCCTGGCCGAAGAACACCCGGTTAAGGGTAAACAGCATCGACATCAGGATCACCAGAGCTGTGACCACTAGCGTCAGATACTTGTACAGCTGCCGTTTGATAGTCATGGGCGTAAAGGGAAAAGAGGCGGTGAAAAGGAGTATAGGTCAGGATTTGATACGGTATACTGTGGCTCAGAAACTCGGTTGGCACTGGCGCCGTTTAACAGCATGTATTGGGGTTGGGATTGAAAAAAGGGACAAAACCAGACAGCTATCCACTACTGACACAGGTGTTGCCACTGCTGGGTGATTTTGCGGTGACCCACGAACTCGCGCTCGCCCTGTACCATGGTGATAACTGCCTGTTATCGCTCAATCATCGCAATCAGGCCTCTGCAGCCAGGCAATTGGATCCCAGTGCCCGGCAGCCACTGAGTGGCGGTGTCAGCCAGCAGCTTTGCGCCAGAGGGCTGGAGCAGCAGTGGCGCCTTGAGCTGAGCGCAGATGCGCTGCCTGATGCAGTGCTTGTGCAGGCGCAGCTGCTGCTGGAAGGCATAGGCGTGCTCTGCGCCGGGCTTGGCAGCGGCCTAATGCAAAGCTTCCTCGATGCCTTTGATGAACATCTGTGGATCAAAGATGGCGCTGGCCGCTATCGCTTTGCCAATCGCTCGACGCTGGAGTCCTGGGGGCTTGGCGCCGATGAGCTGCTCGGCAAGGGCGACGAAGACATATTTCCCGCCAAGGCCGCCGATTTTTGTGCCACAGATGCCCAGGCCATTGCCGCCGGACACCCCATTGTGGTGGCCGAGTGTATCGACAGAGATCAGCACAAGGGGCGGATCTGGCTCGAAACCTTAAAGGCTCCCATGTACGACGGTGAAGGCCGCTTGCTGGGCGTAATAGGTTACACCCGCGATATTGCCCGCTACAAAGCGGCCGAAGAGCAACTGATGCTCACCTCCAAGGTGTTTGAAAATGCTGCGGAAGGGGTGATGATCACCAACCCCGACGGCATCATTACCGACATCAACGGCGCCTTTGAGAAAATCACCGGTTACCAGCGTGATGAAGTGCTGGGCAAAACACCGCGGCTGCTCAATTCCGGGCGCCATGAAAAAGACTTCTTCGATAACTTCTGGCGCTCGCTCAAACAGCAGGGTCACTGGCATGGTGAAATCTGGAACCGACGCAAAAACGGCACCCTGTATGCTGAGCAAATCAGCATCAGTTCCGTCTATGGTGATGATGGTCAAATTCGGTGCTATGTGGCGGTATTTTCAGATATTTCATTGCTAAAGCAGACCGAGGCGGAAGTGGCGCAGCTCGCCTGGCATGACCCGTTGACCCGGCTGCCCAACCGCTCCAAACTCAATACCATCATGCAGCAACAGCTGAAGATGGCATCGCACCACAAGTCCAGGCTGGCGCTGCTGCTGATTGATGTGGATTTGTTCAAACACATCAACGACAGCTTCGGCCATGTGATTGGCGATAAAGTGCTTTATTCACTGTCGGAGCGCCTTGGCTCCTTGCTGGATGCGGAAGATACCCTGGCACGTATCGGCGGTGATGAGTTTGTGGTGCTTACTGAGGTGAATTGCCGCAGCGATATCACCAGCACCCTGGAGGCAATTCAGCGCGCCTTTGATACCAGTTTCAGCACCGATGAGCGCGGCGCCGTGCGCTTAAGCGCCAGTATCGGCATTGCCCTGTATCCGGAAGATGGCAAGGATCCGGATACCTTGCTGAAAAATGCCGACGCCGCCATGTACCGCGCCAAGCAGCAGGGCCGCAACAGCCATGCGTTTTACACCGAGCAGATGACCCAAAGTTCGCTCAAGCAGCTCAAGTTGCAAACGGCGCTGCGTGAAGCGGTGCGCCATGGCCGCTTTTATCTGCTGTATCAGCCCAAGGTGGATTTGCAAAGCCGCGCCATCGTGGGGCTGGAGGCCCTGTGCCGCTGGACCGATCCTGACCTTGGCAGTGTCTCCCCCGCCGACTTTATCCCGGTGGCCGAAGCGATTGGATTAATGCCGGAAATTGGCCTGTGGGTGCTGGCTGAAGCTTGCCGTCAAACCAAGGCCTGGCTCGATGCCGGGCTCAGCCCGGGCAGGGTGGCGGTGAATGTCTCCGGCTCGCAGCTGGCGGTGCCTGGCTTTGTTGATGACGTGGCGGCGGTGCTGGCGAAATATGCGCTGCCGGGCACTGCGCTCGAGCTTGAAATCACCGAGAGCATGGTACTGCTGAACCCTGAGGGCGCCATCGACACCCTGGAAAAACTCAAAGCCATGGGCATTCGCCTGGCGCTCGATGACTTTGGTACCGGCTATTCATCCCTCAGTTACCTTCGCAAACTGCCGATAGATACCCTGAAAATCGATCAGTCTTTTGTGCGTGAGCTGCCAGCGGATCAGGACAGTGCCGCCATTGCCATGGCCATTATTGCCATGGGCGAGGCGCTGCGTCTGAGCGTGATTGCAGAAGGGGTGGAAACCGAGGAGCAGGCCAATCTGCTTTACAAACTCGGCTGCACCGAGGCGCAGGGCTACCTGTTTGCCCGGCCGCAGCTGGCGTTCGATCTGGCGAGCGTACTGCCGCCCGCGTGAGCCGATGGCGCAAATTCTCTGGGGCAATGGTAAACTGCCGCCTTTGCTGTGTGAGTTGGAGCCTGACGTGTCTTTTGCTGCCTTTAATCTGCCATCCCCCTTGCCTGACAACCTGAGCGGCGCCGGTTTTACCGCCCCAACAGAGGTGCAGGCCGCCGCTATTCCTGCGTTGATGGACGGCCGTGATTTGATGGTCAAGGCCGCGACCGGCACTGGCAAAACCGCTGCTTTCCTTCTGCCGATGCTGGCAAAACTGCTCGCTGAAACGGCGCCCGAGCGTAACCTGCCTTCACCGCGGGCGCTGGTGTTGGTGCCAACCCGCGAGCTGTGTCAGCAGGTTTACGATGCCGCCGCCCAGCTTGGCAAGGGCAGCGGTGCCAAGGTCGCTCAGGCCTATGGCGGCGTGCCGCTGGAGAGCCAGCTCAAGGCCATCAAGGGCGGTGTGGACTTACTGATTGCCACCCCGGGCAGGCTGATTGACCATCTTAAAAAGCGTACGCTGCGCATCGATACCGTGAGTTTTATGGTATTCGATGAAGCCGACCGCATGCTCGATATGGGCTTTGAGGATGAAATTCGCGCCATCACCAGGAAGCTTGGCAAAGCGCGTCAGACAGCGCTGTTTTCGGCCACCTTTGGCGATGGTGTCTGGCGCGTAGCCAAAAGCCTGATGACATCGCCTGCGCTGGTGGAAATTGCCGCCGCCAAAGACGATAAGCCGCTGATTGAGGAGCGGATCTACGCCATTGACGCAGCGAGAAAACCCGAGTTTTTGAGCCATTTGCTCGGTAAAAATGACTGGAAACAGGTGCTGATTTTCAGCCGCACCAGGGAAGGGGCCGATAAACTCACTGCCCAGCTTATCGGGTCGGGCCATGGCGCCGTGGCCATGCATGCCGACCTGTCGCAAAAGCAGCGCGAGCAGAATCTTGCCGACTTCAAAGCGGGCTCGGCGCGGGTGCTGGTGGCGACCGATGTGGCCGCCAGGGGGCTGGATATAGAGGCGCTGCCCTGTGTCATCAATCTTGAGTTGCCATTCAAGCGTGAAGATTATGTGCACCGCATTGGCCGCACCGGTCGGGCAGGGGCTTCCGGGCTTGCGTTAACCTTACTCGACCCCAGCGATGAAGCCCTGCACATTGAGCTTGAAACCTTCCTGGACCGCCGTCTTGCACCCCAGTGGTATCAAGGATTTGAGCCGGATTTAACACTTCATATCGAGCGCCCCCGCAGCCTGAGCAAGGCGGCGCAAAAGCAAAAAGCCCGCAAGCGGGCTTTGGGTAAACGCTGAGCCTGATTTTCGCTGCAACAGCGCCAAAATGTGGCTTATGAAACATACGCAGCTGTGAATTGACTGTGCATGCAAGGGCTGGTTTGATGGCATTGGTTCATCGTCGTTAGAGCTGGTTCTTCAACATTGCCAATAGGCTACAGGCTTATCACTAAATTAGTTTCACCTTCTTTTTAGATTGCGACAATCTGATTTAATCGTTAGTCGCGAATCATTTTCCTCTCTACCTTGGAATAAACACCGGCGGGCAGTATCAGCCGCTGTTTAACCGTGGCCGTTTGTTTAAGGCGCGCTTGCTAAAGGCGCCGACACGCGGCGCATTTGTCGGGTGCGTGGCCCCTCCACGCCCTCCACCAAGGAAGAGGACTTCCAACATGAAATCAAGTATTCCAACCCTGACGGCGGTCGCCCTGTCGGTAGCCATGGCTTTTGGCGCTGCCAACACCCAAGCGGCTGAAGCCAAATCGGCTGCAGCCCAATCGTCCGCTGTTACCACCAACGCCTATTGGTGGCCAGAGCAGCTGGATTTATCTCCTTTGCGTCAGCATGGCGCCGAATCCAACCCTTATGGTGCCGATTTTAATTACGCCAAAGCCTTCCAATCGCTGGATTTGGATGCGGTGAAAGCCGATATCAAAACCACCCTCACGACTTCCCAGGACTGGTGGCCAGCCGACTACGGTCACTACGGGCCGTTTTTCATCCGTATGGCCTGGCACAGCGCCGGTGTCTATCGCATTTTTGATGGTCGCGGCGGTGCCAGTGGTGGTCAGCAGCGATTCGAGCCGCTTAACAGCTGGCCGGATAACGTAAACCTCGACAAAGCCCGTCGTCTGCTGTGGCCGGTGAAGCAAAAATACGGCGCCAAGATCTCCTGGGCCGATTTGATGGTGCTGGCGGGTAACGTATCTCTTGAGTCAATGGGCTTTAAAACCTTTGGTTTTGCCGGTGGTCGCAGCGACGACTGGGAAGCCGAAAAGGTGAACTGGGGCGCCGAAAAGCAGTGGCTGGATAACAAGCGCCGTAACCAAAAAGGTGAATTGGCCAAGCCCCTGGGCGCGACTCAGATGGGCCTGATTTACGTAAACCCTGAAGGTCCAAATGGCGTGCCTGATCCGCTCGCTTCCGCCCAGGAAATCCGCGACACCTTCGGCCGCATGGCCATGTCTGATGAAGAAACCGTTGCCCTGATTGCCGGTGGCCATACCTTCGGTAAGGCGCACGGTGCTCACGACCCAGCCAAGTGCGTAGGGGTAGACCCGGCCGCTGCTGGCCTTGAAGAGCAGGGCATGGGCTGGAAAAACCGCTGTGGTAAAGGTCACTCGGAAGACACGGTTTCCAGTGGTCTGGAAGGTTCATGGTCGTCCAATCCGACCAAGTGGACCATGGAATACTTAACCTGGCTTTACACCTTCGACTGGGTACAAACCAAGAGCCCGGCCGGCCATATTCAGTGGATCCCGGCGGATGGTAAAGCGGCCAATCTGGTGCCCGATGCCCACATTCCTGACAAGCGCCACGCGCCTATTATGTTCACCAGTGATATCGCGCTGAAGGAAGACCCCATCTACCGCGAAATCACCACCCGCTTCCTCAATAACCCGGCCGAATTTGAGTTGGCGTTTGCCAAGGCCTGGTACAAGCTGACCCACAGAGACATGGGGCCGAAAGTGCGCTACCTGGGTAAAGACGTGCCCTCTGAAGTACTGATTTGGCAAGACCCAATCCCGGCAGTTGATCATGCACTGATTGACGCCACCGATACCAAGCGCCTTAAAGCAGCAATCCTCGATTCTGGCTTAAGCGTGTCGGAGTTGGTGAGAACCGCCTGGGCGGCGGCCTCTTCTTATCGTGGTACCGACATGCGCGGCGGTGCCAACGGCGCCCGTATTGCACTTAAACCTCAAAGCGACTGGGCGGCAAACGATCCCAAAGCACTGGCGAAAGTGATTGGCAAACTTGAGAAAATCCAAAACGATTTCAACAAGAAAGCCAAGGGCGGCAAGAAGGTTTCGCTGGCAGATGTGATAGTGCTTGGTGGCAGCGCGGCGGTTGAGAAAGCTGCGGCCGATGCGGGCGTGAAGGTAAATGTTGGCTTCCGTCCGGGCCGTATGGATGCTTCTCAGGCCCAGACCGATGTGAACTCCTTCGCGGTACTTGAGCCCAAAGCCGATGGTTTCAGAAACTATTTCAGCGATGAAAGCGGCGCGTCTCCTGCTGAAGCACTGGTGGAAAAGGCCAACTTCCTGACCCTGAGCGTGCCAGAAATGACTGTGCTGGTTGGCGGTCTGCGGGTACTGGATGCCAACAGTGCGGGCAGCAAGCACGGTGTGTTCACTCAGGCTCCCGGCAAACTCAGCAATGACTTCTTTGTGAACCTGCTGGATATGTCCACCCGCTGGGAAAAGGGTGCCGAGCCCGGGCTGTATCAGGGCTTTGACCGCAAGTCGGGCAAACTGAAGTGGACTGCAACCCCGGTTGATCTGGTGTTTGGCTCCCACTCTGAGCTCAGAGCCGTGGCAGAGGTGTATGCCGCCGACGATGGCAAGGCCCGCTTCGTGCAGGACTTTGCCAAGGCCTGGACCAAGGTGATGGAACTTGACCGCTTCGACTTGAACTGAGCGGCCTGAAAGCTTATCGCGCCTTGAGGTGTTGAGCGGCTGCAAAGGCTACTTTGAGTAGAAAGCTCGCTCAGGCAGGCACCTCGCTCAGGCGGGAACCATGCCTCAGTGCGATGCAGGCCATATGGCTCAGGGCACACTGATAAGCACCCATCACTGACGCTGAAACGGCGGCAAGACAATCTTGCTGCCGTTTTTTATGTCTCGATATTTCGCTTAAATTCGTTTTATTTGATACTTAATGATCTGCTAAGGTTTGCCGTCTCCACTAGGCTATAAGCTCACGCCAACCAAGGAGTTCAACGATGAAATTATTCCCGCTTATCGGCAGCCTGTTAGTTGCAGCCAGTGTACATACTCAGGCTATGGAGCTTTCAAGCCCGGATATCAAAGAAGGGCACTTTATGGCCAAAACGTTTGAGTATCAGGGCTTTGGTTGCAGTGGTGACAACCTGTCGCCCGCCCTCAGCTGGTCAGATATTCCCGAAGGCACCAAGAGCTTTGCCATTACTGTATTCGATCCTGATGCGCCTACCGGCAGTGGTTGGTGGCATTGGGCGGTGGTAGATATTCCGCTGAAAGTCACGGCCATCGCCCGCGGCCAGAAGATGGACGCCCTGGGGGCCAAAACCCTTGGCAATGATTATGGCGAGCCCCGATTTGGCGGCGCGTGCCCACCGCCAGGCCATGGGATGCACAGATACCAGTTTACTGTGTGGGCCTTGCCGGTAGAGACGCTGCAACTGCCCGCGGACCCCAGCCTGGCGTTGCTTGGCTACCAGCTGGGTGCTCAGGCGCTTGGCAAGGCGACCATCACAGCAACATATTCACGCTGAGGGGAAATGGCTATGCAGCACGCGTTTCAAATCGAGTACTTTCGGGGCGCCAAACCCCAGCGGCTCAGTAATGTGGTGCTGTTTTCCCCTTCGCTGCTGCTGATTGAACGTGGCTCAAAAGGACTGCATTGGCAGGGGCAGCGGGTAGATTTGGGGGCCAAATTGCTGCTGGCTGGCCACAGCCGTCAGCAGCTGACCTTCGAAAACATGCCGTTGGCTCAGGGATTTAAGTCCCAGATGCTGCTCTTTTTCGTTCATCCTGAGCCGGAGCTGTTGGCTCTGAGCCGCGCGTCGGCAAGCCTGACGCCCTGGTTTGGGCAAACCAAGGGCCTTAGGGCCAGCCTGAGTTTCCTCACCAGCATGGATAAACAGGCCTTCAGCCTTGATGCTCAGCAGCAGTTTGTATTTGGGCTTTACCAACAGCTAGCAGAGCTTGGGGTGCTGCATTGGATGTTTCCTTCGGGGGAGGTGACTGTGGCGCAGCGGGTGGCCGAACTTGCGGCCCAGCAGCCTGCCCATAATGCGCTTTTTGCGCTTTGCTGCCAGCGACTTGGTATGAGCCGGGCCACTTTGCTTCGGCATCTTAAAGCAGACCAACTGCGCTTTCGCGATATAGTCGCCCAAGTGCGGATGAACCATGCGATTTCGCTGATGCAGCGCGGCGAGCGGCAGCTTGAGCGCTTAAGCGATGCCTGTGGTTATCAATCGTTGCCACGTTTTCAGGCCCGTTTCGAAGGCCAATTCGGATTGTCGGTGTCTGAGTACATGGCGACCTTGTCATAGTTGGCTGCCACAGGCTTGATGCCGAGCCGACGTTTATCCTCCAGGGCATCTGGTCAAAGCAGCGCTAAACAGGTATCTGATACTATTGAGCCAAACCCGGTGATTGCCTACAATGGCGCAGGTTTTATTTACCCAAGATGACGATTATGACCGATACCAAAGTACCGCCAGCCCTGCCAGACCGCCTGTCCATCAACCCACGCAGCCCACACCATGTGGCCGAAGTGTTTGAATTTAATGTGGGTATCCGCATCAATGGCAAAGAGCGTTTTGACGTTGAAGAATACTGCATCAGCGAAGGCTGGATTAAAGTGGCTTCTCACAAGGCTCTCGATCGCCGCGGCCAGCCACTGCTGATGACCATCAAAGGCGAAGTGGAAGCCTTCTACAAGTAATCTTGCTGCTTTCGCAATATAAAAAAGACAGGGCTTTGCCCTGTCTTTTTTCGTTTTCAAACTGCAACCTTTCATTAGCATAGGCTCTTGAAGCATTGTCCGAAAACTTACGTTATATTCGTCAGTCAGAATAAATAATAACTTAGATAAAAATCAAAGTTTTGCATTGTCGTTTGTTGTTTGAGGTTGCACGTTGTTGCTTGAATCTGTCGCCATTTTGCCCGGCTTCAGTAAGTTGGGCTTGGTAGATTTAGACATTTCACGTTGGATAAATTGGCTGATTTTGCCGATTACCATGGACATCAGTATGAGTAAAAAAAACACTCCCTTATATTCACCGGGAGGGAAGAATATAAACCAAAAACTCATAGTCACGCCCGCGAGCATGAAAAAACTTCCATAAATGAAAAAACCAAATAAACGCTGGATCTTTTCGGTTAGGAATGAGTTTTGGTCTTCAAATAACTGCCCAAACATGGACATGAAACTGCTAAAAATTGCGCAAGTTATTGCTACATATACGCAGAGCACGGTAAAAAAATTCTGATGCAAGTCGCTTCTCTGAATTGCAATCAGGAATATGGCCCACGAAACAATTGATGTCGTTCTGAAAATAAAGGTGGATTTATTCATATTAACTCCATTTAAACCCGCCATGGCCGAAGGTGTTTTGCAGTAACTCTGTCCCTTCATTTATCAACAAAACCGTAGCGCCGTTTTATCACCGCACTGGTTGCAGTTCAGATTGTAATCGTTGCCACGTTTACTCACCTTGGTTTCTTTACTTTGGCAACTGGGACAAGGGCGTTTCATCGGGGTATTGCCACTGCAATGGCCACATTTAACGTAGTAGCCGTATTGGCCCCAGTTGGGTTGTAATTGAGCTGGGGAGTCACAGTGTTTACAAGTTATCTGTAGTTGGGTTAGTGGAGACAAAACTACTGCTGACTGATTGAGCGCTGTCGACTCTGATGCCGCATAGGCCGCAATGTTTTCTTTGATGTTGGACTCTACGGGACTTCCACTTTCTTTAAGCAAAAAGTCGCATATAGCTGCAAGCTCATTTTTGTTAAAGGCAGGTCTGGTATCGAGGACGTTGATTAATTGGCTGAGAGTGCCTTTTAGATTCATGATCTCGAGTAACTTATCGACCAGAAATTCTGATTTTACCAAGCGTTTAGAAATGTCTTTTGGAATTGCTTCTCTTTCGATAATGGCATTGCTGGATATTGCACAAACGCTGTGCCAGCAGCGTCCTCCGAATCCTTGCTGCAGCATCAAAAATTTAGGCAGGATATTCGCTCTGTTATCGATAAGAAGTTGCTGAAGTAAGCTGGTTTGCAACTCTACCTGTTTAATGGGTGAGGCTATGCCTTGCCATTTTCCTTGCCAACTGCGGCTCCACTCCTGATGGCTGTTTACTTTAACTTCACCGGTAATGCTTTTAGATTCAATCAGAATAAAGCCAAAAGTGTACACAATCAGATGGTCAATTTGGGCAGATTCGCCATTATGGCTGAGCTGCAAATCATTAAACACCATGACATCGGGATGGTCTTTGAATGCACGGCGGAGGAAAAATGCGACACTTGATTCCTGCTTTTCTCCGGCAGCAATCATTGGATTGTCGCTGCCTGTTAACTGCTTGTCTTTAAGGATCACATTAAATTCCCTGTGATTTACGGCAACTTACCGAATTTTGCCATAGGGCTTTACCCTGCTCAAGTAGGGTTTAAGAAGGTCGGTCGGTGAGCCGCTTGAATGGCTCGGACTGGGTAGCGCCCTGTATATGATGAGCTTGAGCTTGAGCTTGAGGAAGGGGGAGTGGCAAGAAAAAGACGTCCGAAGACGTCTTTTGTGCTTTGATGGGGTGTTTATGGGAACGGTTAGGAAGCCGAATAAGAGTGGGGAAGATTCACCGACCTTAAAGGCAATCCTCAGCGAGTTTCCATTTGGCGAGTGGATTCGCGATGGTTCCGGCCATTTGCAGGCTTCCGGCGGGATCTTCAAGATTGAGCATATGCTGGTTGTTGGCCATCTGCAGACGATTCAGGCACGAATGTTCGAATTCATCGGCAAAGAGATCATAGCGTGCAAACTGAGGTGCCAGCTCGGGATGCTGCCGTTGATACCTGTGGCTGCAGCGCGCGACTGCCAGAAGGCGGCGTTGGCATCGGGATAGTTTTGCCTGACCCACAGATAAAGCGCTTCGATGGCGTGCTGATTATTACCTGTGGGATAGATAGCCCCAACGCGGGGCGTATCCTGGCCGCTAAGGGCGGGATGAAACTGCAAAGCCGCAGCATATAAACCCGACCTTAGGTCAGCTGGCGTTGGCGCCAGGCTCAGAGGTCAACCTCCAGGCCCAGCTCAACACTGCGCTCGGCGCCCATCCAGCAGTTGTTTACACCACTGCATGCGCCCACATAGCGCTTGTCGGTGAGGTTGCTGACAGTGAGCCCCAAACGATAGCTGTCCCCCAAACGCCAGGAGGCTGCCACATCAACCAGGGTATAACCGGGCACAGTGCCGGTATTGTGGTCATCCAGCATACTGTCGCCCACATGGCGTACACCTGTGCTCAGATCCAGACTCTCTGTGACATAAAACGTTGCCCACAGCGAAGCCTGCCTGTCGGCGACCCACTCGGGTGTCTTTCCTACCAAGGCGGGATCGAGTTGATTTTCAGTAAACTCAACATCCTGCTGGTTGTAACTGCCGTCCAGCGACATAAAGTCACCAATACGAGTGCGGAACGCAAATTCAAAACCACGGGAGTTCAGCTCTCCCGCCTGAGTGTATCGCATCCAGTCGGGAGTATTGACCACCAGATCCTGTTGGGTGATGTCAAACAGGGCCAGTGTCAACTGGGTTCTGCCATCGCCGCTGGCGTACTTAAGACCGGTTTCCCACTGGCTTGCGGTAGTGGGCTTGAATACATCGCCGCTGATGCTGTCCCGGCCCGTGGTGGGCTCATAGGACTGGGCAAAACTCACATAGGGTGAAATGCCATTGTCGAAGCGGTAGATAGCGGCAATCCGGCCGGTCAGTTCATTTTGGTCCGTTTTGGCTTCTTCAAAACCACCTTCGCCCAAATACAGCTTGGTTGCGGCATCTGTGCTGTCATAGCTGTCATGGCGCAGGTTGGCCAGAATAGTTAACGCATCCCAGGTGATTTCATCCTGCAGATAAAAACCGAGCTGACGTTGTTTGATATCGTGGCGCTCGGTATAGGTGCCAACCGGTAACTGCTCTGGGCGAATTAGGTTGTGATCCGGGGCGCCCAAATCAATTGCCGGGGTGTCGGTGCCCAGGGTATCGCCGTAGTTGATATCGGAATCCTGATATTGATAGTCGATACCAAACAGCAGTTTATGCGCCAGCACTCCGGTGCTGATAGTCCATGCAAGCTGATTATCAACCGCCAGCCCCTCAATGGCCTCATCGGTGAAATAGGCATTGCGTGCCAGCAGGCGATCGCCATCGCTCAGCCCGGAATTGTAGGTATTGCGCTGTAATCCCTCACCCTTGGTGTATCTGAGGTTTTGCAGAAAACTGAGGTTATCCGAAAACTCGTGGTTGAGCTTGTAGCCCGCCAACAGCATATCCCTGTCCATCTTGCCCCAGTTGCGGTCGCCGGCGTAGGCATTTGCATTCAGCTTGCCGTAACTGGCGTCAACCAGGGTGCCCACCGATGGCAAAGGCGTCGATGGGATCATTGACGGATCCTGCTGATAATACAGATTCAGATTCAAACTGGTGCGCTCGGCGACCCGCCAGGTGAGTGAGGGGGCTACAAACCAGCGCTGCTCTTCGGTGGTTTCCATCTGGCCATCA
This sequence comes from Shewanella khirikhana, assembly GCF_003957745.1. Classification (NCBI taxonomy): domain Bacteria; kingdom Pseudomonadati; phylum Pseudomonadota; class Gammaproteobacteria; order Alteromonadales; family Shewanellaceae; genus Shewanella; species Shewanella khirikhana. Next base: position 2,478,330 of record NZ_CP020373.1, on the reverse strand, counting down.
CGCTGACGGCCAAGGGCTACAATCCGGTAGTCGATACTGTCGGTTGCCACACCGTTATGGTCAACGCCAAGTTCCAGCATCTGATTGGTTCCGAGCCGCGAGCGCAGCAATGTTTGTTCGCTGCCCAGCGGCTGTTTTGCCACCTGGTTGACCATGCCGCCCGGCGGGGCAGAGCCATAAAGTACCGAGGTCGGCCCCTTAAGGACTTCGATGCTGTCGGTGGCGAAGGCATCTACCTGGGGCACCAGATTCCACAGACCGTTATATTGCAATGGCAGGCCATCATAATAGTTACGATAGCTCTGGAAACCACGAATGGTGTACTGATCAAAAATGGTGGTGGTTGGGCGGTTTTCCGGTGTAATACCAGCTACATAGCGCAGCGCCTCGTTGACGCTGTCGGCCTGACGCAGTTTCAGCAATTCGGCGTCATAGACCTCATAACTCATGGGGGACTCAATGGGGCTCAAGCGAGACTTACTGCCCGTGGTTCTGTAGCCCTGAGAGTAGATAACCAGGCGTTCAATATCGGTTGCCTGTGATGCTGTGGACGCTTCCTGCGCGTGGGAAACTGCAGTCGCTGATGTGAGCGCCAGAGCGATGGAGGACCCCAGCAGCGTGATTCTTCCTTTCATTTCTTCACCATTGATTAATCTCACGGGAGTGAGTGTTATGAGAATGGTGAGCATTGTAAGTGATAAGCATTATCATTTGAATGCGTGGAATGTAAAGATTGAAACATTCCACGCCGGGTGGGGAAACGGATTGGCACAAAAACGATGCGACTAATAATAGCCGCAGTAGCTGGGGAATTAAGGTTTTTACTATCTGTTTTTATTGAATAAAGGTTTCGGGTAAAGGCCAGCTGGCTGAGTAAGTCTGGTTCTGCCAGGTTTGCACTGAAATCCAAAGTTTGTCTTCGGCCGTAAACTGCTTTGGTGATAGCGCATGCACGTGAAGCCCGTGTCGGCTTCCATGTAATATGCCCATCTCATGCTGCTCGAATTCAACGAGTGTCAGTGGCCGTGGGCCAATATTCACATATGCTTGGCGTATATCGCGGATATCACCCTGACTGAGGGTAAAGTAAAAGTCTTTCACATTGTCGCCATGGTGGCTGTATGGCCTATCCAAATCCAGCGGCATGGGAACGAAGCTAAATTCACCTACGTGCTGTGCTTCCCATGAAGGGGGAAAAGACGGAGTCAATGATTGGTACAAAAACCACCAGGGTAAAATCAGCAGCAGGCCGTTTATTTGGTATTTATACCTTTGCCAGAAGGTGGGTTCAGTCTGCATAAATTGCCTCCACCGCGTCCGGTTTCCTGATTGATTTGACGACGCGACTTCCCCACATCATAAAGCCGGTAATCGACATGCCGGAAATCAATAAGCCGAACACAAACCAGATGAGTTTGGTCCAAAGCCCGCCAAAGGTGCCAAAATGCAGTGGGTCTGCAATGTGGCTCAGGGTTTGAAGGGGAGTCATCGTTTCAGGGGATTGTGTATGGCTGATCTCGCCTGTCCAGGGATTGATGCTAAGGCTGTAGGAATAGCCATCAAATAAGAGTTCTCCTCCGCCACCGCTGAGGTGATACATATCCCGGGTATGTTCCGGCAAAGCAACATAGCTTGGCTGAAACTGAGGAAAATGCTGATAGGCAAGTTGCATGGCGTCTGCGAGGCTGACCTCGGGGGACTGCTTTTGCATTGGAAGCTGGCTGGCTGCAATCAGGGGGGCATGGGGCTCAATATCAACCTCTGCATGCCATAGCACGGCTTGGATGAGATACCACAGGCCTGTGACGCTCATTACAATGAGGAACCAGATAGACCAGACACCGGCCAAGCGATGAAGGTCAGCCAATATGGTCTTCTTCCCTTGATGAAACCGCAGTTTCGGCTGGGTAAAGCTGCGCCAGAAATTTTTGTAAATCACCAGGCCGGTGATCAGCGCTCCCAGCATCACAATAGCCATGGCAGAGACTATGTAATAGCCAATGCTGTAGTTGGTATGCCAGGGAAACAGCAGCCATCCGTGTAAGCTGCGCATGAAATCAATGAAAGAGAGCCCAAGATTAAGCTCTTGAATTTCGCCTGTATATTGATTGACGTAAGCAATAGCATGCGGTTTGTCATGGTCTGTGAACACGACTGCGGTGACCAGATACGGCTCGAAGACCAGCACGTTTGTCACATCCGCGCTTGGGTATTCGCCAACAACAACATCAACCAGTTCTGCAATCGGCTTGGGCGGGACACCCTGTGGATTTGTGGCCCGCGCCTCAGGGTTGGTCAGCCAGGTCAATTCATGACTTACCACGGCAATGGTTCCCGTTATGCATACAAAGGTGAATACCAACCAGACTGGCAACGAAAACCAACCATGTAACTGGAACCAGAATCGATTGCTCACCGTCGCCTCATTATCCCTATCGTCAAAGCGTGGCATGTTATCGGTAATGGGAATCGTTATCAAATGAATGAGCGAAATTTACATTGGCATTTGCGAATGGTGCAGGGGCTGTGTGACTCGGCGTCTGTATGCGAAAAGGTGCTTTCGTTGACCTTAGCTGCATCATCAATAAGCGCCCAGTAATCGACTGGCCTGAGTCAGCGGCTGAATAACTTCCACGACAGAGCAGCTTCCGCGATAGAGCAACTTGCAGAGTATGGCAATGACGTGGCTGCGCCTGTCTTTGATGTAATCGTTTGATTTTTTTGATTAATATTAGCAGGGGGACTGCAGGCTTGGCTTGCCAGGCGCTATCACCACTTGGCGCTGGAATACCAACTGGTATACGAAAGGCCTAAGGTTTAGTTAGATGTCTTGAGATTTTTTGAGACATTAATTTATTGATTTATATAAATTAAAGGCAATAAAAAAGACGTCCGAAGACGTCTCTTTTATTTTAGGTTTGGTGGAGGCGGCGGGACTTGAACCCGCGTCCGAAAAACCTACGCTCAAGGCGCTACATGCTTAGTCTCTCTTTTATTTAACCGCTCGAACTCCGAAAGACAGGATTTCTAACGGTGAGCCTGGAACTGTTTCGCGGTTCACCCCCAGACAAGGTTCCCTCGCTAGCACTATGTAAGGTGACCATCAAATCCACTGCCCATGTGCGAGACCTGTGGTAGATGGCTGGCGCTAATTAAGCGGCCAGAGCGTAGTTATCGTCGTTTGCAACTATAACTTTGCGGCTTTTTACGAGGCCAACCGCCCCTCGGCATGCTCCCGGAGTTTCGCGAATCCCGTCGAATCCAGAATCGCCCCCAAGAAACTTGATTGTACTCCCATGCTGCCCTGAATTCCAAGGCATAATTTGGCAGTGACAACCAACTGTCTGTTTTCCGCTCGAAAACAGGCAGCTTATTTGTTCTTCATCACCCGGGCTTTTTCAATATCCCAATCGCGCTGCTTGATGTCATCGCGCTTGTCGTGGGCTTTTTTACCTTTACCCAGACCAATCTCTACCTTTACCCAGGCGCCTTTGCGCCAGTACATGGAGATAGGCACGATGGCATAGCCCTGGCGCTCTACCAAACCGGCCAGCCGGTCGAGCTCGCGACGGTTAAGCAGCAGCTTGCGCGGGCGGGTAGGGTCGCACACCACGTGAGTGGAGGCGGCGTGCAGTGGGGTGATATGGCAGTGGTGCAGGAAGGCTTCACCGTTTTTCAGCATCACGTAGCTTTCAGAGATGTTGATTTTTCCGGCGCGGATAGACTTCACCTCCCATCCCATCAGGGACAGGCCTGCCTCGAATTTTTCATCGAATTTGTATTCGAAGGTCGCGCGCTTATTGCGGGCGATCGTGGCCGGCTGGGCGGCCTTTTTGGAGTTTTTCTTTACCATAGGCGGGCTATTATAACGTGGGGTGGCCAATTTGGAATTGACCGCCCAAGAATATTTAGCTGTTTTGCCAAGCAGATGTTTTTGTTGGTGAGTTTTTGTACTGGGTGACGTCTGCCATCTTTGGGATAAGCCGTGTTACAATCCGGCCCCAACAGTATTTCCAAACGATGATTTCAAGCGAATGCCCAAGGTGTCCCGAAGCGTGCTGGTGCGATTCAGTGCCCAGCAAATGTACGATCTGGTCAACGATGTCGAGTCCTACAAGGAGTTCCTGCCCGGCTGTGTGGGCGGCAAGGTGATTTCTTTTGATGGCCAAACCATGGTGGCTTCGGTGGATGTGAGCAAAGCAGGCATTGCCCGCACCTTTACCACCCGTAATCAGGTGGTGCCGGGCAAGCACATTGCGCTGGTGCTGGAAAATGGCCCCTTTAAACACCTGCAGGGCGAATGGCGCTTTACTGAGCTTACCGAGGATGCCAGCAAGGTGGATTTTGAACTGGATTTTGAATTCTCAAGTGGCCTGGCAGATTTAGCATTTGGTAAGGTATTCAAAGAGTTGGTTTCATCCATGGTAACGGCGTTTACCAGTCGGGCGAAGGTAGTGTATGGCCAGTGATAATGAAAAGTTTGGTGTAGATGTGATTTACGCCCTGCCGGAGCGGCAAAAAATTGTGCATGTGATGATTGCGCCTGGCACCAGCTTTATCGAGGCGGTGCGCCAGAGCAATATCGCCAGCTTCTTTCCTGATCTCGAACTCGACAAGGTCAAGCTTGGCAGTTTCAGCCGTTTGGTGAAGCACGATGATGAGGTGCTGCCCGGTAACCGGATTGAGATTTACCGGCCGCTGATTGCCGATCCTAAGGATGTTCGCCGTCTGCGGGCCGAAAAAGCCAAAGAAGAAGGGCGCGCCAATAAGATAACCGGCGCCAAGCTGTGACCGGCTAGCCGTACCAAAACAAAAAAAGCGCCCATGGGCGCTTTTTTGTTGGCTGTCTTTTCGGGCAAGTGCTTAGAACTTGCGGATAGCCTTGGGATCGTTCTGGCCTTCTTCAACCAGTGGCTTGCTGTCGCCGCGCTGCTCGGGTACCAGCGGCTGGTCGTCACCGGCGGTAACGGTTGGCAGCTTGCTTTGCTCAAGCGGCGTATTGAACTCGGTTGACAGCTCATAATCGCCGCTCACTTTGGCGAGACGATCGTTTTCAAAGTGCAGCACCAGCTCTTTGTGGATGATGCTGGCATCGCGGCCACTCTTGAAGTGGTACACATAATACCAGGTGTTGTCGGCGAAGCTGTCTCTGAGTACCGGACGGCCCAGCACGTATTCCGCCTGCTCCTTGGTCATCTCAATACGCAGCTTTTCTACCTGTTGTGGCTCCATGTAGTTGCCCTGAGGGATGTCAGGCTTGTACACCAGCCAATCGAAAACACTGCAGCCAGACAGAGATAATGAGAGGGCTGCGGCCCCCAGCAGGGTGAGACTATGCTTCTTAATCAACATCGTGTGTGCTTATTCCTTAAAAACTGCGGCTCATCATACCCAAGGGCAGGCCAGACTGACAAGGGCAGCAGCCCAAAAGGCGTCAGCTGCAGCATTTTGACCGCGCCTTCTGCGCAAGGTTCAGCTGATTTTCTTCATCCGGGTTTACCACAATGTCAATCAAAGGTATGAAAGCCTGAATTCTGCTGAGAGCGCACATCAGCGCAGCTTGATGAATTTCAACAATATCAGTTGGATAAACTTTACAGTATGGCGTATCAAAATTGCTCCAACATATTGCATTGCTGCCAGAAAGTTATAAGAATGTGACTTTTAGATGAGTTGTCGGAGCAGTAATTGGCTAGCTTGGTGTGTGTAGGAACAGGGATTGGCCTTGCGGGGCAAATCAGTGTGCGGGCCAAAAGCCATATAGAACATGCTGATATCGTATTCAGCCTGATGCCCGATGGCTTTGCTCAGCGCTACCTTGAAGGGCTCAATGCCAATGTGGTCAATCTGCAGCAATTTTATGCCCAGGGCGATGAAATAAAGAGTCGTCGCCTGACGTACGAGCAGATGACCCAGGCCATGGTTGAAGCGGCCCAGAGTGGCAAGAGAGTGGTGGGGGCCTTTTATGGTCACCCCGGCGTTTTTGCCTGTGTGCCCCATATGGCGATCCGCCGCTGCAAGGAGGCGGGTATCGAGGCCTGGATGGAGCCTGGTATTTCGGCCGAAGATTGCCTGTGGGCCGATTTGGGCATAGACCCGGCGCAGAGTGGTCATCAGAGCTTTGAAGCCAGCCAGTTTATGTTTTTTCGCCATCAGCCAGACCCCTGTTGCCACTTACTGCTGTGGCAAATTGCTCTGGCGGGGGAAAACACCCTGACCCAGTTTCACACCAGTCGCGACCGACTGCAGGTATTGGTGAGACAGCTCAGCCAGTGGTATCCACTTGAGCACGAGATTATTTTGTATGAAGCGGCATTTTTGCCTGTTCATCAGCCACGGATTAGCAGGCTGGCGCTGCAAGACTTGCCGGACGCTGAGATGAATCCAGCCACTACTTTATTGGTGCCACCGGCACGAAAGCTTGAGCACAATCTTGAGGTGCTGGCCATGCTGGGGCTGACGCCAGCAGATCTGGCTTGAGTTGCCAGCATGGCCAACTAAGTATTCGCGATGCAGTAATCGCAATAAGGGTACAAAACCGAGATAGCCAATACATTCAGATACAGCGGCAAAAGCCGAGGGGCTAACAAGCCAAGAGAAAAAGACTCAACAACAACCCATAACAATGAGTGGAGAATAGGATGACAACACTGAACGAGTTTTTAAAGCAACTGGGCGAAGATGCCGCGCTGCTGGAAGCCTACAAAAAAGACCCTGAAGGGGTGATGCGTGCCAATGGCCTCAGTGAAGATGAAATTCAGGCGGTGATGACCGGTGATAAAAGCAAACTCAGGTCTCTCGGTGGGGATGAAGAGTACCAGACGTTTGTGGTCGTTAACCACGGCAATGATGCCTGACATTTGATGCGCTACGTTCTGATTAGCAGCCTTTTAGCCTTATCCCTGTCTTGGGGTGAGGCTTTTGGCATGACAGTCGATGAGTCTTTAGCTCAAATCGAAGAATCACTCAGAACCTCGCCTGAAACTGCAATCAAGGAACTGCGGCTGTTAGATAAAGGAAATTTGTCGGAACAGCAGCAGTTAAAGTACGCGACCTTAGTCGGCATCTATCATATTTTTACTGCCGACTATCAGAGCGCCCAAAAATCCCTGGAGGAAGTCTTACCCCAAATCACCAGTACACCGGAAAGAGTGAAAGTTCTGGGTTACCTGGCAACGGTAAGGCTAATTCTCAAGCAATTCCCCGAATCGATGCAGGCTATTAGTGACATGTTGTCACAGATTAGCTCCATCAACGACAAAGACATTCAGCGCAACGCTTATATCCGCCTGGCCAGTCTCTACTATCAAATGAGTTTGTTTGAGCAAGTAGGCGTTTACGCTGAGAAAGCGCTGAACCTGGCGCCTGATGATGCCGTCACCGATATCTGTTATTCCTACCTGTATATCGCAGCCTCGCTGATGGAGGCGGGAAAAATAACCAGAGCGGTTAGCGCATTTGATGAGACTCGCGATTACTGTGAGACCAACAAACTTCCTCTTATCGCCACCATGGCTACCAAAGGGCTGGGCTGGACTTATCTGCGTGACAATCAGGTTAAAAAAGCAATAGGCCCCCTTCAGCAGGCCCTCGATAAATATAGAGAATTTGGTTTTGAGCTTGAAATTGCCAGCACCCAGAGCTTACTGGCGCAAGCCTATCTGGACGCCGGTGAATGGGATAACGCCGGGGCTGCTGCTGATGAGGCGATTGATAACGCTGCCGCAGATGACACATCGCTCCGGGGGGCCTGGAAGGTGTTGGCGGCTGTGTACGCCCGTAATGGCGACTTTAAAGGGGCCTTTGAGGCTCAACAAAAAGAAGCGGAATATTCCACCCGTCTGATTGATGAAACCAAGGCGCGGGAGATGGCCTATCAGGCGGCCAAGTTCAACTTTGAAGAGCAGCGGCGGGAAATCTCCTTGCTAAACAGCGAACGTGACGGTTATCTGGTGCGTCAGGAAACCATTTCCCGCGAGCATTCTGGCTCGCTGATGGCCTCCACTGTGCTGCTGGGGATGTGCCTGTTTTTATCGCTGTTTCTTGCAGCGGGTCTGTCACAGCGGAATCGCTTTATGCGGCTGGCGCAGCGGGATGGATTAACCGGTGCCTTTAACCGCGCCACCGGGCAGGAGAAAGGTGAGAATGCCCTGGTGCGCTGCATGGCCCGAGGCGAAGATGCAGCTATGATCCTGATGGACCTTGATAAATTTAAGTCTATCAACGATGAATGCGGCCATGCCACCGGCGATTGGGCCCTGAAAAAGGTGGTCGAAGTCATTCGTCCTGAGCTTAAGAGCGAGCACATCCTGTGCCGTTTTGGCGGTGAGGAATTTATGATAGTGCTGCCGGGCTGCAGTGGGCAGGAAGCTGCCGAGATTGCCGAAGCCTGCCGTCGCGCGATTGCCAACGTCGACACCCATTACTCGGGTAACCGCTTTATTCTGAACGCCAGTTTTGGGGTGACCAGCTTGGATGAGCGGGACTTAAGCCTCGACCCCATGTTGCGACGGGCCGATAAGTCTCTCTATTGCGCCAAACACCTGGGGCGCAACATGGTCGTGTGGGATCAGGAGCGTTATCCGCCGGTTAGTGCAGGCGCTGCGGTGAGCCGTCCAGCTGACGAGCCAAAGGCTCAAAACGCTTCTGACAGCGCTGGCCCCGCTCAGGCAAGTGTTCCGCAAACTGACCCTGTTACTGCCGAGGCGAATAACGCCAGTGCCACCAATAACACAACAGTGGCGACCTCTGGCGACAAACCCACTGCCGTTGCCAACTAAGTCTGCAGCTCAAGTAGCTGGCTATTTCCAGCACCCATGCGGGCAATCTTCGCTCACAAGCATCGCTGACAAGAATCACTGACAAGAATCACTGACAAGAATTGCTGCCACCAAATGCATATCCTGACCTCTCCCCGCGACTGATATCTCTTCCGCTCACAGCTACGAGCCATTTTCCAATCCGCTTGTTACTCAATAGCGCCGTTTTGCAGTGACTTGTTCACGTGGTCTGGATTTCCCAAACCTTAGCTCCTTCCGGCGCTGTTGATTGACGGAACCTATCAGCTCGCTTTCTGAGCGTACTAACAGATGCTGCCATGGCGATGCTGTTCTGAGTGGTGCTGCCGGCCTGCAAACTTACCCAGGACGTTTAATGAACGCGTTCAATAGCCGCTGCTGTAGTGGCCCTTATCCTCTAAAGAGTGTACCTGTGCCAGCGGCAGCGCCCCTTACTTGCTAAAGGAGCCATGCCTTGGCGTGAGCTGCACCTCTGCACCATTTCGGCCTGGCGGCCGGACAATGGATTTCTATACAACAGCTCAACCCGCGAGCTCGATGCGACAGCTCAAACTGAGAGCTCCGTGCAACAGCTCCACGTGACAAGCGGGCGGAATAACTTAATGCGTCAGCGCGACATAATTCAGATGCTTGTTCATATGGTTGCGGTGCTTCGATGTGCTGCTGAATGTGGAAAAGGCCACGAATTGAGTGTCAGCCAAGACCCGATTGAATGTTATCGTCGCTAATTCGCTATTTTTTGCAAAAAAATTTAAAAATTTTGAATTTTTTTCGCTCTGAACCAATTGTTACTTCCTTGTTGATCTGGCGACGAAAGGGCTGTGGCTGATCTCTGCCAAACCTTTCAATGTCACCTTTACGTAAACGTAACATTAAAACACCTGTTTGAATCTAGCTTTTGGGGTGTTAAGGCTAAGACTTTGAAATAACTGTAAATTCATCCTTTACGCGTCATGCGGTTCAAAACAAAAAGCCGTGCTTAGACCAAAGTCAAATTACACAACTCATGTTCACAATTAGTTACTAATGGTAATTAAATTACGTAATAAATTACTTTGTTGGCTTATTGGTTATTTGGTAAGACAAATTTCTGTGGTCAGCGATGATTATAAATTAAGTGAGTAAATAAAGTGTTTTAAAACAAAGCGTTGTGTGTGCCTCTCGCTCTTGGTCTTACCAATTTCACAAGATATTTCAGCCTGTTTTTTAGACGTTTTGCTAAGTTTTGGACTGTTGCATTTACAAATGTTTGTCGCTAGTTTTTGGTCTGAAACGAACATTTGGCGGTTTTTTGAAGCCGTGTAATGGATGGGCAGGACAAGCTCCTTCCTGATGCGACGACAAACTGCGACAGCCGGGGACAACGACAATGACAGAGCAAATTTTGGATAACGCACAGATAACAAAGGGACTGGAAGTTACCGGTCATCCGGTTCAGGGCCAGGACGAGATATTCACCGAGGGTGCGCTGGCATTACTCGACAGCCTGTGCCGCCAGTTTGCTGCAGATGTGGATGGTCTGCTGGAAAAACGCCAGCAGCGCCAGGCGCGTATAGATAAAGGTGAGCTGCCAGACTTCCTGCCCGAAACCCGTGCCATCCGCGATGGAAAATGGTCAATCCGTGGCATTCCAGAAGACTTGCAGGACCGCCGGGTCGAAATCACCGGCCCTGTGGATCGCAAGATGATCATCAACGCCCTCAATGCCAACGTGAAGGTGTTTATGGCCGACTTCGAAGACTCACTGGCACCCAGCTGGGAAAAGGTGGTCACGGGTCAGATTAACCTGCGTGATGCGGTGCGGGGCACCATTGAGTACACGGCGCCTGAAACCGGTAAGCAGTATCGTCTCAACGATAACCCTGCGGTGTTGATTGCCCGGGTGCGCGGCCTGCACCTGAAAGAAAAGCATGTGCAGTTCAATGGCGCCGCAGTGCCTGGTGCACTGGTGGATTTTGCCCTCTATTTCTACCACAACTACCGTCAGTTGCTGGCCAAGGGCAGCGGTCCTTACTTCTACGTGCCTAAGCTTGAGAGCCATCTCGAAGCGCGTTGGTGGGCCAAGGTGTTTGCCTTTACCGAAGAGAGATTCTGTCTGCAGCCCGGCACCATCAAGTGTACCTGCCTGATTGAGACCCTGCCGGCGGTGTTCGAAATGGATGAAATCCTCTATGAGCTGCGCTCGAACATTGTCGCGCTGAACTGTGGCCGCTGGGACTATATCTTCAGCTATATCAAAACCTTGAAAAATCATTCTGACAGAGTGCTGCCAGACCGTCAGCAGGTGACCATGGATAAGCCATTCCTCAGTGCCTACTCGCGATTGCTGGTTAAAACCTGCCACAAGCGCGGCGCCCTGGCCATGGGCGGCATGGCGGCCTTTATCCCCGCCAAAGACGCCGAAGCCAATCGTCTGGTGCTGGAGCGGGTGTGCCGCGATAAGGAGCTCGAAGCCCGTAACGGTCACGATGGCACCTGGGTGGCTCATCCGGGGCTGGCAGACACCGCTATGTCGATATTCAACCAGTACATTGGCGATGACCATTGCAACCAGCTGCACATTACCCGCGATGTGGATGCGCCCATCCTGGCGAGCGAGCTGTTACAGCCCTGCGAAGGTGAGCGCACCGAGCATGGTATGCGCCTCAATATCCGTATCGCACTGCAATACATTGAGGCGTGGATCAGCGGCAACGGCTGCGTGCCTATCTACGGCCTGATGGAAGATGCTGCCACGGCGGAAATCTCCCGCGCCTCCATCTGGCAGTGGATCCGCCATGGCAAGAGCCTGTCCAACGGCAAGCCGGTGACCAAGGCACTGTTCCGCGAGATGTTGGTTGAGGAGCTTGCCAACGTCAAAGAAGAGGTGGGCAGCGAGCGCTTTACCCACGGCAAGTTCACCCAGGCCGCCGTGCTGCTGGAAGAAATCACCACCAGCGACGAAATGGTGGAGTTCCTTACTCTGCCGGGCTACGAGCTGCTGACCAAACAAGAACACTGATTATTCACTGAAAACACTGAACATCTTACCCGCCACCCGAGTGGCGGGCAGACCCTAACACCCCAAAGGAGAGTCACCATGAGCAAGTACATCAGCCGCCAGGAACAAATCGACGCACTGAAAAAAGACTGGGCCGAAAACCCACGTTGGAAAGGCGTTCGCCGCCCATATACCGCCGAGGAAGTGGTGTCACTGCGTGGCTCATTTGTGCCTGAAAACACCGTGGCTCAGCGCGGCGCTGAAAAGCTGTGGGAACTGGTAAACGGCGGAGCCAAAAAAGGCTACGTAAACTCACTGGGCGCCTTGACCGGTGGCCAGGCGGTACAGCAGGCCAAAGCCGGTATCGAAGCCATTTATCTGTCTGGCTGGCAGGTTGCTGCCGATGCCAACCTGGCCGGCACCATGTACCCTGATCAGTCGCTGTACCCAGCCAACTCAGTGCCTGCCGTTGTGGGTCGTATCAACAACTCGTTCCGCCGCGCCGACCAGATCCAATGGAGCAACGGTGTGGGCCCGGAAGATGACAAGTTTGTTGATTACTTCCTGCCAATCGTGGCCGATGCCGAAGCCGGCTTTGGCGGCGTGCTCAACGCCTATGAGCTGATGAAGGGCATGATTGAAGCGGGCGCTGCCGGTGTGCACTTTGAAGATCAGCTGGCGTCAGTGAAGAAGTGTGGCCACATGGGCGGTAAGGTGCTGGTTCCAACTCAGGAAGCGGTACAGAAGCTGGTTGCAGCCCGTCTGGCGGCCGACGTGTCTGCCGTGCCTACCCTGGTGATTGCCCGTACCGACGCCAACGCGGCCGATTTGCTGACCTCTGACTGCGACCCATACGATGGCGACTTCATCACCGGCGAGCGCACCAGCGAAGGCTTCTATCGCGTCCGTGCCGGTCTGGATCAGGCCATTGCCCGTGGTCTGGCATATGCGCCATACGCCGACCTTATCTGGTGTGAAACTGCCAAGCCAGATCTGGAAGAAGCCCGCCGCTTCGCCGAGGCAATCCATGCCAAGTACCCTGATCAGCTGCTGGCTTACAACTGCTCACCTTCTTTCAACTGGAAGAAGAACCTGGACGACGCCACCATCGCCAAGTTCCAGCAAGAGCTGTCTGACATGGGCTACAAGTACCAATTCATCACTCTGGCCGGTATCCACAATATGTGGTTCAACATGTTCGACCTGGCGTACGACTACGCTCGCGGCGAAGGCATGAAGCACTATGTTGAGAAGGTACAGGAAGCCGAGTTTGCCGCCGCCAGCAAGGGTTACACCTTCGTGGCGCACCAGCAGGAGGTGGGCACCGGCTACTTCGACAAGATGACCAATATTATTCAGGGCGGTGAGTCTTCTGTGACCGCGCTGACCGGCTCCACCGAGGAGGATCAGTTCCACTGATTTTTTGTTGTCCCACAGCCTTGCTGTGTTTTACTCCGCGCGGTGTTCCTACGCGCCGCGCGGAGCTTTTCCAGTGAAGAGACTTCCCACCCTTTTACTGTTGTTTCAAACCACGTTGCTTGTGTTTTCGCGGCCTTCCATGGGCCGCCTTTTTTTGCCTGTGATGCAGCGCGCGGCGTAATTTTGACCTGATGTGCAAAAGTTGACGCACTTGTATCGCCTAAGGGGCAAATCCCTGTCTATAATCGAAAAACAGTGTATTTAATGTGATTTTATCTTGAAGAGCATTGCCAACGAACCCAAAGGGGTAGATTACTGGACCAAGCGGATCAGCGAGCAGGAAATGCCAGCGCTGTGCTCAACGGTCAAAACCCTGGAAAAATTGGCCAAGGACGATGTGTCCTCCATGGCCATACTCGGGCGCAGTGTAATGCACGACAATGCGCTCACTTCCCGTATTTTGCGGGTTGCCAACAGCGCCACCTACAACAAGGGCATCAGCCAGGTCACCACAGTCAGCCGAGCCGCGGTGGTGCTGGGCTTTGATACCATCCGCAATATCTGCATTACCGCCAAACTGCTCTCAAGCCTGCTGGAAAACAAAAATCTCACCCCAGGTGTGTACCAACGGCTTTTGAAATTGATGGCGCGCTCGTTTCAGGCAGCCATGCTTGCCAGGATGATGCTGGCAGGCCACGACGAAGAAATGCAGGAAGAGGCCTTTATCGCCGCGCTCCTGTATCACCTGGGTGAGAGTGCCTTTTGGAGCATGGGCGGGCCACTGGCCAATGAGCTGGATAGGGCGCTGGAAGGCGTTGAAGATCCTGTGACACTCCTTGGCCTGGTCAGAGAGCATCTGGGCACCAGTTTTGGTCAGCTCACCCAGGGGATTGCCCGTAACTGGGGCCTTGGCGAAGTGCTGATGAAGTCGCTTAATAACCCCGATGAACGCACCCCGGAGATCCGCGCGATTTTTGTGGCCAACAAGTTGTCGCAGGAGCTGTCAGAAACCTATCCGGATCATGCCGAGCTTGAGAAACGGGTACGCCAGGCGGCCGAAATGATGGGGCTTAAGCCGGAGGAGTTCAAACACAGAGCCATCCAGTGCGCCAACGCTACCCACAAGTTGGCCGAAGCCTATGGCGCCAAGGTGTTGGTGGACTACTTGCCTAAGCCTGAGCGGCTGCTTGAGTCGCAGGAAAGCCTCAGTGCCGGTCGTTGGCGCGAAGCCGATGTGGGTATTCAGCTTAAAAAACTCAAAGAGTTAACCGGTTTTGCCGTCAGCAAGGCCGATATCAATCAGGTGATGCAGACTACTCTTGAAGGCATTTTGCATGGGGTAGGGGTGGACTCCTGCGCCGTGCTGTTGCTGTCGCCAAGCCGCAAGATGTTGCAGCCGCGGATTGTGCTGGGTGAAAACAGCGAAACCATCAAGCGCGAGTTCGTGGTGGATATTACCGAGCCCGATCATCTGTTCCGCCAGGCAGTGGATTTAAAGCAGCCAATGTGGATAGACTCGCCCGACTCACCCCGCTGGCGTCTGAATATCGATGAGCAGCTGAGGAAGCGACTCGCCAAGCACGGTTTTATGTTGGCGCCCATGATAGTGGATAGCAAGGTGATTGGTATCTTCTATGCCGACCGGGGGATTTCCGGCCGCAGTTTTGGTGAAGAAGAATTCGATAACTTCACCCATTTCACCCAACTGGCCAATGTGTGTTTTTCGGTGTCCGTTAGGCACTGATGCTTTTTTTAGTTGGAATTTTCGTTGACCACTCAGCGTCCAGACTGGCTTTTCTCAAATGCCATAATGGTTTGAGTAACCTCTTTTGCCACCTCATTGGGTACCGGGAAGCTTAAATGGTATTGCAGTACCTGCCAGCCTTTAGCGGTTTTCACCATGGCGCCTGTGCCTCTGGATGTGCCGTACTTGTCGTTGTAAAGGATTTCATCGAACAGCAGGGTATCACCGTGTTCGATAAAGTGGCGTGATTTGGGCTGATAGTCCCACCCCTTGGTGGGCGTGGCGTAGCGGCGAAACTCGTCCATATTCCAGCGCTCTTCGACTGCGGTGCCAATAAACACCGCATTGTCGGTATAAATGGCGAAATACGCGGGCCAGTCGGCTTTGGCGGCATGGCTGTGCAAGGCATCCAGCACGGCACCTGCCTCAGACTCGTCAGTCGCCATGGCGAAGGGGGAAAGGAGTAGGGCTGCGATAAGAAGCGATTTGTTTATCATGATGTTATCTACTAAGGCTTCGAATTTTTGCCACCATATCATTGCCATCCGGCGGGATCCAGCCGGTAGTATGTGGCCAGTTCGCGGTACAGCGCCGGGTGCAGCGCGGCAAAATCCCTGGCCTTGGTAAAGAAAACTTCGGTGATCACCGCGAAAAATTCCGCAGGCTCGGTGGCGCCATAGTAGTCGAACAGGCTCTGCTCGCCCCATTCAGCGGCGCGGCAGAGGGCGTCGTATTCCTTTTGCATCACCTCGGACCAACGGCGGTAGCGCTCGCGGCTTGGCAGTGGCGGCGCGCCATCGGCGCGGCCATCTTCCTGATCCAGCTGGTGGGCAAATTCATGCATCACCACGTTAAAACCATCGAACGGATGGGCGCAGTCTTCTTCGATATCTTTCCACGACAGCAGTACCTGCCCCTGACTCCAGGACTCGCCTGACAGCAGCGCATGGCGCTCCCACACCACACCGGCAGCATCCTTTTCGGTGCGATCCACATAGAAGGCATTGGGATATATAAGAATTTGCCGAAGACCCGGGTAAAAGTCGGTGTCGCGATTGAGCAGCAGCAAACAGGCCTGGGCGGCCACAGTGACTCTCACCTCGTCGGTGATTTCGAAGCCATTGCAGCCGATAAACTGCTTTTCGCCCAGGAAAATCAGTATCTTTCTGCGAAGCTCTTGCTGCAGATGATCCGGCAGTCTGCCGTAGGCAAATACTCGGCGCTTTAGAATGGCACGCCAGGGCGCGGGGAAGGTGGTGTCGGCAAGTTGCTGCCGGCGATATTGGGCGCGCCTTGGGCCTGATGCTATCCAAAGGATGGCGCCAAGGCCCAGTAAGGTCACAATAATCAGCGCTGTCATGGCATTCCTGTGGTGTTTTTTTCAGGAATGGGGTCAGTCTGCCGGGAAATCAAGGGCAGGGGGCGGACGATAATGACTCAGCTTGCCGGTGAATCCATGGCTTCCGGCAGGGCATTTGGCGCCATGACCAGGATTTCAGAGCAGTTTTTGCCACGATTCTTGGCCCGGTACAGGGCCTTATCGCCCATGGCAACAAGCTCGGCGGCGCTGCTGTGCACATCGGCAGGCAACAGGGCGCCGCCAATGCTCAGGGTGACTATGCCCTGCATACTGTGGCTGTGGGGGATAGTCAGCGCCTCGACCCCGGCGCGGATGTTTTCGGCCATATCTACCAGATTGCCCCAGTCTGAGCCCGGCAGCAGCAGCACAAATTCTTCACCGCCATATCGGGCAAAGGTTTCTCCCCGGCCCGGCAGCAGCTTGCGAACCTGCTTTACCACGTCCTTGAGGCAGGCGTCCCCCGCCAGATGGCCGTAGCAGTCGTTGTACTGCTTGAAGAAGTCCAAATCGAACAGCAGCAGCCCCAGATTGCTGTGGCCGAGGGGATGGGTTGCCATGGCGGTGGCCAGCTGCAAATCGAAGTAGCGCCGGTTGTGGATACCGGTGAGACCATCGATTTCGGAGATGGCCTTCACCTGTGCGGCGTAGCTTTTCAGGGTCTCGAGTGAGCTCATCATTTGCTGTAATTCGAGGTTATCGGCCTTGGGCAGTTCGGTATCGAGTTTCTCGTTGACGATATCGTTCATGGCGTTGCGAGTGGCGATAACCGGCTTGATGATGCCCTTGGCAATGAAATGCCAGTTGGTCAGCCAGATAAAGCCGCAGTAAAGAATGCCGGCCACCACAATTAGCACCAGAAATGCCACCGCATCGCGCTTCAACTCCACCCCGGCGGCTTGGATATTGGCGTCTTTGCGTCTGAATTCATCCTGGAAAAAGTCGGCGCTGGCACGGGCGCGCAGGGCATGTTCTTCGAGATGGGTATAGGCCACACTGTAGCGGCGTTGCAGGTTGCGGGCGAGTTCGAACAGGTTATCACTGCCCACCATTTCGTGGCGCAGTTGCGACAGCCAGTTTGCTGCCTTGTCTTTATCGGTCAGGGTTAGCGCCAGCGACTCCATCTCGAGTAGCTGACGCAATCCCTGTCGCTGTAATGTATTGATTTCATTACTGCTCAAATGTTCTGTGGTGCGCTGCAGGGTGGAGAACAGCCGCTCGCCCAAATACAAGAACTCGGCGCTCTGGCGGTGAATGTCGAGGGCTTGGCTTAACCGTGGCAGTGCCCGTTGGTCGAGCGCCGCCTTGGCGCTGCTGTCCTGCTGATCCAGTATTGCCCGGTACTCGCGGGTGAAACCCGATTGCACACCCGCCAGATTGTGGGTGATGTTGGCCATCTGCGCCCGGGCCTGCAACACCTCCTTGGTAAGAGCATCGAGCCGTGGCAGCTTGGCGAGCATTACTTCCTGGGCCATGGCTTCCTGATTCAGACCGGTGCGCAGTGCATCATCCGGATGATGCTCAATCAGCTCGCGGGTGCCTTTTTGCAGCAACAGCCACTGGGCCTGCAAATCACCCAGCAGGGTATGGCGCTGGCTTTCTTCGGTGACGTTTTGCAGCCTGGCGATGGTGGTTTGCAGCTGCTCGGCCTGACGGATTTGGGTCATGGCAAGCCGCACTTCTTCCAGATCGCCTGCCACCATGGCGTCCACCTGTTGCTTGAGCGACTGCGACAGGGACACCGCAATAAACCCTATGCCCACCGTCATCAAAAAAATCAGGTAGAACACCATGGTCAGCTTGCGCTTGAGGCTTTGCAGAGGTCGCATCGTCATCATCGCTCCAGCGCCGCTTTTTCGCCGAAGGTGTTTTGCAGCCGCAGGATAGTCTGATTCAGCTCACCGAAATACTGTCCGGCTCGGGCGGGATTGCGGCTCACGGCAAAGCAACTTTTGGCCAGTTCGGGGTAAATCTGCCCCATGGCTGAGCTGGTGAAATGACCAAGCTTGTGTACGCCATCCCCCCAGCCAAGGTTAGCCTGATGGCTTGCCAGAAAAGCGCCGCCGATGGCTTTAAGGTCGGGCTTTTGAAAGTCAGTATGGGTTGCCACGTCCATGCGACAGGGGTTGCCGCCACCCATGGCGTAGTCATATTGGGCCTGATACGAGCCCATGTATTTCAGCAGCCAATACGCGGCCTCGGGGTTGCGGCTGTCGTAGCTGACCGCGAAAGCATAGGCTCCCACATAAGGATGGCCGCCCGGCACCTGCGCTACATCCAGCACGGCGCCCTCAATCCGCTGCTCGACCGCAGCAGACTTGTACCAGAGGTTATTGTAGGCAAAGGGCCACATGGCAGTGCGGCCATTGGCCAGGGCGTCGGCGGCTTCATTGAAGGCGAAGTTATCATCTGCCGGCACCGCGAAGTTTTTCAGATCCTGATACAGGGCGGCGACTTTGATTTTCTTTTCAAGATTTCTTGATACATCAAAGTGATGCACTTCGCCATTGCTGTCATAAACCGGTGCAAACCAGTTGTCGCCTTCACTCCACAGCATGGCGGAGAACTCATCATTGATATGCGGTCTGTCGCCGGACATCAGCGCAACGCCGTAGAAGGGATAGTCGAGGCGCTTTCCCGCCAGGCTGTCTCCGGCTTTGCGGGTAAAAAAGGCAGCTATGTCTCTGAGCTGGGCCAGGGTGCCCGGCGGCGCCAGCGGGTAGCCGAAGCGTTTACTAAAGGCGCGCTGCTCGTCCGGATGCTCGAACAGATCGCGGCGGTAATGATTGCCCATCACATAGTTGTTATAGGGAATCGCATGCACTTCGCCATGGTATGACAGGATACTGAGCAGCGCCGGATAGTAAGGCTCAAGATAGTGGCTCATGGCCTGGGTGCCGCCGGGATCGTACAGATTGGCCAGCTCCTCAAGTGGCACTGTGTAGCCATTGGCGGCCCACTCCTTTGCCCAGCCGGCCTCCATGGTCAGCAGGTCGTAACTGCCTTTGGCGGTTTGCAGTGAGTCTTGCTGCAGCGCAAACATATCATCCAAAGGGGTGCTAACAACCCGCACCTGCACACCGGTTTGACGGGTAAATGCCGGCAACATTTGCTCGCGCAAATAGTCGGTCCAGAAGCCGGTTTCGGCCACCAGAGTGATGGGGGTTTTATCTTTGATGGGAGGGATCTGATCCAGGGAGAAGTCGGCCCATAACGGGCTGCACACCAGGCTCAGCAGCAATCCCATGCCGCCAATCTTAGTGAAAAGTGCCATCTGTTAACTGGTCCTACAGAAACTTCCGAATGTTTCGTTCGGTAAGACAATGGGAAGCTTCATACTTTTGCCTTCCCTGTTTTTTAGCGAATTATGTACTCTTGAGGCAGCAAATACCAGACGTAGGCTGAGAGCTGGATAAAAAAACTGGCAGCTCAAGGACAAAAAAGTCTTTCCATGCTGCCAGAAACGAGGGTGGGAGATTGATTAACGCAGTTTGGGGGAACCGCACAGTGCTTATTTTCGGGTGAAACACTGTGCGGCTCAGGCATCAGGAAGAGGTAAACCGTAGGTTTTGTATTGGCCGCCGGTATGCCGCTTCCTTAATCTATTTTCAGTTGCTGTTCTATCAGTTGGCGCTCTTCCGGCGTCAGCTGATAGTGATACTCGATTAAATATCGCACCAGCTTGGACTTGGCGATGTCGCAATCGGTCGCCATTTCAGCCAGATGTGCAATTGCCGATTCGCTTAAGGTAAAGGTGGCCTTGCGAAACGGCGGTGTACGGCGGGGCTCTGCCTGTTGATTGGCAACGCCGCGGTGACGCAGTTCTTCCAGCGAAATCACCGCGCCCCGTTGCTGTGGCAGACCCATGGCGTAGCGATTGGCGCCATCGATGAAATCATCGATGGACATCGCCAGCTGCATCTGCGCGTTAGACCGCGTAGAGTTTTTCTTGAGATCTGCCAGACCCATATTGACCTCTCATCTTGCCTATCTGAGCTTGTTGCAACTGATTGCGCACTTCGGCGGCATCGCGAGCCTGCAGCAGTTCACAGGCAATGGCACGGATTTCATCGGCCGCTTTGCCTTTTGGCTCGATTTCAATCACCGACAGACCGGACTCTTCGCTGTCATCATAGATGTTGCGTGAGTAGGTAATGGCATCCAGCACATTGATATCGTAGGTGCGGCAGACTTCTTTCGCTTCTATGATGCGGCTGCCCTGGCTTGGCAGGGTGGGGCACTGGGTGATAACGAAGGTGGCGCGCATCTTGGGGTTGATCATCATACAGGTGGCGACCACGTCGTCCATGTGGCTCACGGTCTTGAGGTCGCGGCGCTTGGGGCGCAGGGGCATCAGGATGTGAGAGGCAACCGACATGGTCGCACGCAGTGCCAGGTTGTCCTGACCACCACAGTCCACAATCACATAGTCGTAGTGTTGCTCCAGGCTCAGCAAGTCATTGCGGATTTTGCCGTAGAGCTGGACACAGTTGATGGCCGGCAACTTGGGGTTGTTGTTACGGGCCTGGATCCAATCTGAGGTGGTACGCTGCGGGTCACAATCCACCATGATGACGGAGCCACCACATTCTTTGGTGAGGAACACCGCGATGTTTTGGGCGAGGCAACTTTTGCCACTGCCACCTTTTTCGCCGCCGACCAGAATAATCATCGTTTTACCCCTTTATTTCGCCTGTGGGCTTAGACTTATCGCGATAGAATCGCTATCGCACACTCTACGGTAAGGCCAATCTAAGTCCTGAGGGTTAGTGGGTCAATTACCTGATTTTTGACGCTTTTTTAAAAATGACGCGGCGACGTAACTCTGACGCTTTGGGTGTATTAGTCAAAAAAACGGCATAAGCACCGGGCTGCTAATAACAATTTGGTAAAAACCTTTACAAACAAACTGTTAATTGTATTTCTTTGGTTGCAAGCCTTGGACCTTTGGGTGTTGATTGGTCGCTTTGAGCTAATGCTAAGGTATGTATATTCTCAGACTTAATTAAATTCCTATTTGTTAATAGCTAAATGTTCTATCAGGTGGTGGCAACAACTCGGCTTGCATTGGTAGGCTTAGGCCCCCAAAAGGTGCTGGACGGTGTGAGTTATGGATCCCAAGCTGTTGAAAGTTGCTATAAATCGAAAAATGCCCTTCGGAAAATATGCCGGGCGGCGTTTGCTTGAATTGCCTGAGCCCTATTTGGTGTGGTTTAAGTCCAATGGATTTCCAGAAGGGCAATTAGGGGAGGAGTTGGCGCTGGTGTATGAGGTTAAGCTCAACGGCCTGGAAGCCATGTTAAGGCCTTTGCTGGATGACTGAAGCTGGCGGCGCATTGCCGACTTCAATCGGCTTTCCGATGATAACCTTTTCCGAAAACCTTTTCCCATAACCATTTCCGATAACTATTTGGTATTCAATCGCTATGACTGACTTCGCCGCTGCTTCGGCCACAGTAACTTCATTGCCAATATCGGGTGTGGGCCGCCGCTCGGTAGCGCTTGGGCCCGATCTCCTGAAACAGCTCGCCGCCCTGTATCACAACGCAGTGGCGGCACTTGCCGGTGTCCATTACCGCGACGCCCAGTGCCGGGCCTGGAGCGCCTGCGCGCGAGACTGGCGCTACTGGCGCGCCCGTTTGGCCAGCAGCTATGTTTGCTGGGCGAGTGTTGATGGCAAGCCTGTGGGCTTTATTGCCTGTGAGCTTCGCTTCAATGAGCGCGGTTACATCAGCCACTTGTATGTTGAGCCTGACTATCAGGGGCAGGGTATTGCCACTGAGCTTATTCGGCAATTAATCAATGCGGCGCCCGCGCTTGGGATTGCCCGCCTCAGCACCGATGCCTCCCGGGTATCCAAAGCGGTATTCGAGCGCTGCGGCTTTACGTTGCAGGGGCGATGCTATCAGCAAAAGTCTGCCGAGGTGTTTGAAGGCTTTCAGTTATCGTTCAAGCCCACTTTTTATGTGGATGCCATGAAGGCCAGCGATGTGCCCGATATTGCGCGGCTGTTTCACCAAGCAGTGCAGGGGGCGGGCGAGTTTTACAGTGAGGCTGAGCGCAAGGCCTGGTCGCCTGCCATTCGAAGTGATGCGGTGTGGAGCGCGCGCCTGGCACCGACCCAGGTGTGGGTTGCCCGCAGTGACGATGGGCTGGTTGGCTTTATCAATCTGTTGCCAAAACAGCCGGGCGAAGCTGAAATTGACTGCCTGTTTACCGCTCCGGGGCTGGCCCGCGCCGGTGTTGGCAGCGCACTGTATCGGGCGCTTGAGCAAAAGGCGCGGGCGAGCAGGGTCAAACTGCTGACCGTCGAAGCATCCTATTTCGCCAGGCCCTTCTTTTTAAAGCAGGGATTTTACGAAATTCGCCGTAACGAGCATCCCCGTCACGGCGAAATCTTGGTGAACTTCAGTATGGAAAAGCCGCTTTAGCGCAGGTGGCTGATGTAGGACAGCTGCGGCAGCATCTCCTCGGCAAATCCACCATGACGTTCAATAAAGCGGATAAAGGCGCCCGGCAGGGTGAGATTGGGCACTGGCTCCTGCCAGTGGCACAGTGACAGCGCCTGATAGCCCTCTTTCCCCGATGCCGTGTAGGCCGTCGATACCCCCACGTACACCTTGCCGGCTTCCACCGGCACCCACAGGCCACCCTGAGACAGGGTCAGCGACAGGATCCGCTCGCCCTGAGGCCGTCTGCCATCGTAGTGGTATTTAAGCCCGAAGGTGTAGGGGAAACTGCCGGCGCCGGTGCCGATAACACTGTTGTTGGTGGCGCTGTTAATCGCTGACTCCAGCGCTTCAATCAGGTATTGGCCTTCGATGGCGTACTTCACCAGCGGCAATTCGAATGGCAGCAGGCGGCCGAGCACGTCGGCCAGGGTTATTTTGCCCTGACTCATGGACTGACGCACGCCGCCGGCGTTGTGCAGCGCAAACTGCACAGCGCCATCGAGAATGCGGGTTTCTTCGTACATGGCCCGGCTGACCCAGGGGGCCACCTCGCTGCCGTGGGGCAGGGATTTGCTCGGCAGGCGGGTATGGATAAGTTCCCGCGGCACCATGGCCAGCACCTGATGATCAAGGGCGGTAATGGCCGGACGGAACTCTTTATCGATTATCGACTGAATGCCGGGCTCGGCTTCACACCAGAGGATCCCGGGATGTGCCTTCAATTGATTGAGCGCCTCGGCTCTAAGCTCTGCGCTCAGGTTGTCCACCAGTGGGTGTTCATCGAGCATCAGATAGTTGCCGCCGTCCAGCGCGGTCACCCGTCCCTGCGCATCGAAGACAATTTCGGCAAGACCTATGGTTTCGGCGTATTTGCCGGCGTGGAGAATTGGCGTGTTATTAACCCGCTCGCCCCAGGGCACGCAGGGCAAACCCAGATTGGTAAAATCACCCATCAGGGTATGGCTGTGGCCACCTACAATCAGGCTGATGCCATCCACCGCGGCGGCCAGTTTGCGATCGCCATCCAGCCCCAGATGGCTGAGCACCAGAATATGATGGATCCCATCGGCTTTCAGTGCGTTAACGGTTGCGCGGCAGGTGTCGATGGCGTCCCTGAACTGGGTATCGGGATCAGGCCTGGCAATCACCTGCATCTGGTCGAGGGTGATACCCACAATCGCCATTTGTTTATCGCCAAGTGGTTTTTTCAGCACCTGGGCGCAGCCGCGCTGGTGGTCGTAGTACAGCAGGTTGCCCAGGGTTGCCAGCGCAAAGCCCTTGGTGGGGTCTTCTGCGGATAAATCCATGTTGCCCGCCAGCATCGGAAAATCGATGGCTTCGATAAAGCGGCGCAGCGGCGCGTTACCGCTGTCTATTTCATGGTTGCCCAGCACTATGGCGTCGGGTTTTAGCAGGTTGAGCAATCTGGCGTTGGCTTTGCCGCGAAATTCATTGAAATAGAGAGTGCCCTGGAAGGTGTCGCCGCCATGGAGGAACAAAAAGGGCGTATCTGCTGCTTCGGCCTCGGCGCGGGCATTGGCAAGCACAGTCGCAAGACGGCCGTAGCCGCCGCTATGGGCGGCAACCTTGATGGGCTCGCCGGCGCCGCTGACTTTAAGCGTCAGCGACACAGGGTCAAAATTACTGTGGCAATCGTTGATATGTGCCAGTCGCAGTGTGTAGGGAGAAGTCTGCAAAGAAAAACCTTAACCTTAGGAAGGTGCGAACAAGTCGTCGCACAGCTCTGGCTTTGATAGCAGCGACAGTTCAAGGCATTCAACTGAGGGCATGGCTGGGCGCCCCCGCCGTCCGGCTGAAGTTGAATAACGCTGAATTTCTGCTTCAAAGCCCCGCAGGGCGTGGCTTACAGCGGTATCTGCTGCGTTACAGTTCTTGCGAAGGACTAAGGCCATTCGCTGCGAACTGTGCCTTGCATCTATCCACTTTAAGCACACGCAGAGCAAGCACGGGACTTATTCGCACCTTCCCTTATAAAAAACTTGCCCGGCTTCAGGCCGGGCAGGGGATTATTGCTGTTCGTTGTCCTGGTCGTCCGACAGGCGTATGCCCTTATCCTTCATTCGACGTTTCCACAGCTGCCTTGCCAGACGCTGCATGTCGATGGCCGGATCGTTCAAATCGACAATCTCGAGTCCCAGCATGGATTCGATAATGTCTTCCTGGGTCACCAGACCCTGGGCCGAGCCGTATTCATCAACCACCACCGCAATTTGGGTGTTGCGTTTGATCATCAGCTCCAGCAGCGGCAATACCTTGGCGGTTTCGGGCACCGCCAGCAGGCTGCGCTTGATGCTGGCGAGGTTGGCATCGGGTGCATCGTGGGCACCAAGCAGAATGTCAGTACGGTTTACAAATCCCTGGATATCGTCGGTATCGACGCCATACACCGGCAGGCGGCTGAAGGGCTTGGCGATATATTTTTCGACAAACTCCTTCTGAGTCATGCTCATGGGCACAGAAAACATCACGGTGCGCGGCGTCATAATGGCGGTGACCGGCATTTCTTTTACCGACAGAATTTGGGTCAGGATCCGCGACTCCTGGGCATCCAGTTCGCCGGACTCATGGCCCATGCGCGCCATGGCGCTCATTTCCTGACGGATGTATTGGCCTTCCTCGCCTTTACCCAGCAATTTGGTGACTTGCTGCGACATCCAAATCAGCGGTCGGGTGGCACGCTCCATCCACAGCAGCGCCAGACTTACAGAAGGCGCCAGACTGCGCCAGTAGTTGGCACCAATGGTTTTGGGGATGATTTCAGAGAAAAACAGAATGATGAAGGTCAGTACCGCTGAGAACACGCCCAACATTTCATCGCCAAATACATAGGCGGCCTGGGCACCGGCAACGGCTGCACCCACGGTATGGGAAATTGTGTTCAGGGTGAGAATCGCCACCAGGGGCGCTTCAACGTTATCTTTTTGAGCCCGCAGGCGCTTGGCCGCGGCGGCGTTATCCTGTTCGAGAGAGGCAATATAACTTGGGGTGACGGATAACAGAACGGCTTCAAATACGCTGCACAGAAAGGACACGCCAACGGCAACGATTATGATAATAATGAGGGTGACCATATAAGGTACAAACAACTCCATCGCATAGGCCAATATTGACCGGCGGCAATGGTAACACAGACTTCGTCTGGCTGCTGGCGAAATTGTCGCTGCATCGGTATAATTCGCGACCCCCCGGGTGGGAATAACTGGTTTTTGAGGTTTGTCTGATGAGTGAAAAGAAGATCAATTTGCTGGACCTGGATTTACAGGGACTGAAAGCGCTGCTGACTGAAATGGGGGAAAAACCCTTTCGGGCTCAGCAGATCATGCAATGGATCTATCATTTTGGTGTCAGCGACTTCAGCGAGATGACCAACATCAACAAGGTGCTGCGCGGCAAGCTTGAGGCTCGTTGTGAAATCGTTGCGCCTGAAATCACCAGTTACCAAAAATCCACCGATGGCACCATTAAGTTTGCCATTAACGTGGGTCAGGGCCAGGAAGTGGAAACTGTGTACATCCCTGAAGATGACCGCGCGACCCTGTGCGTGTCCTCCCAGGTGGGTTGTGCGCTGGAGTGTACCTTCTGCTCTACGGCGCAGCAGGGCTTTAACCGTAACCTGGCCGTGGGTGAAATCGTAGGTCAAATCTGGCGTGTGTCCCATTTCCTGGGCTTCCAGAAAGAAACCGGCGAGCGCCCGATTTCCAACGTGGTGATGATGGGCATGGGTGAGCCTCTGCTCAACATGGCCAACGTGGTGCCCGCCATGAATATCATGCTGGACGATTATGGCTTTGGCCTGTCCAAGCGTCGGGTGACGTTGTCGACGTCCGGTGTGGTGCCGGCGCTGGATAAGCTTGGCGACATGATTGATGTGGCGCTGGCGGTGAGTATTCACGCGCCAAACGATGAACTGCGCGATGTATTGGTGCCCATCAACAAAAAGTATCCGCTGCAGCAGTTTTTGGCCTCTATCCGTGGCTATCTGGAAAAATCCAACGCCAACCGTGGCCGCGTGACTGTTGAGTATGTGATGCTCGACCACATCAACGACAGCACAGATCAGGCCCATGAGCTGGCGCAATTGATGAAGGATACTCCCTGTAAAATCAACCTGATCCCATTCAACCCCTATCCGGGTTCACCCTATGGCCGCTCGTCGAACTCCCGTATCGACCGTTTTGCCAAGGTGTTGATGGAGTACGATCTGACCGTGATCGTGCGTAAAACCCGTGGCGACGATATCGATGCCGCCTGTGGTCAGTTGGCCGGAGATATCCGCGATCGCACCAAGCGTTTGACAAAAAAACGCATGCAAGAAAGTCAGATTTCAGTCACAATGAAATAACTCATTGTTTGCACAGATTAATAGGTTTGCACATGAAGCAAGGATTGCCCTTCTTATCTCTGATCCTGGTTTTGTCGGCGGGTGTGACAGGTTGCGTCACCGAACAAACCTATTCGGGCACCGATATTCCGGTGTCCGAGCGCAAGTTTGATAAGGTCGGCGCCGCAAAAGAGCGGACTCAGCTTGGGCTGATGTATCTGCAGCGCGGCAACATGGAGCAGGCCAAGTTCAACCTCGATAAAGCCATGAGCTACGCACCTGAGCTTGAAGAGGTGCATGTGGCCATGGCTTACTTCTATCAAACCGTGGGTGATGTGCCACGCACCGAAGAAGCCTACCGCCGTGCAGTTCGCTCCAGCGATGCCAGCGGCGACTCCATGAACAACTTCGGCGTGTTTCTGTGCCAGCAAAAACGTTTTGACGAAGCCGAAGAGATGTTCCTCAAGGCCATCGAGCAACCCAATTACACCCGCACCGCCTCCAGCTATGAAAACCTGGGCATTTGCAGCCGTGATGCGGGCCGCATAGAAAAAGCGCGACACTACTTTGATATGGCGCTAAAGTATGACCCACGGCGCGCTTCCTCCCTGTTGGAACTGACAGAAATTGCCCTGGACAGCCAGGATTACCTGGCGGCCAAACAAACGCTTGAACGTTTGCATACCGTGGTTCCCCAGTCGGCTCAGAGCCTGGCATTGGGAGTGGAAATCGAGCGCCAACTGAATAATACCGACGCCAGCAGCCGTTATGGCATTTTGCTGCTGGCCAAATTTCCTGCTTCACCAGAAGCCAAAGCATATCGGGCCAGTTTGAATCAATGAGCGAAGAATTGAACGCTTCTTCAGCGGAACCCCAGGAGGCTCCCGAGCAGAGTCTGGGTGTTATCCTCAAGGCCGCCCGCGAAGCGCGGGGCATGTCCGTCGCCGATGTTGCGACGGCTTTGCATTTACGGCCTTCCATCGTAAAAGACATCGAAGCTGACGATTTCAGCAATATCTCCTCAACCACCTATGTTCGCGGTTACGTGAAAAACTTTGCCCGCATCGTTGAGGCCGACAAGCAGCAGGTTGAAGCCTGTCTCGCCCGCCAGGCACCTGGCGTCAGTCAGCCCACCATGCAAAGCTTTTCCCGCAAAACCGTACGTCAGGCCCGTGACAGCCGTTACCAGATGGTGACCTGGCTGGTCATAGTTATCCTGCTGGCACTGATGGTGTTTTGGTGGCTGCAAACCAGCAAGTTTTTCAACAGTGCCGGGGTAGACTTCTCCAAACCTACTGCCGAAGAAGTCGCGGCCTCCAGCGCTGAAACTGCGTCCATGGGACAAATTCGCATTGAAGAGCGCCGTTTGTCCTCTGCAGACCAGTCGGTAAATGACCCGCTTGCAAGTGACCAGCTCGCAAGTGACCAGCTCGCAAATGAATCGAGTGCACAGGAGCTTGCGGCTCAGGCGCAAGCTGGCGAACGTGCTGCCGCTGAACTGGCGCAGGCTCAGGTTCAGACATCAACCCAGGCACCTAGTGAGTCTGGCGCCCAGGCAAATCCGGCCACTGATGCGGCTTCCATGGATGCGCCGAATACCCAAGCCGGGCAGAGCACGCCCGCAGCAGGTCAGGCGTCGGTTGAGCTCGCCCTCAGCGCCGATTGCTGGATCCAGGTAAAAGATGCCACCGGCAAGGTGCTGCTGGCTGACCTTCGCAAGGCCGGACAGGCCGTAAGCCTCAGTGGCAAGGCGCCATTTAAGCTGATCCTTGGCGCGCCCCAGGCTGTGACTGTGACCTTCAACGGTGAGGCCGTGGGCCTCAATGAGTTTCCTGCTGGCAAGGTGGCCCGCTTCACCCTGCCCAAAAACGGTTAAACGCAAGGCATAAGAAGTATTTGACCATGTACAACGAGACCCCCATTAAACGTCGCCCATCCACCCGGATTTACGTGGGTAATGTGCCCATCGGTGATGGTGCGCCTATCGCCGTCCAGTCCATGACCAACACCCGTACCACGGATGTCGAGGCCACGGTGGCGCAAATTCGCGCGCTGGAAAAAGTGGGCGCCGACATAGTGCGGGTGTCCGTGCCCACCATGGATGCGGCCGAAGCCTTCAAGCTGATTAAGCAGCAGGTACAGGTGCCGCTGGTGGCCGATATCCACTTCGATTACCGTATCGCCCTCAAGGTGGCCGAATACGGCGTGGACTGTCTGCGCATTAACCCCGGCAACATCGGCAACGAAGAGCGCATTCGCGCCGTGGTTGATTGTGCCCGCGATAAAAATATTCCCATCCGCATCGGTGTTAACGGTGGCAGTCTTGAAAAAGACCTGATGGACAAATACAAGGAACCCACGCCCCAGGCGCTGCTGGAATCGGCCATGCGTCACGTGGATATCCTCGATCGCCTCAACTTCGACCAGTTCAAGGTGAGCGTGAAGGCCTCTGATGTGTTCCTCGCGGTTGAGTCTTACCGCCTGCTGGCCAAACAAATTCAGCAGCCGCTGCATTTGGGAATTACCGAGGCCGGCGGCGCCCGTGCCGGTGCGGTTAAATCCGCAGTAGGCCTTGGGATGCTGCTCGCCGAAGGCATTGGCGATACCCTGCGTATTTCGCTGGCGGCCGATCCGGTGGAAGAAATCAAAGTCGGTTTTGATATTCTCAAGTCGCTGCGCATCCGCTCCCGAGGCATCAACTTTATTGCCTGTCCGTCATGCTCCCGTCAGGAGTTCGATGTGATTGGCACCGTGAATGAACTTGAGCGTCGTCTCGAAGACGTCACCACCGCCATGGACGTGTCCATCATCGGCTGTGTGGTGAATGGTCCCGGCGAAGCCCTGGTATCTCATCTGGGGCTGGCCGGTGGTCATAAGAAGAGCGGTGTGTACGAAGATGGCGTGCGTCAGAAAGAGCGTTTTGACAACGACAACTTAGTGGATGCCCTCGAAACCAAAATCCGTGCCCGTGCTGCGTTGATGGAAAGTCGGATCCCGGTCAAAGACGCGGGCAACGACTGAGGTCGCGGTTTTACCTTTGGGCGCCAACCCCCTATAATGCGGAACGCTTTTTTGTCGCCAAGGCGGCAAAAAGGCTCCGGTGGCTTTAAGCCAACAGATTGAATTATTGATATTTAAGCTATCCAACGAGTCGATTACAGTGGCAAAACAGATCCAAGCGATTCGCGGAATGAATGACATTCTGCCAACCCAGTCTCCCGTGTGGCAAAAACTCGAAGGCGTTCTGCGCGAGAGCGTTGCAGCCTTTGGTTACAGCGAAATCCGCACCCCCATCGTGGAAAGCACCGATCTTTTCAAGCGCTCCATTGGCGAAGTCACCGACATCGTTGAGAAAGAAATGTATACCTTCGAGGACAGAAACGGCGACAGCCTGACCCTGCGCCCCGAAGGCACCGCCTCGACGGTTCGCGCCGGTAACGAGCACGGTTTGCTGTACAACCAGGAACAGCGTCTGTGGTACACAGGCCCGATGTTCCGCCACGAGCGCCCCCAGAAAGGTCGCTACCGCCAGTTCCACCAGTTTGGGGTGGAAGTCTATGGTATTGGCAGCGCCGACATCGATGCCGAAGTGCTGATGTTGTCCAACATGCTGTGGCAAAAGCTGGGGCTGACCGAGCATGTGACTTTGGAAATCAACACCCTGGGTGACAGCGCCGAGCGCGCCACTTACCGCGAAGCCCTGATTGCCTTCCTCGAGCAGCACAAAGACAAGCTCGATGAAGACAGCCAGCGCCGCATGTACAGCAACCCACTGCGGGTGCTGGACACCAAGAATCCTGAGATCCAGACCCTGCTGGCCGATGCGCCCAAGCTGATGGATTACCTGGGTGATGAAACCAAAGCACATTTTTCCACTTTGTGTGAACTCTTGGACGCCGTTGGCATCCAATACCGGGTTAACCCACGTTTGGTTCGCGGGCTGGATTATTACAACCGGACTGTGTTTGAATGGGTCACCGAGAGCCTGGGTGCCCAGGGCACAGTGCTTGCCGGCGGCCGTTACGACGGTTTGGTAGGCCAGCTTGGCGGTAAAGATACCCCGGCAGTGGGCTTCGCCATGGGCCTTGAGCGCATTGTGCTCTTGCTCGAAACCCTGGAGCTCGCCAAAGACGTTCCGGCGGCCGTGGATGTGTATGTCACCGCCATGGGCGACAGCTGTGTACCAGCGGCCTTTGCCATCGCCAATGAGCTGCGTCAGGCCATGCCAGGGGTTCGCATTATGAACCACTGCGGCGGCGGTAACTTCAAGAAACAGATTAAGCGTGCCGACAAGAGCGGCGCGGCGGTAGCCCTGATTATCGGCGAGAACGAACTGGCCGAGGGCAAGGTGGCCATCAAGCCACTTCGCAACGATAACGAACAACAGCTGGTGGCCCGTGAGGCCCTGGCAGAAGCAATCAACGCATTGATTTAAGTCCCTCGACGGGGATGGATTACAAGGGGACGTGCGCGTGGAAATTTATAGCACAGAAGAACAACAGGTAGAGGCCATCAAGAGCTTCTGGAAAGAATACGGTACCTCCATCGTGGTGGGTGCAGTGGTTGGCCTGGGTGGCCTTTATGGCTGGAACACCTATTCCGATATGAAAGTGGCCAAGGCCGAAGCCGCCTCTGTGGCGTATCAGCAGCTGAGCGTTAACCTTGCTGATGAAGCGGCGCTGCTTAAAGCTGCGGAAAGCTTCAAGGCTGAGCACAGCCAGGCCGGTTACGAGCTGCTGATTGAGCTGATGGTCGCCAAAAGCGCCGTTGAGGCCAAAGACTACGCCAAGGCTGAAGAGTCACTGAAAAAGGTGATTGCTGCCAAAGATGCAGGTTCACTGGGCAGCGTTGCTGCATTGCGTCTGGCACGTATTCAGGCTGAGCAAGGCCAGGAAGCGGTTGCGCTTTCTACCCTGGAAGCCGTGAACGACCCTGCGTTCGATGCACAGCGTGATGAAATCAAGGGTGATATCCTGGCTCGTCAGGGTGAAACCGATAAAGCCAAGGCTGCCTATCAGGCCGCAATGGACAAGGGCGGTGTGTCCGTCAGCCCACTGCTGAAAATGAAGCTGGATAACCTGAACCAGGCATAAGGAATTCGCCGATGAAGTCTTGGTGTAAAAACCTGCTGGCCGCTGGCCTGAGTTTGGCCGTGCTGTCTGCCTGTTCTTCCAACGATGTGGAAGAGGAGCCGGTCAGCGAACTGAAAGAGCTCAATGCGACCGTATTCCCGGAAGTCAACTGGAGCACCAGTGTGGGTGATGGAGTAGGCGACTACTATTCGCGCCTGCGTCCTGCGGTGGAATACGGCAAGATTTTTGTTGCAGACCGTGATGGTCTGGTGGTGGCGTTCGAAGAAGAAACCGGTAACAAGGTTTGGGAAGCGGATTTCAGCAACCTGTTTAAAGACCGCTTGCTCGGTAAAAACAAAGGTGCCCGCCTGGCAGCTGGTATCACAGTAGCCCGTAACAAGGTGTTTGTAGGCGGCGAAAGTGGCCTGCTGGCTGCGCTCGATGCCGAAACCGGCGAAGTCGTCTGGAGTGCCCAGGCCTCCGGCGAACTGCTGTCTGCCCCTGCGGTTGGTGACAACACTGTGGTGGTAAACGCGAGCTCGGGTTCACTGGATGCGTTTGACGTAGACACCGGCGAGAAGCGCTGGAGCTATGAAAACGCGCTGCCCAACCTGACCCTGCGCGGCACAGGTTCGGCGGCATTCCAGGCCGGTGGTTTCTTTGTGGGTACCGCCGATGGCAAAGTGGCCGTGGTGATTAAAGACAACGGTCAGGCCGCTTGGGAGCAAGCCATTTACACCCCTAAGGGTGGTAACGAATTCAGCCGCATGGCCGACGTGGATATGACGCCGCTGCCAGTTGGTGAAAACCTGTATGCAGTCAGCTACAACGGCAACCTGGTGGCCATGGAAATGCGCTCCGGTCGTATTTTGTGGTCACGCAAGTACTCCAGCTTCAACGAGCTGGCTGCCAGTGGCGTGCAGTTGTATCTGGTGGGCGACAGCAGCCGTATTTACGCGGTAGACCGTCGCAACGGCCTGGAGCTGTGGAGTAATTCCGAGCTGGCCAATCGCGAACTGACCTCGCCAGCTGTGGTGGGTAACTACCTGGTAGTAGGTGATTTCGAAGGCTATCTGCACTTTATCGACCGTAACGACGGCAGCATTGCCGGTCGTATCGAAATCGACAGCGACGGCCTTTACAGCCAGCCGCTGGTTATCGATGGTAAGATATACGTACAGGGCCGCAGCGGCAAAGTGGCCCGCATCGTACTTCCTTAAGTCAAGGTTTAACCTTGCCAAGCCCCTGGAAGTACGTTCCGGGGGCTTTTTATTGAAAAGATTGTAATAGAGGCAAACACATGATCCCTGTAGTGGCCCTGGTGGGTCGCCCCAATGTGGGCAAATCGACCCTGTTCAACCGACTCACGAGAACCCGGGACGCCTTGGTAGCGGACTATCCGGGGTTGACCCGTGACCGCAAATACGGCCGTGCTTACCTGTCCGGCTACGAATTTATTGTGGTGGACACCGGCGGTATCGACGGCACCGAAGAAGGCATCGAGACCAAGATGGCCGAGCAGTCACTGGCAGCTATCGAAGAGGCCGATGTAGTGCTGTTTATGACCGACGCCCGCGCCGGTTTGACCGCCGCCGACCTCGCCATTGCCCAGCACCTTCGCAGCCGCGAAAAGGTCACCTTTGTGGTGGCCAACAAGGTGGATGGTATCGATGGTGATTCAGCCTGCGCCGAGTTTTGGCAGCTGGGTCTGGGTGAGGTATACCAGATGGCGGCGGCTCAGGGCCGCGGCGTAACCGGCATGGTGGAATATGCGCTGGCACCTTTTGCCGAGGCCATGGGCATCACCCGCGACGGCGAGGAAGAAGAAAGCCCTGCCGAGCGTTTCTACACCGAAGAAGAAGCCGAAGCCGAACAGCAGCGTTTGATGGAGCAGCCCATCAAGCTTGCCATCATAGGTAAGCCCAATGTGGGCAAGTCGACCCTGACCAACCGCATTCTGGGTGAAGAGCGGGTGGTAGTGTACGACCAGCCTGGCACCACCCGTGACTCTGTGTACATTCCCATGGAGCGCGATGGCCGTAACTACGTGCTTATCGACACCGCTGGTGTGCGTCGCCGCGCCCGGGTGCATGAGGTTATCGAGAAGTTCTCGGTGATTAAGACCCTCAAAGCGGTTGAAGATGCCAACGTGGTGCTGCTGGTGATTGATGCCCATGAAGGCATTGCCGAGCAGGATCTGGGTCTTTTGGGCTTTGTGCTCAACGCTGGCCGCGCGCTGGTGATTGCGGTGAACAAGTGGGATGGCCTGGATCAGAACGTGAAAGACCGTGTGAAAACCGAGCTTGACCGTCGCCTTGGCTTTATCGATTTTGCCCGTATTCACTTTATTTCGGCGCTGCACGGCACAGGTGTTGGTCACTTGTTCGAGTCTATCGAAGAGGCTTACGAGAGTGCTACCCGCCGCGTGGGTACCGCCATGCTGACCCGTATCATGCAGATGGCCCAGGACGATCACCAGCCACCTATGGTGAATGGTCGCCGGGTGAAGCTCAAGTACGCCCACGCCGGTGGTTACAACCCGCCAATTGTGGTGGTACACGGCAACCAGGTGAGCAAGCTGCCGGACTCCTACAAGCGCTACATGATGAACTACTACCGCCGCTCGCTTAAAGTGGTGGGTACGCCTATCCAGCTGCGCTTCCATGAAGGGGATAACCCGTTCGAAGGCAAGAAGGAAAAGCTGACCATGAGCCAGGAGCGTCGCCGTAAGCGGATGATGAGCCATATCAAGGCCAAGAAGTCCTGATAGTAGCCATCCAGCAAAAAGCCGGGCAATGCCCGGCTTTTTTGTGTCCAATTTTTGCGGTTGAGATTAGTCGGTAAACACCTGGATCACTTCGGCGCTGAAGCGGCCGGATTTGAGCTGGGTTTCTACTTTGTCGCCCGGGTTTAAGTTGGCAGCCGATTGCAGCACCTTGCCATCGATGTCCTTGGTAATGGCGTAGCCCCGTGACAGGGTGGACAGCGGCGATACCGCTTCGAGCTGATGGGCAAACCTGCCAAGGCGGCTGTGGGCGTCTTCCAGGGCGTCTTTCAGCGCCGCGTGCAGCCTTGCATCGAGATAGCCAAGGCGCTGGGCTTCAAGGCGCAGCTTTTGCGCCGGAGACTGGCGCTCAAGCCTTGCTTTCAGTCTCTCGATCAACATGGCTTCGCGGGCAAGGCGTTTGTCCATGGCGGCGCCGAGGCGCAGCTCCAGTTCATCGAGGCGCTGAATTTGCTGGCCCAGTGCCCGTTTGGGATCCTGCCTGTCGAGCCTTGCCTGTAAGGCGGCGAGCCTGGCCTGGCTGCCAAGCAGATAATGGCGCCAGCTTTGCTGCAACCGCGAGAAGGTGGCCGCAAGCTTGTGGCTTTTATGGCTCTGATCGCCTGAAAGCAGCTCGGCGCCCGCCGAGGGGGTGGGGGCGCGCAGATCGGCCACATAATCGGCGATGCTGGTGTCCACCTCGTGACCCACGGCGCTCACTATGGTCAGGGCGCTGTTGTAGATGGCATGGGCCAGGGCTTCGCTGTTAAAGCACCACAGATCTTCGAGGCTGCCGCCGCCGCGGGTAAGCAAGAGGACATCCACCTCAAGCCGCGCATTGGCAAGCTCGATCGCGCGAATAATTTCCCTGTCAGCGTCTTTGCCCTGCACGGCGGTGGGATAAATCACCACTTCTATGCCAGGGTCTCGGCGCTTTAATACGTGCAGCACATCGCGTATCGCGGCGCCGGTGGCAGAGGTGATAACCCCGATGCGGCGAATGGATTCAGGTAATGGCCGTTTGGTTTCCAGCGCAAACAGGCCTTCGGCGGCCAGTTTCATCTTCAGCGCTTCAAACTGGGCTGCCAGCATGCCATCGCCCGCGGGGAACATGGCATCAATCAGCAGCTGATAGTCGCCCCTGGGCTCGTACACGCTGATGCTGCCGCGCACCAACACCTGTTGGCCGTTGGCTGGGCGAAAGGTGACTGTGCTGTTGCGGCCTTTGAACATGGCGGCGCGGATTTGCGAGTGGTTGTCTTTTAAGGTCAGATACCAATGGCCGGAGGAGGGCGAGGAGAAATTGGAGATCTCGCCGCTGAGCCAAATCCGGCCCAATTGCCCTTCCAATAACTGCCGTACTTCGCCGTTGAGGCGAGAGACGGTATAAACATCATTTTTAGGGACTTGCATTGAAATTTCCGGGCAAATGGTAATTTTTCACAATTTTGCATTTACCGACCCCCACTTGCAAGGTATAATGCCGCCGCAATATTTCACCTCTACTTATCCTACCCAAGGGGAGATGTTGCAATGCTACGTTTAATCAAAGAAGCGCTGACTTTTGACGATGTGTTACTGGTCCCAGCGCACTCTACAGTCCTCCCTAATACCGCAATCCTCAAGACTCGACTGACTCAAAAAATCGAGCTCAACATTCCTTTGGTGTCTGCCGCCATGGATACCGTGACTGAAGCCCGCTTGGCAATTGCCATGGCTCAGGAAGGTGGTTTGGGCTTTATTCATAAAAACATGAGCATCGAGGCCCAGGCTGAAGAAGTCCGTAAGGTTAAAATCTACGAAGCCGGTGTGGTACAGGACCCTGTGACAGTGACTCCGGGCACCACTCTGGCTGAGCTGCGCAAGCTCACCGAGCGTAACGGCTTTGCCGGTTACCCCGTGGTGAACGAAGCCAACGAACTGGTAGGCATCATTACTGGCCGTGACGTACGCTTTGTGACCGACTGGTCCAAAACCGTACAGGAAGTGATGACGCCAAAAGATCGTCTGGTGACAGTGCCTGAAGGCACCAAGCTGGAAGACGTGCAAAAGCTGATGCATACCAACCGTATCGAAAAGGTACTGGTGGTTGATGACAGCTTCTGCCTTAAAGGTCTTATCACAGTGAAAGACTTCGAAAAGGCTGAGCGTAAGCCAAACGCCTGTAAAGACGAACTTGGTCGTCTGCGTGTGGGCGCAGCCGTGGGCGCAGGCCCTGGCAACGAAGAGCGTGTTGATGCCCTGGTGAAAGCCGGCGTTGACGTACTGCTTATCGACTCTTCCCACGGTCACTCTGAAGGCGTGCTGCAGCGCATTCGCGACACCCGTAACAAGTACCCTGAACTGCAAATCATCGGTGGCAACGTGGCCACGGCCGAAGGCGCGCTGGCGCTGGTTGAAGCCGGTGTAAACGCGGTGAAAGTGGGGATTGGTCCAGGCTCTATCTGTACCACCCGTATCGTGACCGGTGTGGGCGTACCACAAATCACTGCGGTGTCTGACGCTGCCGAAGCCGTGAAGCATCTGGGTGTACCTGTGATTGCCGACGGCGGTATCCGCTTCTCCGGTGACCTGGCCAAGGCGCTGGCTGCCGGTGCGTCGTGCATCATGGCAGGCTCTATGTTTGCCGGTACCGACGAAGCCCCGGGTGAAACCGAGCTGTATCAGGGCCGTGCTTACAAGTCATACCGCGGCATGGGTTCCCTTGGCGCCATGAGCCAGGGTTCGTCTGACCGTTACTTCCAGAGCGACAACGCCGCCGACAAGCTGGTACCTGAGGGTATCGAAGGTCGCGTGCCTTACAAGGGCAAGCTCAAGGAAATCATTCACCAGCACATGGGCGGTCTGCGTTCCTGTATGGGCCTCACCGGCTGCGCTACCATCAAAGAACTGAACGAAAAAGCCCAGTTCGTGAAGGTGACCTCCGCCGGTATGGGCGAGTCCCACGTGCACGATGTGACCATCACCAAAGAAGCCCCTAACTATCGTACCGGTGGCTGATTGAAAAGGGCGGCCCCGGGTCGCCCTTGCTGTACCTGATGTCCGGGCCTTTGGGCGCCGGAACAAGATAAATGCCAAATGAGATAAAGGTTTTCCATGAGCAACATTCATGAGCACAAGATACTTATTCTGGATTTCGGCTCTCAGTACACTCAGCTGATCGCCCGCCGTATTCGTGAAATCGGTGTGTATTGCGAACTCTGGGCCTGGGATGTGACCGAAGCACAGATCCGCGAATTTGCCCCTAACGGTATCGTTCTGGCCGGTGGCCCTGAGTCGGTAACCGAAGAAAACTCTCCCCGCGCCCCCGAGTACGTGTTTAACGCCGGTGTGCCTGTGCTGGGTATTTGCTACGGCATGCAGACCATGAGCGAGCAGCTGGGCGGCAAGGTTATCCAGGGTGTTGGCGAGCGTGAGTTCGGTTATGCCCAGGTGGAAGTGCTGAGCGACAGTGCGCTCTTGCGTCACATCGAAGACGGCATTTCCGATGCCGGTAAGCCGCTTTTGGACGTGTGGATGAGCCACGGTGACAAGGTGTCGGCCATCCCCGAAGGCTTTGTGGCCGTCGCCAAAACCGAAACCTGTCCGTTTGCCGTGATGGCCAACGAAGACAAGAAGTTCTACGGCGTACAGTTCCACCCCGAAGTGACCCACACCCGTCAGGGCAAACGCATGCTGGAACACTTTGTGATGGACATCTGTGGTTGCGATAACAAGTGGCAGCCAGCCTCCATCATCGAAGATGCGGTAGAGCGTATCAAGGCTCAGGTGGGCGACGATGAAGTGATCCTCGGCCTCTCCGGCGGTGTGGATTCATCCGTAACAGCCATGCTGCTGCACCGCGCCATCGGCAAGCGTCTGACCTGCGTATTCGTTGACAATGGCCTGCTGCGCCTCAACGAAGCCAAGCAGGTAATGGAAATGTTCGGCGACCACTTTGGTCTCAACATTGTTCACGTTGACGCCGAAAACCGCTTCCTCGAGGCCCTCAAGGGCGAAAACGACCCTGAAGCCAAGCGTAAGATCATCGGCCGCGTATTCGTGGAAATCTTCGATGAAGAAGCTTCCAAGTGCGTGAACGCCAAGTGGCTGGCCCAGGGCACCATCTACCCTGACGTGATTGAATCTGCAGGCAGCGCCACCGGCAAAGCCCATGTGATCAAGTCGCACCACAACGTGGGCGGTCTGCCGGATGACATGGAGCTGGGCTTGGTAGAACCGCTGCGTGAACTCTTCAAAGACGAAGTGCGTAAGATTGGTCTGGAACTCGGCCTGCCTTACGACATGCTCTATCGCCACCCATTCCCAGGCCCAGGTCTTGGCGTGCGTGTACTTGGCGAAGTGAAGAAAGAGTACTGCGATCTTTTGCGCCGCGCCGATGCCATCTTCATCGAAGAGCTGCACCGCGCCGATCTGTATAACAAGGTCAGCCAGGCGTTCACCGTGTTCCTGCCGGTTCGCAGTGTGGGCGTGATGGGCGATGGCCGTAAATACGACTGGGTTGTGTCGCTGCGCGCCGTGGAAACCATCGACTTTATGACTGCACACTGGGCACACCTGCCATACGATTTCCTTGGCCGCGTATCCAACCGCATCATCAACGAAGTCGACGGCATCTCCCGCGTCGTGTACGACATCTCCGGCAAGCCACCTGCGACCATCGAGTGGGAATAATTGCTGAGTAAAAGCGGCTGAGTTAATCACCGCCAATAATAAAGGCCGCCAATGGGCGGCTTTTTTATTGCCTGTGCAGCGCCCTTGTAGGTTATGAACTGCAATGAGGTCGAAAATGCTGCTTTTATTTGCACTTTTTAGTCTGGCTGACCGCTTCGAGTTACTACGCTACAACTTCCGCCTTATTTGCTCAGCAGACCAGTGTGGATTGATTGGGTTTTTAGAATATCCCACTGGCTTTTCTTTTTTATACCAACAAAATCGCTGAATTCGATATTGGCCGCTGCATTATTCATGTATCTATCGATGGCAAGCACGCAACTGGCCAAGGTTTCTGGTGTGTTTGTACCACTCCCGCTAAGTGACATCGTCTCCAAATGCCCGCAGAGCAAAGCTTTGGGCGCAGCGTTTACTTTTCTGGCGTCCCACTGGCTTACAAATCAACACAGTTATCCGGTTTCCCTTCGTTACCGCACAAGTGGCTCTCTTTTACCGGCGAGCTGTTTCTTACACAGTCTGCAAACAAAATATACAGAATGTCGTTCATTATTTTTGCAAATATTTCGGGTGTTTAGTGGTGTCGTCAATAAATTGACACAATGTGGCTCTACTGTTAGATTTCGCGTATAAGTGGATTAAAATCCTTAAAAATCAATATTTACAGTATAAAGTTCTGTTTGTTGCCCAAGAGTAAGAGTCGCTTTGCTTTTCAAAGATGGTAACGGAAGAACCTATGGTCGAACACAACGTGGGGGTAGTGTTATGGGTTTATTTGTCATGCAAAAGACAGGCTTACTGAAGTTTGTCGACGGGCAGATAAAGATGGATGCTGATGGGGCTGCCAAGGCCGTATCAGTCGGGGATACCATTCCAGAAGGGGCTGTGCTGCTGATCGCAGACAACACCCGTTTCGAGATGGTGTTAAACGATGGCTCCCTGTTGGTCGGCGCTGATGCCGAGTCCCAGGGGGTGATGACGCTTATCGAAGAAGAGGCGGTAGACCCGAATACCCTCAGTGAAATCAAGACCCTGCAGGAGCAAATTCGCGCAGGCGACGACCCGACCGAAGACTTGCCCGATACCGCTGCAGGTAATGCACCGGCCAATCAGGGTGATTCAGGCTATGTGAGTCTGGCTCGTACCGGCAGCGAAACGCTGGCCGCTGCGGGTTTTGATACCACAGGCGAAGCGCCAGGCGCTGTTGCTGCTGTGGTCGAACCACAATTGCCCGGCGATTACGCGACTGCTGCCCTGAATGATGAAGTAACCGTTGAAGAAGGTGCGGTTGCCAGTGGCAACGTGCTCAGCAACGATGTGGATATCGACTCCAGTCTGAGCGTGGCCACCTTTGAAGTGGAGGGCAGTACCTATACTGCGGGCACCTCTGTGGTGCTGGCTGGTGGCGTGCTGATTATCAATGCCGACGGCAGCTTCACCTTTACCCCCAACGAAGACTGGAATGGCACAGTTCCCGTTATCACATACACCACCAACACAGGCGCGACCGCGACGCTGACCATCAATGTGACTCCGGTGGATGACCCAACCACAGCGGTGAACGATGTGGTGACCGTGGCCGAGGATACGGTTGCCACAGGCAATGTGCTGGATAACGACTCTGATATCGACTCTGAGCTCAGTGTGGTGAGCTTCGAAGTTGAAGGTAATAACTACGGCGCAGGCAGCAGTGTTGAACTGACCGGCGGCGTGCTGATTATCAATGCCGACGGCAGCTACAGCTTTACCCCCAACGCCGACTGGAATGGCACAGTTCCCGTTATCACCTACACCACCAACACGGGCGCTACCGCTACCCTGACCATCAACATTACCCCGGTTGAAGACGGTGCGCCCATAGTGGTGATTAACACCGATGCCAACAACGATGGTTTCATCAGCAATGAAGAGCTGGGCGGCGCGACTACGGTCAATGTCACCATTGATATTACCCCAACCGGCGCCATTGCCGGTGACACCCTGACGGTGAATGGAGTCGATATTGTCCTGACCCAGGAAGATATTGATAACGGCTTTGTGAACATGGACTTGCCATCACCAGGCGAGGGCGAAACCATCACTGTGGTGGCCACAGTGACCGATCAGGCCGGCAATGAATCACCCCAGGGCAGCGATGCTGCTTTGCTGGATACCACGCCCCCCGTGATAACCGTGGATGCGCCGGATAACAGCAACGACACCACCCCGACCATTACCGGTACCACTGATGCCGAGCCTGGCAGTACAGTTACCATCATCATTACCGACAGCGAAGGTGGCACCCAAACCCTGACCACCACGGTGAATGAAGACGGCACCTATGCGGTGGATGTGACAGACCCGCTTCCAGAAGGCGGCTATACCGCCGATGCCAGTGTGACCGACCCGGCTGGCAACACTGCCACCGACAGCGACGATGGCAGCGTGGATATCACCCCGCCGGTGATCACCGTCGATGCACCCGACAATACCAACGACACCACGCCTGTGATCACGGGTACCACGGATGCCACCCCCGGCAGTACGGTCACTATTATCATTACCGACAGTGAAGGCGGCACTCAAACCCTGACTACCACAGTCAACGAAGACGGCACCTACGAGGTTGAAGTGACCGATCCGCTGCCTGGTGGTAATTACACCGCCGATGCCAGCGTGACCGATGCTGCCGGTAATACCGCTACCGATACCGATGATGGCAGCGTGGATGCCACTGCGCCCACCATTATCGTAGAAGCGCCCGACAATACCACCGATGACACCCCCACCATCACAGGTACCACGGACGCCGACCCGGGCAGCACAGTGACCATTGTCATTACCGACAGTGAAGGCGGCACCCAAACCCTGACCACCACGGTCAACGAAGACGGCACTTATTCTGTCGATGTGGCCGAGCCGCTGCCAGAGGGCGGCTATACCGCCGATGCCAGCGTCACCGACACCGCCGGTAACACAGGCACCGACAGCGACGATGGTGATGTGGTTTACCCTGAAGTCATCATCAGTGCCAATCAAACTGACGTGAGCGAAGGCGACAGCGCAAGCTTTACCGTGAGCCTGGATCAGGCTGCCACCGAAGATGTTACCGTCAGCTTCAGCTATTCCGGCACCGCCGCCGATGGCAGCGACTTTACCGGTGTGGTCAGCGTGGTGATCCCTGCCGGTCAAACCAGCGTGACCGTGGATATCGCCACCATCGACGATACCATCTACGAAGGCAGCGAAGACTTCACCATCAGCATCAGCGGCGTAAGTGGCGGCAACGCCACCATTGGCGCGAACAGCAGCGCCAGCACCAACATTGTTGACGATGGCACAGGCCCAGGTCCTAACCCCAACGACGACCGGCCAACCCTGTCGGTGACCGATGCCGGTGAAGTGAGTGAGGGCAGCGATGCCATCTTCACCGTCGGGCTTTCCAATCCCACTGAAGCACCACTGACCATCAACCTCGGGCTGAACCTCGGCAGCGCCGAAGCGACTGATCTTGGCACCATGACTGTCACCTACGTGGACGGCAACGGCCAGACCCAAACCTTAACCGTGGCTGCCAATGGCGATGTGACTGTTCCCGCGGGTGTCACCAGCCTGACCGTGACCGTGGCCACCACCCAGGACAGTGTTTACGAAGGCGACGAAACATTCAGCCTGCAGGTGACCGAAAGCGGTGGCATTACCACCAACGGCGCCACCGGCGTGAGCGGTGATGCCACCATCGTTGATGATGGCTCGGTGACCCCACCGGGCGGCGGCACGGCGGATGATGACCGTCCGACTTTGTCAGTCACTGATGCCGGTGAAGTGAGTGAAGGCAGTGATGCGGTGTTCACCGTGGGCCTCTCTAATCCAACCGA
Source organism: Shewanella khirikhana (assembly GCF_003957745.1). NCBI lineage: Bacteria > Pseudomonadati > Pseudomonadota > Gammaproteobacteria > Alteromonadales > Shewanellaceae > Shewanella > Shewanella khirikhana. Next base: position 2,434,874 of record NZ_CP020373.1, on the reverse strand, counting down.
AGCGCCACTGACCATCAATCTCGGCCTCAACCTCGGCAGCGCCGAAGCGACCGATCTTGGCACCATGACCGTTACCTATGTGGACGGCAATGGCCAGACCCAAACCCTGGCGGTCGATAGCAGCGGGAACGTCACTATCCCCGCGGGCGTGACCAGCCTGACCGTGACCGTGGCTACCACCCAGGACAGCGTCTACGAAGGCGACGAAACCTTCAGCCTGCAGGTGACTGAAAGCGGTGGTATCACCACCAATGGCACGGCCGGTGTCACTGGCGATGCCACCATCGTCGATGACGGCTCAGTGACCCCACCGGGCGGCGGCATGGCGGATGATGACCGTCCGACCCTGAGCGTGACCGATGCCGGTGAAGTGAGTGAGGGCAGCGATGCCATCTTCACTGTGGGCCTCTCTAACCCCACTGAAGCGCCACTGACCATCAACCTGGGTCTGAACCTCGGCAGCGCCGAAGCGTCTGATCTTGGCACCATGACTGTCACTTACGTGGACGGCAATGGCCAGACCCAGACCTTAACTGTGGCCGCCAATGGCGATGTGACTGTTCCCGCAGGCGTGACCAGCCTGACCGTGACCGTGGCCACCACCCAGGACAGCGTCTACGAAGGCGACGAAACCTTCAGCCTGCAGGTAACTGAAACTGGCGGTATCACCACCAACGGCGCCACCGGCGTGAGCGGTGATGCCACCATCGTCGATGATGGCTCGGTGACTCCACCGGGCGGCGGCACGGCGGATGATGACCGGCCAACCCTGTCGGTGACTGATGCCGGCGAAGTGAGTGAGGGCAGCGATGCGGTGTTCACCGTGGGCCTCTCCAACCCCACCGAAGCACCACTGACCATCAATCTGGGGCTGAACCTCGGCACTGCCGAAGCGACTGATATTGGCACCATGAGCGTCACTTATGTGGACGGCAATGGTCAGACCCAGACCTTAACCGTGGCCGCCAATGGCGATGTGACTGTTCCCGCAGGGGTGACCAGCCTGACCGTGACCGTGGCCACCACCCAGGACAGCGTCTACGAAGGCGATGAAACCTTCAGCCTGCAGGTGACCGAAGCCGGCGGTATCACCACCAATGGCGCCACCGGTGTCACTGGCGACGCCACCATCGTCGATGATGGCTCGGTGACCCCACCGGGCGGTGGCACGGCGGATGATGACCGGCCGACCTTGAGCGTCACCGATGCCGGTGAAGTCTCGGAAGGCAGTGATGCGGTGTTCACCGTGGGCCTCTCTAACCCCACCGAAGCGCCACTGACCATCAATCTCGGCCTCAACCTCGGCAGCGCCGAAGCGTCTGACCTTGGCACCATGACCGTTACCTATGTGGACGGCAACGGTCAGACCCAGACTCTGGCGGTAGATAGCAGCGGGAATGTCACCATTCCTGCGGGCGTGACCAGCCTGACCGTGACCGTGGCCACCACCCAGGACAGCGTTTACGAAGGCGATGAAACCTTCAGCCTGCAGGTAACCGAAGCCGGTGGTATCACCACCAATGGCGCCACTGGCGTGAGCGGCGATGCCACCATCGTCGATGACGGCTCGGTGACCCCACCGGGCGGCGGCATGGCGGATGATGACCGTCCGACCCTGAGCGTGGCCGATGCCGGTGAAGTGAGTGAGGGCAGCGATGCCATCTTCACTGTGGGCCTCTCTAACCCCACTGAAGCGCCACTGACCATCAATCTCGGCCTCAACCTCGGCAGCGCCGAAGCGACCGACCTTGGCACCATGACCGTCACTTATGTGGACGGCAATGGCCAGACCCAGACTCTGGCGGTCGATGGCAGCGGTAACGTCACCATCCCCGCAGGCGTGACCAGCCTGACCGTGACCGTGGCCACCACCCAGGACAGCGTCTACGAAGGCGATGAAACCTTCAGCCTGCAGGTGACCGAAGCCGGTGGCATTACCACCAACGGCGCCACTGGCGTGAGCGGCGATGCCACCATCGTCGATGACGGCTCAGTGACCCCACCGGGCGGCGGCATGGCGGATGATGACCGTCCGACCCTGAGCGTGGCCGATGCCGGTGAAGTGAGTGAGGGCAGCGATGCCATCTTCACTGTGGGCCTCTCTAACCCCACTGAAGCGCCACTGACCATCAACCTGGGGCTGAACCTCGGCAGCGCCGAAGCGTCTGATCTTGGCAGCATGAGCGTCACTTACGTGGACGGCAATGGCCAGACCCAGACCTTAACTGTGGCCGCCAATGGCGATGTGACTGTTCCCGCAGGCGTGACCAGCTTGACCGTGACCGTGGCCACCACCCAGGACAGCGTTTACGAAGGCGATGAAACCTTCAGCCTGCAGGTAACCGAAAGCGGTGGCATTACCACCAACGGCGCCACCGGCGTGAGCGGTGATGCCACCATCGTCGATGACGGCTCGGTGACTCCACCGGGCGGCGGCACGGCGGATGATGACCGTCCGACCCTGTCAGTGACCGATGCCGGTGAAGTCTCGGAAGGCAGTGATGCGGTGTTCACCGTCGGCCTCTCCAACCCCACCGAAGCGCCACTGACCATTAACCTGGGGCTGAACCTCGGCACTGCCGAAGCGTCTGATATTGGCAGCATGAGCGTCACTTATGTGGACGGCAACGGCCAGACCCAGACCCTGGCGGTCGATGGCAGCGGTAATGTCACCATCCCCGCGGGCGTGACCAGCCTGACCGTGACCGTGGCCACCATCCAGGACAGCGTCTACGAAGGCGATGAAACTTTCAGCCTGCAGGTAACCGAAGCCGGTGGGATCACCACCAATGGCGCGACTGGCGTGAGCGGTGACGCCACCATCGTCGATGACGGCTCAGTAACCCCACCGGGCGGCGGCACGGCGGATGATGACCGTCCGACTTTGAGCGTGACCGATGCCGGTGAAGTGAGTGAGGGCAGCGATGCGGTGTTCACTGTTGGGCTAAGCAACCCCACCGAAGCGCCACTGACCATTAACCTCGGCCTCAACCTCGGCACTGCCGAAGCGACCGACCTTGGCACCATGACCGTCACTTATGTGGACGGCAATGGCCAGACCCAGACTCTGGCGGTCGATGGCAGCGGTAACGTCACCATCCCCGCAGGCGTGACCAGCCTGACCGTGACCGTGGCCACCACCCAGGACAGCGTCTACGAAGGCGATGAAACCTTCAGCCTGCAGGTGACCGAAGCCGGTGGCATTACCACCAACGGCGCCACTGGCGTGAGCGGCGATGCCACCATCGTCGATGATGGCTCGGTGACCCCACCGGGCGGCGGCACGGCGGATGATGACCGTCCGACCCTGTCGGTGACCGATGCAGGAGAAGTGAGTGAAGGCAGTGATGCGGTGTTCACCGTGGGCCTCTCCAATCCCACCGAAGCGCCACTGACCATCAACCTGGGGCTGAACCTCGGCAGCGCCGAAGCGACCGATATTGGCACCATGAGCGTCAGCTATGTGGACGGCAATGGTCAGATCCAGACTCTGGCGGTAGATGGCAGCGGTAACGTCACCATCCCCGCAGGTGTCACCAGCCTGACCGTGACCGTGGCCACCACCCAGGACAGTGTTTACGAAGGCGATGAAACCTTCAGCCTGCAGGTAACCGAAGCCGGTGGTATCACCACCAATGGCGCCACTGGCGTGAGCGGCGACGCCACCATCGTTGATTCCCTGGCGCAGCCAGGTGTCTCGATCAGCGACGCAGGCACCATTAATGAAGGCGACATTGCTGCTTTCACTGTCACACTGAACGCAGTGTCTGAAGCCGACACCGAGGTCAAACTGACCCTGAATGCCGGTGATACCGATGCGGCCGACATGGGCAACCTGGAATACTTCGACGGTAGCACCTGGCAAGCGGTACCGGCCGATGGCATCGTGACCATTCCGGCGGGCAGCACCAGTCTGCAGCTGCGGGTCCAGACCACCGACGACAGCGTCTATGAAGGCGCCGAGAACTTCAGCGTCACCGTGACCGGCCAGACCGGCGTCACCGGCACCGATACCGGCACCGCGACCATCGTTGATGACGGCTCCGGCCCGGGTCCGAACCCGGACGATGACCGTCCGAGCGTCACTATCAGTGATGCAGGCAGTGTCAACGAAGGCAGTATCGCCAGCTTCACGGTGAGCCTGAGCGCCGCCGCAGCCACCGACACCGAGGTCAAGCTGACCCTCAATGCCGGTGACACCGATGCGGCCGACATGGGCAACCTGGAATACTTCGATGGCACCACCTGGCTGGCGGTACCGGCCGATGGCATCGTGACCATTGCGGCGGGCAGCACCAGTCTGCAGCTGCGGGTGCAGACCACCGATGACAGTGTCTATGAAGGCGCCGAGAACTTCAGCGTCACCGTGACCGGCCAGACCGGCGTCACCGGCACCGATACCGGCACCGCGACCATCGTTGATGACGGCTCCGGCCCGGGTCCGAACCCGGACGATGACCGTCCGAGCGTCACTATCAGTGATGCAGGCAGTGTCAACGAAGGCAGCATCGCCAGCTTCACGGTGAGCCTGAGCGCCGCCGCAGCCACCGACACCGAGGTCAAGCTGACCCTCAATGCCGGTGATACCGATGCGGCTGACATGGGCAACCTGGAATACTTCGATGGCACCACCTGGCTGGCGGTACCGGCCGATGGCATCGTCACCATTCCGGCGGGCAGCACCAGTCTGCAGCTGCGGGTCCAGACCACCGATGACAGCGTCTATGAAGGCGCCGAGAACTTCAGCGTCACCGTGACCGGCCAGACCGGCGTCACCGGCACCGATACCGGCACCGCGACCATCGTTGATGACGGCTCCGGCCCGGGTCCGAACCCGGACGATGACCGTCCGAGCGTCACTATCAGTGATGCAGGCAGTGTCAACGAAGGCAGTATCGCCAGCTTCACGGTGAGCCTGAGCGCCGCCGCAGCCACCGACACCGAGGTCAAGCTGACCCTCAATGCCGGTGACACCGATGCGGCCGACATGGGCAACCTGGAATACTTCGATGGCACCACCTGGCTGGCGGTACCGGCCGATGGCATCGTGACCATTGCGGCGGGCAGCACCAGTCTGCAGCTGCGGGTGCAGACCACCGATGACAGTGTCTATGAAGGCGCCGAGAACTTCAGCGTCACCGTGACCGGCCAGACCGGCGTCACCGGCACGGATACCGGCACCGCGACCATCGTTGATGACGGCTCCGGCCCGGGTCCGAACCCGGACGATGACCGTCCGAGCGTCACTATCAGTGATGCAGGCAGTGTCAACGAAGGCAGCATCGCCAGCTTCACGGTGAGCCTGAGCGCCGCCGCGGCCACCGACACCGAGGTCAAACTGACCCTCAATGCCGGTGATACCGATGCGGCCGACATGGGCAACCTGGAATACTTCGACGGCACCACCTGGCAAGCGGTACCAGCCAATGGCATCGTCACTATTCCGGCGGGCAGCACCAGTCTGCAGCTGCGGGTCCAGACCACCGATGACAGCGTCTATGAAGGCGCCGAGAACTTCAGCGTCACCGTGACCGGCCAGACCGGCGTCACCGGCACGGATACCGGCACCGCGACCATCGTTGATGACGGCTCCGGCCCCGGCCCGAACCCGGACGATGACCGTCCGAGCGTCACTATCAGTGATGCGGGCAGTGTCAACGAAGGCAGTATCGCCAGCTTCACGGTGAGCCTCAGCGCCGCCGCGGCCACCGACACCGAGGTCAAGCTGACCCTCAATGCCGGTGATACCGATGCGGCCGACATGGGCAACCTGGAATACTTCGACGGCACCACCTGGCTGGCGGTACCGGCTGATGGCATTGTGACCATTGCGGCGGGCAGCACCAGTCTGCAGCTGCGGGTGCAGACCACCGATGACAGTGTTTATGAAGGCGCCGAGAACTTCAGTGTCACCGTGACCGGCCAGACCGGCGTCACCGGCACCGATACCGGCACGGCGACCATCGTCGATGACGGCTCCGGCCCCGGCCCGAACCCGGACGATGACCGTCCGAGCGTCACTATCAGTGATGCAGGCAGTGTCAACGAAGGCAGCATCGCCAGCTTCACGGTGAGCCTCAGCGCCGCCGCGGCCACCGACACCGAGGTCAAGCTGACCCTCAATGCCGGTGATACCGATGCGGCCGACATGGGCAACCTGGAATACTTCGACGGTACCAATTGGCTGGCGGTACCGGCCGATGGCATCGTCACTATTCCGGCGGGCAGCACCAGTCTGCAGCTGCGGGTGCAGACCACCGATGACAGTGTTTATGAAGGCGCCGAGAACTTCAGCGTCACCGTGACCGGCCAGACCGGCGTCACCGGCACGGATACCGGCACCGCGACCATCGTTGATGACGGCTCCGGCCCCGGCCCGAACCCGGACGATGACCGTCCGAGCGTCACTATCAGTGATGCAGGCAGTGTCAACGAAGGCAGCATCGCCAGCTTCACGGTGAGCCTGAGCGCCGCCGCAGCCACCGACACCGAGGTCAAGCTGACCCTCAATGCCGGTGATACCGATGCGGCTGACATGGGCAACCTGGAATACTTCGATGGCACCACCTGGCTGGCGGTACCGGCCGATGGCATCGTGACCATTCCGGCGGGCAGCACCAGTCTGCAGCTGCGGGTCCAGACCACCGATGACAGCGTCTATGAAGGCGCCGAGAACTTCAGCGTCACCGTGACCGGCCAGACCGGCGTCACCGGCACCGATACCGGCACCGCGACCATCGTTGATGACGGCTCCGGCCCGGGTCCGAACCCGGACGATGACCGTCCGAGCGTCACTATCAGTGATGCAGGCAGTGTCAACGAAGGCAGTATCGCCAGCTTCACGGTGAGCCTGAGCGCCGCCGCAGCCACCGACACCGAGGTCAAGCTGACCCTCAATGCCGGTGACACCGATGCGGCCGACATGGGCAACCTGGAATACTTCGATGGCACCACCTGGCTGGCGGTACCGGCCGATGGCATCGTGACCATTGCGGCGGGCAGCACCAGTCTGCAGCTGCGGGTGCAGACCACCGATGACAGTGTCTATGAAGGCGCCGAGAACTTCAGCGTCACCGTGACCGGCCAGACCGGCGTCACCGGCACGGATACCGGCACCGCGACCATCGTTGATGACGGCTCCGGCCCGGGTCCGAACCCGGACGATGACCGTCCGAGCGTCACTATCAGTGATGCAGGCAGTGTCAACGAAGGCAGCATCGCCAGCTTCACGGTGAGCCTGAGCGCCGCCGCGGCCACCGACACCGAGGTCAAACTGACCCTCAATGCCGGTGATACCGATGCGGCCGACATGGGCAACCTGGAATACTTCGACGGCACCACCTGGCAAGCGGTACCAGCCAATGGCATCGTCACTATTCCGGCGGGCAGCACCAGTCTGCAGCTGCGGGTCCAGACCACCGATGACAGCGTCTATGAAGGCGCCGAGAACTTCAGCGTCACCGTGACCGGCCAGACCGGCGTCACCGGCACGGATACCGGCACCGCGACCATCGTTGATGACGGCTCCGGCCCCGGCCCGAACCCGGACGATGACCGTCCGAGCGTCACTATCAGTGATGCGGGCAGTGTCAACGAAGGCAGTATCGCCAGCTTCACGGTGAGCCTCAGCGCCGCCGCGGCCACCGACACCGAGGTCAAGCTGACCCTCAATGCCGGTGATACCGATGCGGCCGACATGGGCAACCTGGAATACTTCGACGGCACCACCTGGCTGGCGGTACCGGCTGATGGCATTGTGACCATTGCGGCGGGCAGCACCAGTCTGCAGCTGCGGGTGCAGACCACCGATGACAGTGTTTATGAAGGCGCCGAGAACTTCAGTGTCACCGTGACCGGCCAGACCGGCGTCACCGGCACCGATACCGGCACGGCGACCATCGTCGATGACGGCTCCGGCCCCGGCCCGAACCCGGACGATGACCGTCCGAGCGTCACTATCAGTGATGCAGGCAGTGTCAACGAAGGCAGCATCGCCAGCTTCACGGTGAGCCTCAGCGCCGCCGCGGCCACCGACACCGAGGTCAAGCTGACCCTCAATGCCGGTGATACCGATGCGGCCGACATGGGCAACCTGGAATACTTCGACGGTACCAATTGGCTGGCGGTACCGGCCGATGGCATCGTCACTATTCCGGCGGGCAGCACCAGTCTGCAGCTGCGGGTGCAGACCACCGATGACAGTGTTTATGAAGGCGCCGAGAACTTCAGCGTCACCGTGACCGGCCAGACCGGCGTCACCGGCACGGATACCGGCACCGCGACCATCGTTGATGACGGCTCCGGCCCCGGCCCGAACCCGGACGATGACCGTCCGAGCGTCACTATCAGTGATGCGGGCAGTGTCAACGAAGGCAGTATCGCCAGCTTCACGGTGAGCCTCAGCGCCGCCGCAGCCACCGACACCGAGGTCAAGCTGACCCTCAATGCCGGTGATACCGATGCGGCCGACATGGGCAACCTGGAATACTTCGACGGCACCACCTGGCTGGCGGTACCGGCTGATGGCATTGTGACCATTGCGGCGGGCAGCACCAGTCTGCAGCTGCGGGTGCAGACCACCGATGACAGTGTTTATGAAGGCGCCGAGAACTTCAGTGTCACCGTGACCGGCCAGACCGGCGTCACCGGCACCGATACCGGCACGGCGACCATCGTCGATGACGGCTCCGGCCCCGGCCCGAACCCGGACGATGACCGTCCGAGCGTCACTATCAGTGATGCAGGCAGTGTCAACGAAGGCAGCATCGCCAGCTTCACGGTGAGCCTCAGCGCCGCCGCGGCCACCGACACCGAGGTCAAGCTGACCCTCAATGCCGGTGATACCGATGCGGCCGACATGGGCAACCTGGAATACTTCGACGGCACCACCTGGCTGGCGGTACCGGCCGATGGCATCGTCACTATTCCGGCGGGCAGCACCAGTCTGCAGCTGCGGGTGCAGACCACCGATGACAGTGTTTATGAAGGCGCCGAGAACTTCAGCGTCACCGTGACCGGCCAGACCGGCGTTACCGGCACGGATACCGGCAGCGCCACTATTGTGGATACAGCCGATCTGCCCGTGGTGAACTCGGTGGTAGGCAATACGGTCGTTGAAGGTCAGTCAAACACCTTTGTGGTGACTTTGAGTAACGCCAGTACCACAGCAACCTCAGTTACCCTGGCGCTTAGCAGCGACAGCGCCACTGTGGGCACAGATACCGGCACCACCTACATGGTGAGCTTCGACAATGGCGCCACATACACAGCCGTGATCGGCAGCACTGTGACTGTGCCTGCGGGGGCGAGCAGCTTCCTGGTGCAGGTGGCAACCCTTGACGACACCATCTTTGAAGGCAGTGAGCAATATCGCCTGAGCGCGACCGCCAATGGCACCGGCGCCAGCGGCATTGCTACTATCACCGACAATGACAGTGCCCCTGTGGTCGGCAGCATCGTCGGCAACACTGTGGTGGAAGGTGATGTAAACACCTTTACGGTAACAACCGGCAATACCTCCACCACAGACACAGTGCTGAATCTGACGCTGGCGAATGGTACCGCCGTGAAGGGCGCCGACTACACAGGCAATCAGGTCACAGTGGTTATCAATGGTGTAAGCCAAACGGTTTCGGTTGCCGCCAACGGCAGCTTCAGCGTGACATTGCCTGCCGGGCAAAACAGCTTCCAGGTGCTGGTACAGACCAAGCAGGATTCGGCAGCCGAGCCTACCGAAACCTATACCCTAAGTTCAGGTTCTGTCACCGGCACAGCCACCATTATCGACAACGATATCCATGGCGGTGGCTCAGTAAATCTGGCGCTGCAGGATGCAGATACTAAAGGCAGCAATCAGGACACTGCGACCCAGTCACTGTCGTTTACTGCCAGTGGCGCGGCCGATGTCACCGGCTTCAGCTTCGGTTCAACCGCAGGCATCACGGTATCGGGCTTGAACGGCAACTTTGTCTGGACCCAGGATGCCGCCACCGGCAACCTCATCGGCAGCATCGGCGGGGTACAGATGGTAATTCTGTCCCTGAGCGGCTCAGGCATTGGGGCAGGTGAGACCGGCAGTGTCAGCGTCACCGCGACCTTGCTGGACGATCTCCAGCATCAAAGCAGCCCGAATGCTGATGAGGTCGTGGTGTCGGGTATTCAGGTTGTCGCGACAGACTCGCTTGGCAGCACAGCAACAGGCACAGTGGCTATTACTGTGACTGACGACAATAACCAGGCTAATGATGATAACGGCAGCGTCAGTATCATTCAGGACAGCTTCCTGGTGTCGGGTATTGTTGCCGATTGGAAAGTACCTACAGGCGGTTCAAACATTGATCGGTTTGATGGCACCAGCAACCCCAATGGTGGTGGTTTGGATAACGACAGCGGCCTTGATCAGCTGCGTTGGGGTAACCCAACATCCACCTATAAATCGGGTTACGGTTTTATCGACAATGACGCGGCACTGTCGGGCTCTTTGGGGCTGAATGAGGACATAGTGCTGGGTACCTTTACCCACTACAACTGGCCTACTGCAGCTGGCACGGCAATTACGGCCGCATCCATGGACGTCACCTTCTCGGTAACCGACTCCTATGGTGTGGTCACGCCGGTCACCCTGACCGTTGACTTTGCCCATGACGAGACGACCAACAATCCGAACGATCCTGAAGCCTCCAAGGACATAGTGACCGTCAGTCAAACCAGTGTGACCTTCAACTATGAAGGCGCTTTCTACACCCTGCAGGTGATAGGTTTCAGAGATCCTGTGACCGGTCAGGTGGTTACCGAAATTCGCACTGCCGAAAACGCTGCCTCCAGCTATGAGCTTGTGGTGCGTGTGGTTGCAGGCGATGGCTATGAGCTGCCATCAACCAGCGGCAATGTGCTGACCAACGATGTTATTGGTGCCGATGACACCATTACCCTGATTGGGGTGCAGGCGGGCGACCACAAGGCCGATGGCGTGAGTGGCAATGTGGGGACGCAGATCGTTGGCCAATATGGTGTGCTGACACTCTACAGCGACGGCTCTTACGACTATCAGGTCACCGTCAATAACAGTGATATCCCACAAGGGGCGGTAGATACCTTTACCTACACTGTGCTGGACGGCGACGGCGACGAGAGCAGCGCGCTGCTGAATATTGACCTGAATAAGGTTGATTTCCAGCAGGTTAAAGCGAACCTGGATACCAAAACCGGTCTGGAAGACGGTGGGCCTATCGAAGGTAACGTGCTGGACAACGATGGTGATAACAACACCGACGTTGTCAGCTTCAAGGTTGCCGGTGACAGCAGCGAGTACGCGCCTGGCGCCCGTTTGCAGCTGGCTGAAGGTGAGCTGACCCTGAATGCCGATGGCAGCTATATCTTCAAACCTGCGGCCGACTGGAATGGTACTGTGCCTTCAGTCACTTACACGACCAACACGGGTGCAAGTGCGGCCTTGATTATTCAGGTTACGCCGGTTGATGATGCCAGTGTGCTTGCCCCAGACAGCAAGACCATCAATGAGGATCAGACCGCTACCGGTAACGTGCTGACCAATGACACCGATGTTGACAATACCTTGTCAGTGACCAGCTTCCAGGTTGCCGGCAGTAACACAGTCTACACCGCGGGTTCAACCGCTCATGTGTTGGCGGATGGGGTGCTTACCCTTAACAGCAACGGTAACTACAGTTTTGTGCCTAACAACAACTGGAATGGCACCGTGCCTGAGATCACGTACACCACCAATACCGGCAGTACTTCGACCCTCAATATCACAGTCAATGCCGTGGCCGATGCGCCTGTGCTGACGGTAGGAAACTACACCAGCGTTGCCGCCATCAACTTTGAAGACGTGAGCTTCAATGGTCCCTGGGACGGGGTTGTGGCCAATGAGATTTCCGGCCTCAATACCATAGGCACCTGGTACACCAGCAACGCCAATGGTCAAATCGAAGTCGGTTATGAGAAGACGTATCTTGGTGGCACCTCCACCAATAAGGTGATGGAAATTGAATTCCATAACGGTGACAAAACCCTCTACACCGATATGTCTCTCGAGGCTGGCCGTTTCTATGAGCTTGGCTTTGATATCGCGGCACGTAACACCACAAGCAGTGGTTTGACGGTGAAACTGGTGCCATTGGATGCCAATGGTCAGCCGCTGCTTGCCGAGGCGATTACGCTGTATGACTACAATCCGACCTCGACGGCCTGGCTGCTCGATCAGAAGGTGACGCTGCCGGTGAATGCCACAGGTAACTATCGCCTGCTGTTTGAAGCCGATAACGCCGACTCGGTAGGCGCCATTCTGGATAACCTGTCGTTCAGTGCAGTCGATAACTACGGCTACAAAGACGACTTTATCAAACTCGGCAACATAGGTTCGTCTTTGGTGGATGCTGACAACTCAGAGAGTCTGAGTGTCCAACTCCAGGGGCTGCCTGTTGGCGCTGTGCTGAAGGATGCCAATGGCAATCAGGTTACCGTAGACGCCAATGGCAGCGTTGATATTACCGATTGGGATAAATCCAGTCTGCAAATCAAGGTGACCACTCAGGGCAACTATACGGCGACGGTCGTGGCCACCAGTGTGGAGTCATCCAATCAGGATACCGCGCAAAGCAGCGTAGACTTCCAAATCACTGTGCTTGGTGCCAACCCAGTGATGGGGGATATAGGTCTTAAATCCTTGCAGCTTAACCAGATGCAAGACAACAGCCTCCTGGCTGCACGGTCACTGATGAGTGAGTCATCCACAGAGCCGCTGCAGGGTTCTGAACCGGCCCATGCAGACGCTGAAAAGGCGGCGCAGTTGGCCTTCGGTGCGCCAGAGGTTGCTGACACCCCTGAGGCTTCAACCGTCCAGCAAAGCACGGCTTCCGGTGAGTTTACCGTGGCAAAAGAAGTGGCTGATGCCCTGGATGACAGCCAGCCACTTGCCCCAGACAATGCCATGCTCGTTAACAGCTCTGCGCCGCAGGACGCTGCCCAGAATGGTGATCCCGGACAAGCCAGCAATGGTGACTCCGGCCTGGTTGACGGCTCACTGCTTATTCAGGATGGCAGCACCATTGTGGGGCTGGGTGATGAGGTGTTCCACGGCACCGACGGCGCCGACACCTTTGTGTGGAAGGCCGGTGATACGGGCACTGACCATATCATCGACTTCGACCTGGCAAACGATAAGCTCGACCTGAGCGATCTGCTGCAAAACGAAGAGCATCACAGCCTCGAGGATTACCTCAGCTTCGATATTGTCGACGGTTCCACCACCATCGCCATTGACGCCAATCTCGACGGCAAGGTCGATCAGCGCATCGTGCTCGATGGCGTGGATCTGGCCGAGCAGTATGGTCTGGATGTCAACGATGAGAGCGGCATCATCAACGGCCTGATTGGCAACGGCGATGGTCCGCTGATTGTGGATACCGATGCAGGGGACTTCCAGCCCGTGGGCCGCATGCTGTCACTGGAAGATGAAAACAAGGGCGACATTCTGCCCTGATGCTGCAACCTGTTAGCTGCCGGACCATGACGTCATGGTCCGGCACGCCGTTTTCAGGCATTCAAGCAACGTCCCAAACATAAAGGCGTGAGCGACAGGCAAAGCTTTACTCTGATAACCAGAATACCAATTCAAAGAACCCTGAATGTTGTACTCAAGGAAACACAGGGCTCTGACTAAACCGGGAGGGTTTAACCATGTTAAAAACACGCTTGCATCAGCTACGCCTTGGCGTACTGGCGGCCGCCATGGGGGGTATGATGTTGCCTCTGTCGGCGTCAGCCATGACGCTGGAACAGGCGGTGGCGCATACCCTGGACAGTAATCCAGAACTGCGCGCTGCTTTCAACCGCTTCAAGGCCCGCGAAGAGCAGGTCAATCAGGCGATTGCCGGCTATATGCCCACGGTAGATCTCACCGGTGGCTATGGTTGGGAGCAAACCGACAGCCCATCGACCCGTCGCCGCTTTGGCCGCGACAATGGTGACTTTGAACTCGAGCGCGGCGAAGCGGGCATCAGTATCCGCCAGATGCTGTTTGACGGTTTCTACACCTCCAGCGAAGTCGACCGCTTAAGCTTTGAAGCCAGCGCCGATCAGTGGGCCCTGTTTGCCGCCGCCGAAGACATGGCGCTGGATGTGACCAAGGTGTACATCAACTACATCCGCACCGAGCAGGTGATGAACCTGGCCGAAAAGAACCTGGCGACCCATAAGGAAATTTACGATCAGATCAAGCAGCGCACCGACTCAGGTCTGGGCTCGATTGCGGATCTGTCGCAAATCACCGGTCGTCTGGCCCGCGCCAACGCCAACCTGATCTCCGCCCGCAACAACTTCTTTGATGCCAAGGCCCAGTTCAGCCGCGTGGTCGACAAGGCCCCGGATGACATGATTGTGCCCGTGCCCGATGCCGACATGCTGCCAACCGATTTGGCAACCAGCATGACGCTGGCCCAGGACAACCACCCGGTGCTCAAATCCGCTGCCGCCGACATTGAAGCGGCCCAGAACGAGCGCTCTTCGGCGCAGTCCGGCTACTACCCCAAGGTCACCCTGGAGCTGGACGGTAACTGGAACAACAACCTCGATGGCGAAGACGGTGTGTCCGGCTCAGGTGCGTTTCGCAGCGACGTAGGCGGTTACAGCAACGATCTGGTTGCCATGGTGCGGGTACGTTACAACCTGTTTGCCGGCGGTAAGGATCTGGCCCGCGAAAAAGAAGCGGCCTACAAAATCGGTGAAGCCAAAGAAATCCGTCAGCGCGCCTACCGCGAAGTGGTGGAAGGGGTGAACCTGGCCTGGAACGCCTATGAAATGCTGACGCCGCAGAAAGACTATATCCGCGATCACGTCAAAGCCGCCAAGGAAACCCAGGTGGCCTACACCCAACAGTTCAACCTCGGCCAGCGCACCCTGCTCGACTTGCTGGATACCGAAAACGAACTGTTTGAAGCCCGCAAAGACTACCTGCAGGCCGAGTACGACGAAATCGTGGCCAAGTACCGGGTGCTGAACGCCACCGGTCGTCTGCTGGATTCTCTGAAGGTAACCCGCCCGACAGTGTGGCAGGGAGAGCGTGAATATGAAGGGGGAGTAACAAAATGAGAACCACACTACTGATCCTGGCCCTGCTGAGCCTGGGCGCGTGCTCGATGCGCGACACCGTGAGCATGGACGGCAGCACCGAGCAGGTGTTCGACCTGAACGATCCGGACCGTGACGGCGTTATCGAAGCCCGTGAGCGCTGCGCCGGTACCGTTAATGGCGCCGCCATCGACAACTACGGCTGTGGTCAAATCAAGGCCATCAACGAGCGCCGCGAACTGAAAATCCTGTTCCCGAACGACTCAAGCTACCTGGCGCCGCAGTACTACGGCCAAATTGAGGAACTGGCGGGCTTTATGCGCCAATTCCCCAACACCGCCGTGACCATTGAAGGTCACTGCAGCCGCACCGGTGGTTACGACTACAACATGGACCTGTCCCAGCGCCGCGCCAACGCGGTCACCGAAGTGCTGGTGCAGCAATACGGCATCGAACCCGGCCGCCTCAAGGCTATCGGCTTTGGTTACAACAACCCTGTTGACCCGAGTCATACCGCCGAAGCCCATGATAAAAACCGCCGGGTTATCGCTGAAATCATCGGTGACGACACCACTGCCGACATGAAGTGGAATATCTATACCGTTGATAAAGAAATTAAATAGCTAAGAAATTAAATAACTAAGAAATTAAATAACTAAGAAATTACATAATTAAGAGATCACATCGCCGGCGAACAGCCGATTTGACCTCATGTGCAAACGCCCGCGCTAAGCCCGGGCGTTTTTTATGGGCGACTGTATTGAAATAAAGCAGCAGGACTGGGGGCGCCTTGACGAGGGTATTGCCGTTTTGAGCTCAGGCGCACAGCACCTGATTACGGCCCGCTTCCTTGGCGCGGTACAGGGCTTCATCGGCAGCCTTAATGGCCTTCTCCAATCCGCCCTGCACCGGGCTGACGGCGCAAAGACCGGCACTGATGGTTACCCTGATACTCTGGCCGGCAAAATTAAAATGGCTCGCTTCAATCAAAGCGCGCAGCGCCTCGATGCGCAGGCTCGCTTCTTTAAGCTCAGTGTCCCTAAGTTCCAGCAAAAACTCTTCGCCGCCCCAGCGGAAAAACTGATCGCTTTGACGGATTTGGCTGCTGATGAGTTTGGCAAGCTCCACCAGGACAAAGTCACCGGCGGCATGGCCCAGGGTGTCATTGATTTGCTTAAAGTGGTCCACATCCATTAATACAAACACCGAATTGCCTGTGCCAGCTGGCTGCACCAGCGCCCGGCGATTAAGGGCGCCGGTTAGGGGATCGGTACCGGCAAGCTTTTGCAGCAGTTGGTTTTGCTGATGCTGATGTTTCAGTAGTTTGAGCAGGCCAAAGCCCGACAGCAATAAGCCCGCAGACTGCATCACATCCTCCACCGGATGAAAGGGGGCAATGCTCAGCACTTCATCGAGCCAGTCGAGCAGGGCGCCAAGGTACGATAGCGCCGTGCCACAAAGGAGCAGCAGATACAGCCTCCCCAGATGGGATGTCAGCCTGGCTTGAAACATCAGCACCAGCCAGAAGATGACCGGAATGGTTTCCATAATAAATTCGGCGTACTGGGGCGTGTCCTGTGCTTCTTCACGGTAAAGCAGCAGCCCTGCCAGCACAATGCCCAGCAGGGTAATAACGGGGGGTAACAAGCTTGTGGCAGACGACTTCGGCGGCATAGCGAAAACCTTGTCCGATGCTTGCCCTGAGTGTAGTTCGCAAGGGGGATTTTGCCAGCGGGTGCCAGCGGCAGTTATACTTGCGCCAGAAGTCACAGTGGAAGTTCTCGCCTTGCAACAATCTGAGCAAGATATCCTTTTTATGTCGATGGCCCTGGAGGCCGCCAAAGAAGCCGAGCAGCGAGGTGAAGTGCCTGTGGGCGCGGTGCTGGTAAAAGACGGTGAAGTTATCGCCCGGGGCTTTAACCACAATATTGGCCTTAACGATCCCAGCGCCCACGCCGAAATGCTGTGCCTGCGCGAAGCGGGCAGGGCGCTTGGCAATTACCGGCTGCTGGATACCACCTTATATGTGACTCTGGAGCCCTGCGCCATGTGTGCCGGTGTTATGGTACACAGCCGCATCAGCCGTCTGGTGTTTGGCGCCCGGGACGAGAAAACCGGCGCCGCAGGCACCGTGGTCAATCTGGTGCAACACCCCGCATTTAACCATCAGATAGACGTGACCGCTGGCGTGCTGGCCGACGAGTGCAGCGGGATGCTGAGCAGCTTCTTTCGCCGTCGCCGTAAGGAGCAAAAAGCACTGAAACAGGCTACTCGCACGGAGCAGCCTGAGTCTTGATTTAAGGTGGGAGAGCCGGGCGATAAAAGAGAGACTGTCGCCCCTAAGGTTGGTGAGACGGGATTAGTCTTCCGGTTGGATTAAGCTGAAGAAGAGTTTCTGTCGACGCAGCAAGCGGCTGTGACGGAACTTAATCAGTGTACGGCGCCGAGCTGCCGCATGGGTGTGGTTGTTATTCGCTTTTCTTTTCATGTAAGGCCCCTTTTAACGCATTGGTCCTTAACGGCCAATTTCTTTTTCTTCCAAGCACATTAGCAGTGGTATCAGCCCCTTGCAAGAGCGCCAAAGCATGGTTTGCGCGTCGCTGATGCTTTTATCATCGGCAGTAAACCAGCTTGGTGCGTGTCTTTGGTTACGGGGCTGTTTTGCCCTGCTCACAGCCGATATTAGCGCCTTTGGATGACAGATTATTTGGGCGCCTGTGTATCTTCTGTGACCACAGTAGTGGAGGCGGTTTCTTCCGGCAACACTGCATCGGGCGCGGGATCTTCCAGCGGTTTATTCTGGTTATCGACCCACACCAGGGTGTCGTAGTAGCGGCGGATGGAGTCCACGTAATGCACCGCCTCGCTGCCACGGGCGTAGCCATAACGGGTTTTTGAGTAGAACTTGCGCTTTTGCAGCAGCGGCAGCACTTGTTTTACATCGCGCCAGGCGCTGGGATTGAGCCCCTGAGCCTCGGCCAGACGACGGGCATCCTCCAGGTGGCCAAGACCAATGTTATAGGCGGCCAGTGCAAACCACATCCGCTGGTTTTCAGGGATGGAGTCCGGCAGGCGGCCAATCAAATCACGCAAATACTGGGCGCCGCCTTTGATACTCTGACGCGGGTCGAGGCGGTTGGTGACCCCAAGAGAACTGGCGGTTGCGTTGGTCAGCATCATCATGCCGCGCACCCCTGTAGGCGAGCGTGCATTGGGGTTCCAATGGGATTCCTGATAGCTGGCGGCGGCAAGCTTTCGCCAATCCAGATCGCCGGCGTATTCTTCAAACAATGGCCGGTAGCGCGGCAGCTTGGCGTCGATGGCGCGGATAAAGGCGCGGGTATCGACATAATCGAAGCGTTTTACGTGGCCAAAATACTTTTCATTCAGGTGTGCAAGGGTGCCTGAGCGCTTCTCCAGGTGCCAGAATGCCAGTAATTGGCTCATCAGTTCATCGCTGTTTTTGGCGGCGAGCAGCCATACCACAGGCACCTTTTCTTCCAGCACCAGGCCGGAGCGCAGCTCAGGCATATAGCGGCGGTTGATATCCAGGGTTGTGGAGTGCGCCAGGGTGAACGGCAGCTCCCCTGCATCAATCAGGGCGATAAGCTCGTCGTTATCCTTCTCGCCGGTTTGCTCCCAGCTTAAGTTAGGGCTGGTTTGCTGCAGCCGGGTTAAGGTTTCCACAAAGGCGGAGTCGGCCACCACGGTGAGCCTGCCGCTGAGCTGCTCAATGGATTCCGGCGGCCGGGTACCCTGCTTATAGACCACCACCTGATTCACACTGTACAGCGGCGGCCCCATACGGAAGCGGTTGCGGCGGTTGGGGGTCTCGGTCAGACCGGCGGCAATAATGTCGATATCGCCCCTTGAAAGGGCATCATAGAGTTCGCTGCGGCTGTTATAGGGCTGCATTTCCAGCGGCTTGCCAAGGTAGTCGGCAAAACGCTGCGCCAATTCATAATCAAAGCCCGACAGACCCTGACCTGTGCTCATATACACCTGAGCACCATAGAGAGTGCCGACTCTGAGGGTAGGGGATGGGGTGGAAGGCTGGTTTTCAGCCACGTCGACCACTGGCGGCTGACAGGCAGTCAGCACCAGCAAGGCGGCGAGCAATATCCAGACTCTTCTCATAATAATCAACGCATTAAACCCATTATTAGCAACATCAGCGACCAAAAGCGGCGCTATTCTACCCTAATTCTTCTAAGCCTTGGCTGAACAGCAGGTTAATCCTTGTCAATCTCGGCTTGTTATATCACAGGAAACTCTGTTTTGAGTATGCGAGGCAGGTGATTTACGGGGCGTATTTCCCTATAATAGCGCCACCTCTGACCCTGTAATTATAAAAAGTAAGGTGAATTGACGTGATGGAGATCATCCGTGGAGCTCCTGCACTCTCGGCGTTTAGAGTGCAAAAGCTGATGGAAGCCTGTGAAAATGCAGCACTTCCTGTACGCCAAATCTATGCTGAATTTATTCATTTGGCGGATTTGAATGAGGCACTCGACGCAACTGAGCAAGAGCGACTCGCCAAAATCCTGACCTACGGTCCCGCCATCGAGCCCCATGCCCCCACAGGAAGCCTCCTGTTTGTCACTCCCCGCCCCGGCACCATCTCTCCCTGGTCCTCCAAAGCTACCGACATTGCACACAACTGCGGCCTTGAGAAAATCAAGCGTCTGGAACGTGGTGTTGCTTATTATGTTGAAGCGGATGCCCTGAGCGATGCCCAACACAAAGAGCTTAAAGCCCTGATCCACGACCGCATGGTGGAAGTGGTATTGGCGAGCTTTGATGATGCGGCGGTGCTTTTTACCCACACCGAGCCCAAGCCTTTTACCAGCGTCAACATCCTCGGCGAAGGCCGTGCTGCGCTGGAACTGGCCAACCGCAACATGGGTCTGGCACTGGCGGAAGATGAAATCGATTATCTGGTCGAAAACTTCACCCGTCTGGGTCGTAACCCCAACGATATCGAGCTGATGATGTTTGCCCAGGCAAACTCTGAGCACTGTCGTCACAAGATTTTCAACGCCGATTGGACCATCGACGGCGCCGAGCAGCCCAAGTCGCTGTTCAAGATGATCAAAAACACCTTCGAAAAGACCCCGGACAATGTGCTGTCTGCCTATAAGGATAACGCCGCCGTGATGGTGGGTACCGAGGCTGGCCGCTTCTTCCCGGACGCAGACGGTGTGTACAACTACCATCAGGAACCTGTGCATATCCTGATGAAGGTGGAAACCCACAACCACCCAACCGCCATCAGCCCGTACCCAGGTGCTGCCACGGGTTCCGGCGGTGAAATCCGTGACGAAGGCGCCACCGGCCGCGGCGCCAAGCCAAAGGCAGGTTTGACCGGTTTCAGCGTATCCAACCTGAAGATCCCAGGCTTTGTTCAGCCTTGGGAAGGCAACTATGGTAAGCCAGACCGCATAGTGACGGCGCTGGACATCATGACCGAAGGCCCGCTCGGTGGCGCTGCCTTTAACAACGAGTTTGGCCGTCCGGCGCTACTCGGTTACTTCCGTACTTACGAGCAGGAAGTCGCCAGCCACAACGGCGTGGAAGTCCGTGGTTACCACAAGCCCATCATGCTGGCCGGTGGTATCGGTAACATCCGCGAAGACCATGTACAGAAAGGTGAAATCACCGTTGGCGCCAAGCTGGTTGTGCTGGGTGGCCCTGCAATGAACATTGGTCTTGGCGGCGGCGCGGCTTCTTCTATGGCCTCGGGCCAGTCCAGCGAAGATCTGGATTTTGCCTCGGTGCAGCGCGACAACCCTGAGATGGAGCGTCGCTGTCAGGAAGTGATTGACCGCTGCTGGCAGATGGGCGACAAGAACCCCATCCAGTTTATCCACGACGTGGGTGCCGGTGGTTTGTCCAACGCCCTGCCTGAGCTGGTAAACGATGGCGACCGCGGTGGCCGTTTTGAGCTGCGCAAGGTGCTGTGTGACGAGCGCGGCATGAGCCCGCTGGAAATCTGGTGTAACGAGTCCCAGGAGCGCTATGTGCTGTCTGTGGCTGCCGAAGATATCGACACCTTTGCCGCCATCTGTGAGCGTGAGCGTGCGCCATTTGCCGTAGTGGGTGAAGCCACAGCCGAGCCGCACTTAAGCCTCAATGACGAACACTTCGACAACACCCCAATCGATCTGCCACTGGAAGTGCTGCTGGGCAAACCGCCCAAGATGAGCCGCCAGGTTGAAACCAAAAAGGCGGTAAGCCCTGCGCTGGATCAGAGCAAGATTGCCGTTGGTGAAGCCGTGAAGCGCGTATTGTCGCTGCCAACCGTGGCTGACAAGACCTTCCTTATCACCATCGGTGACCGCACTGTGACCGGCCTTGTGGCCCGCGACCAGCTGGTTGGCCCATGGCAGGTGCCTGTGGCTGACTGCGCCGTAACCGCCGCCACCTTCGACACCTACGCCGGTGAAGCCATGTCAATGGGTGAGCGCACCCCGCTGGCTCTGCTGGACTTTGGCGCTTCTGCCCGTATGGCAGTGGCCGAGTCCATCATGAACATCGCCGGTGCCGACATTGGCTCGTTCAAGCGCATCAAACTCTCTGCCAACTGGATGGCCGCTGCCGGTCACCCGGGTGAAGACGCAGGTCTCTACGAAGCGGTGAAAGCCGTGGGCGAAGAGCTGTGTCCTGAGCTTGAACTCACCATCCCTGTGGGCAAGGACTCTATGTCCATGAAGACCGCCTGGGAAGTGAACGGCGAGAAGAAAGCCGTGACCGCGCCTATGAGTCTTATCATTTCCGCCTTCGGTGCGGTGAATGATGTGCGTAACACTGTGACCCCAGAGCTGCGCTCCGACAAGGGTGACACCAGTATCCTCTTTATCGACCTTGCCAATGGTCAGAACCGCCTCGGTGGTTCGTGCCTGGCACAGGTGTTTGGTGAGCTGGGTGACGTTGCGCCGGACCTGGATAACGCCGCCAGTCTGCGCGGTTTCTTCGAGACCATGCAGAAGCTGGTTGCTGCCAAGCAGGTGATGGCATACCACGACAAGAGTGACGGTGGTCTTTTCACTACTCTGGTGGAAATGGCCTTTGCCGGTAATACGGGTCTGGACATCAACCTGGCTGGCATCGCAGGCTCAGACCTTGAGCGCCTCTTCAACGAAGAGCTCGGTGGTGTGATTCAGGTAAGTGCCGGCGATGAAGCAGCTGTACGCAGCGCCTTCGAAGCTGCCGGTCTTGCCGTACACGCCGTTGCCAAGCTGAACAGCGATGGTCAGGTACGCATCCACGATGGCGAGCGTCTGGTGTTTGCAGACAGCCGCGTAGCCCTGCGCACTCTGTGGTCCGAAACCACCTACCGTATGCAGGCGCTGCGTGATAACCCTGAGTGTGCCCGCCAGGAGTTTGAACTGAAGCAGAAAGCTGACGAGCCGGGTCTGACCGTGAAGCTGGGCTTCGACCCAAGTGACGACGTGGCAGCGCCTTATATCCTCAAGGGCGCCGCGCCCAAGATGGCTATTCTGCGCGAGCAGGGCGTTAACTCCCACGTGGAGATGGCAGCTGCGTTTGATAGAGCCGGTTTTGAGAGCCGCGACGTGCACATGTCCGACATCCTCTCTGGCCGCATCAGCCTCGAAGAGTTCCAGGGCCTGGTGGCCTGTGGTGGTTTCTCTTACGGTGACGTGCTGGGCGCAGGTGAAGGCTGGGCCAAATCCATCCTCTTTAACCAGCGTGCCCGCGACGAGTTCAGCCGCTTCTTCGAGCGCGACAGCAGCTTTGCCCTCGGGGTGTGTAACGGCTGTCAGATGATGTCTAACCTTAAAGACATCATCCCGGGTGCCGAGCACTGGCCACGTTTCGTGCGTAACCGCTCCGAGCGCTTTGAAGCCCGCTTCAGCCTGGTGGAAGTGCAGTCGAGCCCCTCGCTGTTCTTCTCTGGCATGGAAGGCTCACGCATGCCAATCGCCGTGTCTCACGGTGAAGGTTTTGCCGAGTTCGCCAACGCCGAGGCACTGGCCCGAGCCGAAGCCACAGGCACTGTGGCGCTGCGTTATGTGAATGGTCATGGCGAAATCGCCACCCAGTACCCGCAGAACCCCAACGGTTCGCCAAACGGCCTGACCGGTATCACCACCCTGGATGGTCGCGTCACCATCATGATGCCGCACCCAGAGCGGGTATTCCGCACAGTGGCCAACTCCTGGCACCCAGACAACTGGGGCGAGGACAGCCCATGGATGCGCATGTTCCGTAACGCCCGGGTGAAACTGGGTTAAGCGGCAGTGATAGTCAGGTTGTAAACCTGAGTACAAAAAAGGAGCGATGAGAATCGCTCCTTTTTTTATTGATGTAACACAATGAAATATTGACGTTAATTCAGTTGTATCCAGCTGCAATTACCCCGAGTTTGGCTTTCGGCCCTTTGGCGGAATAACTGCCTCCAAATGGGTATAACCGTACGACAGATAAAAAAATGCCCCGGACCTGTCGGTCTGGGGCCGTTTTGCGCTAACAAAACATCAATCACTTCAAGGGAATTGCTTACAGCGTCAATTACAGTGGCTTGGCGGTGTAGAGTTCAACAAACACGCGCTTGTAGGCCTTGATGACACGGTCAAAAAAGTTTTTCATGGGACATCTCCACAGTCAGGTTCAAGGGTGCGGAGTGAGCCCCGCCGCACGTCTGGTGGGGGCCGTCTCCTTAACTTGGGCATATAGTAGCCAGTTCAATTCAGCTTCTCAAACGAGTTAAATTTGTCATTTCGATTAGAAAAACTTATCTATCATTATGGATAATGTTTGTAGGCTCATCTTAATTGTATGATATTAAAAAGTAAATAATTATCTCGCTGTGATTTTGTCTAATGTCAGTTTATCTGTGAAAGTTGTCTGTTTGTGTTTTTATGGCTTTGTTGCTTTATTTGTAATTTACGGCCTGAAAATAGCTGTTTTTACCCTGGTTGAAGGCTTGCCTATTCCATGGCGGTTGGGGTGTCAATCACGGCGCGAGCCAAAGTGTGTGCTACTTGGCAATTCCGGTTGAAAGCGGCGAGTTTGATTGATTTGTATCAATTCCAGGTGGTATAAATTTCCTGCCAAATTCCTGTTGATTGTCAGTGTAATTAGCTGATTGCAAAAAATTTTAGGGGGTTTGACACCCGCTGGCGCAGGGTGGCCGTCACAAACTGCTGTGAAAGCGTGATCCGGATCGACAATTCCGGGGTTGCAGCAAGCAAGGGCAGGGGCGATGTGCCTGAACGTCAAAAAAGCGCCTTGGTTTTAACAAACCGTGCAAAGGCGAAAAAAACTAAATTTTAACTATCCTACAAAGGTTGCCTCCCTCGTCGATGGGGATCGGATGAAGGTGGCAGGACGCACCAAGTAAGGAGTCACTGATGATTGTTGAAGAGGTTGTTGAGCTATCGCGCCTGCAGTTTGCACTAACGGCCATGTATCACTTCCTGTTTGTTCCCTTAACCCTGGGCATGGCCTTCCTGCTGGCTATCATGGAATCGCTTTACGTGATGACCAACAAGCAGATCTATAAGGACATGACCAAGTTCTGGGGTAAGCTGTTCGGGATTAACTTTGCCCTTGGCGTGACCACGGGTCTGGCCATGGAATTCCAGTTTGGTACCAACTGGTCTTACTATTCTCACTATGTAGGCGACATTTTTGGTGCGCCGCTCGCCATTGAAGGCTTGATGGCCTTCTTCCTCGAATCCACCTTCGTGGGTATGTTCTTCTTCGGTTGGGACAGATTCTCCAAGCGTCAGCACCTGGCAGTGACCTGGTTGATGGCACTGGGTACCAATATGTCTGCACTGTGGATTTTGGTGGCCAATGGCTGGATGCAAAACCCTGTGGGCTCTGTGTTCAACTACGAAACCATGCGCATGGAAATGACCAGCTTTGCCGAAGTGGTCTTTAACCCGGTTGCCCAGGTGAAGTTTGTACACACAGTGGCTTCTGGCTATGTGGCCGGTGCCATGTTTGTACTGGCTATCAGTGCTTACTACATCCTGAAGAAGCGTGACCTGCCATTTGCCCGTCGCTCCTTTGCGATTGCCGCAAGCTTTGGTATGGCGTCTATCCTGTCGGTTATCGTGCTCGGTGACGAGTCAGGCTACAAGGTAGGTGAAGTGCAGCGTGTGAAACTGGCTGCCGTTGAGGCCGAGTGGCACACAGAGCCGGCTCCAGCTTCCTTTACCGTGGTTGGCTTCCCGAATCAGGAAACCATGCACACCGATGGCGCCATCAAAATTCCTTATGTGATGGGCATTATCGCCACCCGCTCTATCGATGAAGAAGTTACTGGTCTTCGCGATCTGGTGGATGAGCACGAGGTGCGCATTCGTAACGGTATGAAGGCCTACGCCATGCTCGAAGAGCTGCGTGCCGGTAACAAGGACCCAGCACTCAAGGCTGCATTTGAAGAAGCCAAGGTTGACCTGGGTTATGGTCTGCTGCTTAAGCCCTACACCGACAAGGTGGTGGATGCGACTGAAGAGCAAATCAAGGCCGCTGCCAAGGATTCTATCCCGAATGTGGCGCCGCTGTTCTGGTCGTTCCGCGTGATGGTGGGTCTGGGCGTTATCATGCTGTTTGTGTTCGCTGCTGCCTTCTGGCAAAGCACCCGTCACAAGATTGAAGAGAAGAAGTGGGTTCTCAAGGCCGCGCTCTACAGTCTGCCGTTGCCGTGGATTGCCATTGAGTGTGGTTGGTTTGTGGCCGAGTATGGTCGCCAGCCATGGACCATCTCTGAAGTGCTGCCAACCTACATGTCGGCTTCCAGTCTGACGGTCAGTGACCTCTGGTTCAGTATTATCTCCATTACTCTGTTCTACTCAGTGCTGCTGGTGATTGAGCTCTTCCTGATGTTCAAGTATGCCCGTCTTGGCCCAAGCAGCCTGAAGACCGGCCGCTACCACTTCGAGAAACAGGAAGCCTAAGGGAAGGAGTCGACTATGTTTGATTACGAAATCTTGCGTTTTATCTGGTGGGCCCTGGTCGGCGTTCTCTTTATCGGCTTCGCCGTGACCGACGGTTTTGACATGGGTGTAGGTGCCTTGCTGCCGATTATCGGCAAAGATGATACCGATCGCCGGGTGATGATTAACACCGTTGCCCCGCACTGGGACGGCAACCAGGTGTGGCTTATCACCGCCGGTGGCGCGCTGTTTGCCGCCTGGCCTATGGTGTATGCCGTGTCTTTCTCGGGCTTCTATGTAGCCATGGTGATAGTGCTGCTGGCGCTGTTCCTGCGTCCAGTGGGCTTTGACTATCGCTCCAAGATTGAAGCGCCACAATGGCGTAAATCCTGGGACTGGGCGCTGTTTGTGGGCTCCTTTGTGCCGCCGCTGATCATCGGCGTGGCCTTCGGTAACCTGCTGCAGGGCGTACCGTTCAACTTTGACGAGTTCCTGCGTGCCAAGTACCACGGTGGTCTGTTTGGCCTGCTCAATCCATTCGGTCTGCTGGCCGGCCTTATCAGCGTAAGCATGTTTATGATGCAGGGCGCAACCTGGCTGCAAATGAAGACCGAAGGAGAGCTGCGTGTACGTGCCACCAATGCCGCTCAGCTGTTCGCGCTGCTGCTGGTAGTGCTGTTCGCCGCCGCCGGTTTCTGGGTTGCCAACGGTATCGACGGTTACGTGATCACCTCAGGGCTTGATACCCATGCGGCCTCCAACCCAGTGGGTAAAACCGTTGAGCTGGTGACCGGCGCCTGGATGTCGAACTACCAGACTTACCCCATCACCATAGCTTTCCCTGTGCTGGGTCTGGCGATGCCTCTGCTGGTTATCCTGTTCAGCCGCATGAACCGCAGTGGTTTTGCGTTCCTGTTCAGCTCGCTGGCCGTTGCCGGTGTTATCCTGACCTGCGGCGCAGCCATGTTCCCGTTCGTGATGCCATCATCGCTGGAGCCGAACGTGAGCCTGACCATGTGGGATGCCACTGCCAGTGAAATGACCCTGACCGTGATGACCTGGGCTGCCATCATCTTTGTACCGATTGTGCTCTCGTACACTATCTGGACTTACTACAAGATGTATGGTCGTCTGAGCCGTCAGTTCATCGACAACAACAAGCATTCACTGTACTGATAAGGAGTCGCTATGTGGTATTTCACCTGGATTCTGGGCGTACTCTTGGCCTGCTCCTTCGGGATTATCAATGCCCTGTGGCTTGAAAACACCGAAAATATGGACCGCAAGTCAGACGACGAATAAGCGCCTGTCATCTTACAAACCCCGCCCTGTGCGGGGTTTGTTTTTTCTGGCCAGGGGTTATCCTGTGGTTTCAGTTCCCATCGGTATTTTCGCTATGACCGCCATAAAAGATGCCGCAAACCTTGGCCCAAAGTCCGCCCTCTGGCTGGCACAGATTGGTATTACAGAGCTTGAGCAAGTAGCTGCCATCGGCAGTATCCAAGTGATGCTGCGTCTTAGGCGCGCCGGTATGCCTGTGAGCCTGAACCTGCTTTATGCCCTGGAAGGGGCGCAGCAGGGGTGTCACTGGCAGCAGGTAAAGCGGGAGAGAAGAGGGGAGCTGGCACTGCTGTGGGACGCGGCCTTAGCCCATGATGCTGAGCACAATCCATGATAGCCACTCGTTGGTGGTCTGATGGGGCCCTGGGCTCTTTGGGGAAAGAAAAGGCCGCCCACCGGCGGCCTTTTGGTTGGCTTTCCCTTAGGTTCTGAATACCTCGACCTGCTTTTTCAGCTCCAGCGCCAGACTGCCCAGCTTGTCGGCACTCATCACGGTTTCGCTGGCACGGGTTTCACCTTCCCGGGCAAGGTCGCTTATCAGGTGCAGGTTGTGGGTGATGTCCTCGGCCACAGTGCTTTGCTGATGGGTGGCGCTGGCGATGCTGGCCGACACTGTAGCCATATCGCCGATGCGGCGGGTGATGCCCTCGAGTTCCTGGCCTGTGGTGGTGCCCTGGCTGGCACAGGATTGCCCCAGCTGATGGGCTTCATCCATTTGGCTCGCGGTGGCGCGCACCTTGTGTTGCAGATTACTGATGGTCTGGCCGATTTCGGCAATGGAAGCCTGGGTGCGGCTTGCCAGCGTACGCACCTCATCGGCGACCACGGCAAAGCCCCGGCCCTGTTCACCGGCACGGGCCGCTTCGATGGCGGCGTTCAGCGCCAGCAGATTGGTCTGCTCGGCAATGTTGTTTATCACCTCGGTGACCTTGCTGATGGCTTCACTTTCCCGCGCCACTTCTTCCACGGCTACGTGGCTGCTTGCCAGCCGCTCGCTGAGGGTGCCTAAATCGGCCACCATGCCATTGAGCATCCGCTGGCCATCCCGTGCCGCCTCATCCACGCGCTGGCTCTGATTGGCGCCTTCGCTGGCGTGCTCGGCAACGTCGCGAATAGAGGTGGACATTTCCTCGATGGCGGTGGCTATCTGGTCGGTCTGCAGCATCAGAGCGGCGGCTTCTTCGCCATTTTGATGGGCGATATGGCGCGACTCCTCGGCCATGGTACCCAGGGTCAACACCGATGACTTAAGGGATTCAATCAGCGCTTTCAGGTTTGCCGCCATGGTGGCAACACTGTTGCGGATATGCTGCACCTCGTTTTGGGTGTGCTCGGCACTGGTTTGCCAGCGCTGATCCAGCTCACCCCGGCCAAGCCCTTCGAGTTGCTGTTTAAGCTCGGTCAGGGGCCGCAATGCCCGCACCAGCACCCAGGACAGACACAGGGTAATCACCAGAATGCCGACAGTTGAGAGTAGGGCATTGATTTTCAAAAGGCTGATGCTCTCTTCATGCAGCTCAGCAGTGGGCACTGTGGCCAGCAGACGCCACTGCCAGCCGGGCACTTCCCTAAGGATGAGGTAGCGCGACTTGCCCTGATCGTCGGTGAAAGCCAGGCCATCTGATGAAGTGGGCAGCTCAGCTGGTGACAGGCCATCGAGCAGGGCACTGCTCAGGGGGCTGCCGACCTCGGCGCCGCTGGCAAAAATCAGCTCATCTTTGCGGTTTACCAGCATAAAGTGGCCGGTGGTTTCCACCTTGAGGCGGGCAACGGCGGCACGCAGTTCCTTGAGGGAGTCGGTGATATCAAAGCCGATATAGAGCACCGCCACCACGTCGCCATTGGTATCGCGCAGCGCACGGTAGATGGTCATGTAGTCGCGGCCAAACAGGTTGGCATAGCCTTCGTAGCTGCCGCCGGACATCAGCGCCTGATAGGCGGGGTGGCTTTTGCCAAGATAGGTGCCCAGAGCCCGGCTGCCATCGGCTTTTTTCAATGAGGTGGAGATCCGAAGGAAGTCGTCGCCATCGCGCACAAACACGGTGGCAGTGCCGCCGGTGAGATTGGCGTAGCGGTCAACCTTACTCTTGGTGGCATTGATTTGCTCTTTTTCGTGCATCAGCACCGGGGTGTCCTTGCCCAGCACTTTGACGCTGCGGCCCGGTTTATGGAAGTTGCCCGGATACATTTCCCGCAGTACGTCTGCGTTACGGCGGGCAAGGGCAGCGAGACTCTGATACTGCAATGCCAGCATATCGGTGACCGCATCAGACTTGGCCGACATGGCGGTCATGCCCTTGGTTTGCAGCGCACTGGAGGCGCTTTGATAGGCGATAAAACCCATCAAACTGAACACCAAAAATGTCAGCGCAGTCGCAAGAACCCCTATCTGTTTCGCCAGAGGCCATTCTTTATAGTTCATTATTTTTCCTTAAGTTCTTGTAAGGTCAGCCCAATTTACCCCAGCTCCAGTTGCGAAAAATTGACCAGCGTCCAACTCTGCTCACTCTTTCATTAACCAAGATAAAACATATTGTATACAAAATAATGTATGTGATATAAAAGTTGCGCTTTTTGTATCCGGCTTGCCGGACATAACAACAACGACTAGGGAGAGAAAACGTGAAACAAAGCAAACTGGCACTGAGTTTGGCGCTGATTTTCGGGGCGCCAACCTTTATCGCGGCCGCAGAAGAGGCCCTGGATGAGAACAAGGTGGAGCGCATTGCCGTCACCGGCTCCAACCTCAAGCGCATCGATATGGAGGGTGCCACCCCCATTACCACCATTACCGCAGAAGAGCTGGCCAAATCAGGTTTTGCCACCGTGGGTGATGCCCTCAGAAGCTCTAACCTCAACGCCTTTGGTTCCTGGGGCGGCGGCTCCAACAACGGCTGGGGCTCACAGGCCACGGTACAGCTGAAGGGCGCCTCGGCGTTTCACACCCTGACCTTGCTCGATGGCAAGCGGATGGCCAAGTCACCTGTGATGGATGGCGGCGCCGCCAACATCAACACCATTCCAATGGCAGCGGTGGAGCGCATTGAAATTCTGACCGACGGCGCCTCAGCGATTTATGGCACCGACGCCATTGCCGGGGTAGTGAACATTATCCTTAAGAAAGATTTTGAGGGTATTCAGTTAGATGGCCGTATGGATCGTCCCGAGCAGGACGGCGGTGAGTCATCCAACTTGTCTTTCACCGGCGGCCTGAGTTCAGACAAGGGCCATCTGGTCTTTACCTTCGAGCACTACGAAGTGGCGCCCATCATGCAGTCCGAGCGCTGGTACACCCAGCCGTTCCTCAAAGAAGGCGGCAACCCCAATGACTATCAGGACTGGGTCAACATCAGTCCAACCGGTCGTACCCTGACCCAGGGCGGCGCCGGTGGCTGGGTATATTCTGCCCCCTTTGCCAATGCCGACAGAAGCTGCGCCGATGTGTATGGCGACAAGTTTTTGGGTGTGCTGGATGATTCTGACTACCCGGGCGACACCCTGTGCGCCTTCGACTACACCAAGGCCGCTGCGACCAGCGTAGATGCACGCCGCGACAATACGCTGCTGCACTACAGCTACGATTTGACCGCTGATATTCAGCTTACTGCCCGTGCTTACTGGGCCGCCAACGAGACCCTGGATATCTCAGCGCCTGTGCCTTCGTGGATTTCCATTCCTCAGGGCTTGCCTGCTTACACCACCGCCGATGGGCTGCAGTTGGTGGAGCTGGTTGCCGACCCCGATGCCGGTATGAACTTCCGTTTCGATACCGCCGGTGACCGCCTGGCCGAGCACCACGACAACATCTATGACTACATGCTGGCCCTGAACGGCAGCCATGAAAGCATTGCCTGGGATCTGGCGGTGAACTACAACAAGTACGCCAACTTTACCTGGGGTACCGGCTATCAGCTCAAAGGTGCCACCACAGATCTGGTGGGTCACTGGGATGCGGCCAGCAACAGCTTTGTGGGCTGGGATCCCCGCGACCCCAACTCGCCGATGCCAGGTGGTGCGACTGCCAACTACGATAAGCGCATGACCGCTACCTATCTGGATATTTCCGGTGGTGTGTCTGTTGACCTGTTTGATTTGCCGGGTGGCATGTCGGCCATGTACGTGGGCGGCTCTTACCGTGAAGAAAGCCTGGACTCCAAGGTGGATGCACTGGCGGAAGCCGGCCACATTGTTGGTGGCAACGGCGGCAGCGGCGGTCATGGCGAGCGTGATGTCAAAGCGCTGTACGCCGAATGGGTGCTGCCGATATTTGACAGCCTCGAGCTGAACCTGGCCGGTCGTTACGATGACTACTCCGACTTTGGCGGCACCTTTAACCCGCAGGTTTCTGTGCGTTACAAGCCAATGGATGCTCTGTTGCTGCGCTCCTCCTGGGGCACGGGCTTCCGGGCGCCAACCCTGTCGGATCTGTATCAGGGCACCTCTGAGGGCTATGGCAATATCACTAACTACCTCAACTGTTACAGCAATGGCGAAGACATCGACTCCTGCGGTCGCCGCGACTATGCGCCAACCCGCACTGGCGGCAACGTAGATTTGGAAGCTGAAGAGTCTGAGTCACTGAACTTTGGTGTGGTGTGGAATATTACCGACGATGTCAGCTTCTCCGCCGACTACTGGCAATTGGAAACCACCAACCTGATTGAAGAGCTGTCGGCCAGTGAAATTGTCCGCACCCAGGCCAAACTGTGGCAGGCGGCAGACGCCTTGGGCGTGCCACGTCCCGATGTGTCCAGTGTGTACGCCGGCACCTCTATTTCCCAGCAGGGCAATGGCCGTATCGACTATGTATTCAGCCAGAAACTGAACCTGGGTCTGTCTGAGCGAGAAGGTTTGGATGTGAAGGCGGATGCCAGATTCGCCACCGACTTCGGTGACTTCAAACTGGGGCTGGGCTGGTCGCACTACTTCAAGTACAAAACCACCTATGCCGATGCCGGTGTGCAGATCCTCGGTGACAACCTGGCTGGCCGTGAAGGCGTGCCGGAAGACCGTCTCAACCTGACTCTGGATTACAGCTTCGGCGATCACTCGGTGAACTATTACGGTAACTTTGTTGGTACTCAGCAAAGCTGGGACTACATCGACGGCAGCGAAGAGCTGTATGAGCTCGACAGCCTGTGGACCCATAACCTGAGCTACACCTACAACATGCCGTGGAACAACAGTGTGACTGTGGGTGTGACCAACCTGACCGACGAAGATCCCGTGTTTGCCTACGACGGTACTTACAACGGCAATCTATACGATATCCGTGGCCGTATCTACTGGGCATCCTTCCGTCAGTCGTTCTGATTCGACGTAAGGCTGAACTTTGTGACAGGGCGCCCTCGGGCGCCTTTTTCATTTGCGCAACCCGGTGGCCGGGATTATGTTGAATAGGTTGTACAAAAAGCGGGCAGCCCATATGGGGCTGCCTTCTTATCCATTCAAGTCTCACGGAGGTTAACATGCTGGGAGAAAACCACCTGCTTTCCAACGAGTTTCCGCAGTACAGCGATCTTATCCAAAGCCTCAAGGCCAATGACAGCGACTTCAGTGCCAAGGCCAGACGCTATCATGAACTGGACCATAAGATCCGCGGATTGGAGGTCAACAAGGTGCCCACCACGGACGAACATTTTTCAGCGCTGAAAATCGAACGCGCTGAGCTCAAAGACCATATCTACCACGCACTCAAAGCTCACGCCGGTTGATGACATCCCTGAGGCTGAGGCATTTTTTGCATCAGCAACCGATACATCACAGGCACCCACAACAGCGACAACATGGTCGTTAATGCCGTGCCCCCCGCAATCGCCACCGCGAAGGGGGGCCAAAACCCACCTCCGGCAATGATAAGCGGTAAAAAGCCGCCCACAGTGGTAATGGTGGTGGAGGTGATATGGCGGGTACAGCTGGCCACTGTTTTCACCAGCGTCTCCAGGCTCATTCCGCGTTTCTCGGGCACATCTTCAAGTTCGGCCAGGATCACAATGGCGGCGTTGATGGCAAGGCCCATCAAACCAAGCAAACCTATGATGACCGTAAATCCAAACGGATAATCAAAGAGATATACCGCAAGCAGCCCAAGGCCTGCCGACTGTGCGGCGCTCAGCAATATGATGCCGGTGAGACGGAATGAGTTGAAGCTCAGCACCACTGTGGCCAGCAGCAGTGTCATCACCAATGCCACCGACGACAGCAGATTACCCACAGCCTCGTTGCGCTTGGCGCTCTCGCCGCCCACCTCGATACGGTAGCCTGGGGGCAGCGCCAGGGCATCCACCTGCTGCTGCACTTCCCTGAGTACCTTGGCTGGCAGCACCCCAGTTTGGATATAGGCCTCGACGGTATTCACCCGCTGGCCGTTACGTCTTGGGATGG
This sequence comes from Shewanella khirikhana, assembly GCF_003957745.1. Classification (NCBI taxonomy): domain Bacteria; kingdom Pseudomonadati; phylum Pseudomonadota; class Gammaproteobacteria; order Alteromonadales; family Shewanellaceae; genus Shewanella; species Shewanella khirikhana. The sequence continues at coordinate 2,401,149 of NZ_CP020373.1, read as the reverse complement.
CGCCGCGGCTGACGCTGATTTGCGCCTCTGACAGGGCTGAGAGCGGAATGCCGCGCCCGGACTGGGACACAAGCTCAATGGCGCCCAGACGGCCTTGCTGTTCACGCATGCTGTCATCCAGACGTACCCGTACCGGCAGCGATTCGGTCTGCTCGAGGATACTGCCGCCGCTGCGACCTGTGGTGGCCATTTGCACCTGATTGGCAATATCACTCAGCGACAGGCCGCTCATCATGGAGGCGTCTTCATCCACCGCCAGTTTTACCTTGGGCGCTCCTGGACTCAAGGTGGAGCGGGTATGGATAACATCGCTGTGGCGCACCAGAATCGAGCGCACCTCGTCACCCAGGCGTTTAAGCTCCTCAAGGGACGGGCCGTAAATCAGCAGTTCGACCGGGGCGTTGAAGGGCGGGCCCTGTTCGAGTTTGCGTACCAGCACCTGGGCCTCGGGGAAGTCCAGATCCAGCTTGCGCTGCAGCCGGGGGATAAGCTCGTTTGCGGTCTCGAAATCCTTTACCTTCACCATCGCCTGGGCGTAGTTGGCCGCCCCTTGCTGGCGCTGGGTAATGTTGTAGTAAAACGAGGGGATATTGCCACCCACCACCCAGTCGATGCGCTCTATGCCATCGGTTTGTTCAAGCTGCCTGTCCATGGCGGCCACGGTGGCCTGACTGCGCTCAAGACTGACCTGGGACGCCATATACACTTCGATTTGGAACATGTCCCTATCCGAAGGTGGAAAGAACTGTTCGGTCATGCGGCCGGCGGCCATAAAGCCGAGCAGCGGCAACAGACCAATCAGCAGCGCACTTCTGATAGGGGTATGCAGCAGTTTGCTGAGCAATGCCTCGTAAGCGGCCGCAAGCCTTGGCATCCGCACCCCGTGGGCGCGCCAGTCGTGGCCTTCGGTGGCCGGGCTGAAACGTCCGGCAAGCCCGGCTATCAGGGTGTGGGAAATAAGGTATGAGCCCACCAGGGCAAACATCACCGAAATCGCGATACCGCCAACAAATTCACCGGCAGCGCCCGGCATCAGCACAATCGGGGCGAAGGCGAGTATGGTGGTAAGGGTGGAGCCTGCCAGCGGCAACCACAGGTGTTTCAGGGTGTTGGAGACGGCTTCGAGGCGGCTTTGGCCCGCCTGTCGGCGCTGGGAAATCGCATCCACAATCACGATGGCGTTATCCACCATGATCCCGAGCGCCACCACCAGTCCGGTCACCGACATCTGGTGGATTGGCAACCCTACTGCGCGCATACAGGCCAGGGTGAACAGGGCCGTCAGCGGCAGCGACAGCGCCACGACCAATGCGTTGCGGGTGCCCAGGGTCAGCATCAGCACCAGCAGGATCAGCACAAAACCCTGCAACAGGTTAATGGCCAGTTCGCCAAGACGGCTGCTGGTATAGCTTTCCTGCTCGAACAGCCATTGCACCTCAATATTGCCGGGCATTCCGGATTCAAGCTCGGCTACTGTGGTACGCACCTGTGCCAGCCACTTATCGACCCGGGTGTTGTTGAGCATACGGGCGCTGACCATCAGCCCCCGTTCACCGGCAAGCAGCGCCACACTGTCGGGGGGCGTTTTGTATTGGCGCGAGACATTGGCCACATCGCCAAGGCGGATGATCTGCCCGGTGCCATCAATTTTCAGTGGCACCTGACGGATACGGGTTTGCGAATCAAGCTCGCCTGACACTTCCACCAACGCCCGGAAATGGGCGTTGTGGATTTCACCGGCGGAGATTTTACTGTCGGCGGCGGCAAGAATACGGGCGATGGCGCCGGGCGTGAGATCCAGCTGATTGATTTTATTGCCATCAAGTTCAACCAGAATTTCCTCTGTCGGCGCACCGTACAGGCGGGCAAAGTCGGTACCCGGCAACAGCCGCAAGCGGCTTTGCAGCTCCTTGGCGTAACGGCCTAGGATATCGACCCTGGGCTCGCCACCACCGCGCCAGGCCAGTCCCAAAATAACGGTATTGGCGTAACCAATCTGGTCATCCAGGGTGGGGGATATGACCCCATCCGGCAGCGACTGGCGCGCATCGGCCATCAGATCCCGGGCGCGGGACCAGACGGGGTCGGTCAGGTCGATTTCATCTTTCAGCTCCAGCTGGATAACCGAAATGCCCGGCCGCGAGGTGGACTGGATAAGCTTGAGCTCCTCAAGGCGGCGCAGCTGATTTTCCAGCACTTCAGTAACCAGCGCCTCAACCCGCTCGGCGGAGGCGCCCGGGTAGTGGGTTATTACCGATGCATATCTGTTGGTGATATGGGGGTCTTCCATGCGGGGCAGGGCCGACAGCGCTCCGAGACCGGCAACGATAAGCAGGGCGATAAAAAGCGCCGCCAGACGGCCGTTTTCAACAAATGCCTTGACCATGGCTTACCTCGTCGCGACCTGAGTGGAAGGGCGAACCTGTTCACCGACCACGAGTTTATGCAGCCCCTGGGTGACAATCTGATCGCCCTCGGCGAGCGCCCCGGTGAGGAAGGCCCTGTCTTTGTCGGTGTAGAGGATCTCCACATCGCGCCGCTCAATGACAAATTCGCCCTGGCCTTGCCCAACCACCACATAGAGGTTCCACAGGCCGCGCAGGCCGTCGGTGAGCGCAGACACAGGCACCCAGAAGCCGGGCTTATCCACTTGCTGGCGATGGCTTAGGTAAATGATTTCGCCGTTCAGCACCTGGCTGTCGGCTGGCATGGAGAGGCGAATTTCCACGGTGCGGGTCACCGGATTGATGGCAGGGCTGATGCCTTCAATCTGTGCCCTGAGGTGACGGCTGCCGGTGCGAAGCTCAACCCACTGGCCTTGACTCAGGCTGCGGGCAACATCCGCCGGCACCCCAACATGGCCCTGGGGCGCGCTGTTTTCTACCAGGGTGAACACCGGCTGCCCCAAGGGAACCACTTCGCCGAGGTTAAAGCTGCGCTGACTGATGCTGCCATCGAAGGGCGCCAGCAGCCGTGATTTTTCCTGCTTGAGACTGTTGGCATAAAGGCTGGCATTGAGGCGCTCGCGCGCACCTTCTAGACTGCCAAGCTTGCCTTGTAATTCATCCAGTTGCTGCACTGAGGCATAGCCTTGTTTTTTCAGCTCCTGACTGCGCTTTAAGGTAGAGCGGGCCAGATTGAGATCGGCACTGTTTTGCGCCAGTGCCGCCTCCAGTTCACGCTGCTCGGCAACCAGCAAACTGGTGTCCAGGGTGGCAAGCAGCTGGCCCTTGTTGACCTGGTTGCCGCTGTCGGCCAGCAGGCTGCTGAGTTTACCGGCAAGCTCAAAACCTACCCCGGTGGTGTTGGCGGCCCGCACTGTGCCACTGAATTCCAGTTGGCGGCTGTAGCCCTGGCTTTGGCTTAAGGATTCGGTGATGACGGTAGGCAGGTGCTTGCTGTCGAGCGGGACGGCATCCTTGTCCTGACAGGCGCCAATCAGGCCCAGCCCCAAAAGGAGCGGCAAGGCCTTAATCCATGGTTGGCGATTCACTCTGTTCATGGCAGTGTCCTGGCTGTAGGTTAAAAAGTGGTTAAACTGGACTGTCTAGTCTATTTTGGTAAAACTGGACTGTCTAGTCTATTTTATGGTTAAATCTATATCGTTTTCTTATCACCCATAAGTTGACTCCAGTCAGCGCAGCGGATTAATCAGTATGAGTTCCACCCCAAACAACAGCCTTAGCCGCAGTGAGCAAAAGCGTATGGCCATCCTGGAATCGGCCATCGAACTCTTCTGTGGTCAGGGTTTTCCGAATACCAGTATGGATGAGGTGGCTAAAAAGGCCGGTGTCTCCAAGCAGACCGTCTATTCTCATTTTGGTAACAAAGACGAGCTGTTTGTGGCTTCCATCGAGTCCAAATGTGTGATGCACGACATCACCCCGGACATGCTGGCAGATGTGGTGCATCCTGAGCGGGTACTGACGCAGTTTGCTGCCCGCTTTGGTGCCATGATTGTCAGTGAAGAAGCGCTGACGGTGTACCGCGCCTGTGTGTCTCAGGCCGACACTCACCCTGAAGTGTCGAAGCTGTATTTTGCCGGTGGCCCGAGTGTGATGCTGGCGCTGCTGAGTGACTACTTTCGCCGGGTCGAGGCCGAGGGCAAGTACCGCTTTGGCGATACCCGCCATGCCGCCATTCGTCTGTGTCTGATGTTGTTTGGTGAGCGGCGGCTAAGGCTTGAGCTCGGCATGCCGATTGAAGACAGCGACGAAGAGCGCAGCCGCTATCTCGACGAGACCATCAACATGTTTTTGCGTGCGGCAAGGGAATGATCCAAACCGCCTGATGCTACGTATTGGCGGGAAAATTCATCAAGGAGTCAGGGATGCGCTGCGCTAACCCATTAAACCGCTTTACCCGTCCGGTCTCAGTGCTGACTGTCGTTGCCGCTGGCATGGCGTTGCCAGCGTTGGCCGATGGCAGGCCGTCTCCCTTTTCACTGCAGGCGGCCTGGGTGTCTACCGATAAGGCCGATGTGGGGGATGCAACCCTGGGCCGCAATCTGTATATGTTTGATGCCAAAGGCAGTTATGCACTTTCGCGCCAATGGTCTGTTGGCTGGGGCCTTGGCTACGATGTGCTGGATTACAGCTGGCGCACCGCCGATGGCAAGCTGCTTGGCGGCGCTGCTAACCCCTGGAGTTCGATTAATCGCTACAATGTGTCGCTGAATATTGGTTATCGGACCGGTAACTGGCTGTTTGGTTTCAGCCCCATGTTGCAATACGCCTGGGCTGATACGGCGTCGTCGTCCGATGCCCGCAGCTGGGGGCTGGTGGCCAGCGCCATGCACAGGTTTGAGGATGGCAATCTGCTCGGGGTGGGCGCGATTTACCTGGATGACATAGGGGAAACCCGTGCGCTGCCGTTTCTGGCGGTGCGCTGGCAACTGACTGATTCACTGACCCTGGCCAACCCCTTTGACGCCGGATTCAGCGGGCCTGCGGGCCTTGAGCTCAGTTATCGATTCAACCCCAAATGGGAACTTGGGCTTGGCAGCTCCCGCCGCAGTCAGCGTCTGCTGCTGAATGACGATGGTCAAACGGTGGAAATCGATGAATGGGTGTCGTTTTTACGCCTTGGCTGGCAACTGGGGCAGAAGGTGAGCCTGAATGCCTACGCTGGCTACATGTTTGGCGGTGAAATGGAACTTGGCAGCGGCGAGCGAGAGGACCTGTCGGCCGAAGGCGCCGGCGCCATTGCTTTCTCTGTAGCTTTTTAATCATCGCCGCCATGAAAAAAGGACCATTTGGTCCCTTTTTTACGTTATTGCTCCGGCGTTATTCCAGCGGAGTTATAGCAGCGCCATCATTGCCCCAGCATATCTTGCTTCAGGCTTTTTTGGGCGGGTTTGTCGCCAAGCCAGATATTCAGCAGGGCTTTGGCAAAGTCGGTATCACCGATTTTTGGCCCGGCCACGCCGTTTTTCACCGCAATCACGCCATCATTGCCTGTGTGCAGCACAAAGCGATCGCCGGGTTTGATTTCAGCATCAAACAGCGCCATAAAGGCGGCAATATTCGCCTTCATGGCGGCATCCTGCTTGCCTTTGGTGGCAGCATCAAAGCCTTCATTGATGGCGTCACGCATCTTATCGCTGGTAATCAGGCCAGACAGAATATCTAGCTGGATAATGGCGTTTTGCTGCGCCAGCACCTGCTCGCTGGTTTGCGCCCTGGCAGGCAGATACAGGCTGCCAACGTACAAATCCATAAAGAATTTACTGCGGACACCGGCGCCGTTGAGTTGATAGGCCTGATTGTCCTGGGTCAGTGAATCGGCCAGGTCCACGCCGGACACTTCTTTGGCGGATGCGAAAAGCGGCAAAACGCACAACAGCAATGCGAGTAGAGACTTCATAAAAACTCCAAATAATGCGAATTAACTGCGAACGCCCAGCTGCACGTTGCCGTCTTGCAAAAACAGCGCAACCTGAGGCTGGCTGTCGCAGATCAGCAGTGGACCATCATCGAAAAACAGGAAGCACTTCCAGTTGCGCACAAACACATCCCAGCGGGTCTCGATGGCCTGGTATTTGTCGTAGCAAAAGAATACCCGGGTGTCGTCGGCCCATTCAATATGGGCTTCTACCACGGCGGGGAGGGCGGGATCTTCGCTGTCCCACGGGCCTTGCCAGGTATCTGATTTCACCCAGCTTTTAGGGCGTCCGCCCCAGTCGGCCTTGGAGAAGTGTTCGGAGGCACTGGCCTTATCGCTCACCAGTTGTTTCCACACCAGCATGGCACTCTTTTCATCCAGCGGATAAATACAGGCCTTGTCGTCGTCGCTCACGGGTAAATCTTTGTTGTTGAAAATCCACTTGCGACGATACTGCTCGAGGGGAATATGGCTGGTTTGCAAAAGACACTCCTGGTTAGGTGGCAAGGTTAGGTCGAAAAGTTGCCCGGAAAAGGTATTTAGGGAAGGTGCGAACTGTGCCTTGCATCTATCCACTTTAAGCACACGCAGAGCAAGCACGGGACTTATTCGCACCTTCCTTAGAAAAGCACATGGGCTGGGCGGCATTATAGCCAGATGCCGCCCACAGGCAAAGGTGCAGCCACTATTGGCGGTAGAGTTCGCTCAAATACTGCTTGGCCAGCGCATTGCCCGGATCGGCCTGTTCGGCCTGATGAAAGGCGCTGATGGCCATGTCCCGCTCACCGGCTTCCACCATAAACTGGCCAAACTTAATCCAGGTCACCACATCGCCGGCGTATTTGTTCAGGTACTCAAGGTAGGTTTCTGCCGCCGCCTGATACTGACCTGTCAGCTTAAGTACGCTGGCATAAAGCGGTAAATATTCATCGCTGGACTCAATCAGTTTCGACAGCGCCAGCAGCGAGATTTCCGGCTGCTTTACCTTAAGCCCCAAGGAGGCCATTTCCTTGTATTCGCGCTCGGTGAGATGGGTTTCGTCTATTTCCAGCAGGGCAGCAAGTGCGTTGCCGGGCTCATTTTTCAGAGAGAAGGCCAGGCTTTTGGCGAGTTGGCAAAGCCGCTTGGCTTCCGCATCTTTGCCGGCAAAACCTTGCAGGATGCGGGACATCTGCTGCAGCCCGCCTATGTGGCGCTCACCAAAAAGCAGCAGGAGTTTCTGCTCCACTCTGTCTAGCGAGTTGTGCCCTGATTTCATCTCCTTCGCCACAGGTGGCGCCGTATAGAGCTGAGCCTCAAATGCTTTACTCAGTGACTCCAACTGGGCGTTGGTGCTCGATGGCGGCTGTTGTGGGTGACGGCGCAGCCAAAGTTGGGCGCGCCCCGGCTCCTGATACTGGCGCCAACCATCGGCCAGTTTGGCTATATCAGCACCGGGCACTATTTCATCCAGTCGCAGCTGGTTCTTGGCAAGGGCCTCGTTACATAAACCGATGAGCATGTCGGCATTGACTTTAAAGGCGCGGTAATAATCCTGACTCATTTTATAGACAGCATCCTGCTGCCATTCACTGCTTTGGGCCGGGGTGAGGAAGGAAGTGAATTCTGAAAATCCAAAAAACTTAATGAAATGCGCCAAAACCCGATACTTGCCCAGCAGTGTGCTCTCAATGCTGTCGATACGTTTTTGCAGGCTTTGAAAATAGTCACTGCTGTGGCCTTTTTGCTGAATTGCCAGTGCAAGCTTTTTACTGTGATTGTGGGCTTCTTCGGCCAGCATTGCGATTTCACGGAATGCCTGGCTAGCTTGAGTGAGCTCGGAGTGCACCCTGGCAAGAAACGCGCTTTGGCCATCGCCTGGATAGCTGCATACCAATCGGTGAAGCGTGGCGGTCTTGTCCCCGGCTGGTGTCAGTCCTGAAATCCTTTCCGGTGCCTGAAACGAAATCCCCTTTGCAACAGCGGCGGTGTTCGACAGGTTGATGATCTCTTGATGTGACGAGCAGTGTTTTGCCTCTTCTTCCAGCGCTTGCAGTGCATACAGCAGCTGCATGGAGGTTTCGGCATCTTCGCCGTCATAGGTTTTTACCCATTCCCCGACAATGGTGAGGTTGGGGCCGGCTGCCGCTTCGTAACTGCCACTGGCGTGGGTGAAGCCGCTGCTCGAAAAACACAGGTCCATCCCGAGCAGGAATATCCGCTTAAAGCCCATTTTCAAGGCTAAATGCAGCGCGGCGTTGGTGACCGTCGGGCCTTGGGTGTCGATATTGGGCTCTTCCTGCCACGGCAGTCTTGCCCCCATGTAAAGCGCATGGCCATGCCACTGGGATAACAGCCGCGGCTCAACATAGGTGCTGTGAACGAAGAGGGCTTTTTCATCCAGGTGCAGCATGTCTTTACTGAGATCAAAGCTGACTTCCTGGGGGTCGACAGAGAGCACCACGTCTGGCGTGAGTTGATGGGCCAGCAGATTTTTACTGATCCTGGATACGGCAAAAATGGTGAGGCAGTGCTGATGCTGCTTGACCCACTCGATATGCCTGTCCAGGGACGGGCCACCGGCCAGGATCACACAATCTTTGTCGGTAAATCGCCCCTCAAGATGCGCCGCCGGAATGCGGCAGTCAGAGGCGTTTTCAAGGGTTCGCTTGGCAAATATTTTTTGTGTAAGACCAATGGATTGATTGAAGGTCTCTAAATCCATGCGCTTTTCAACCACAGTACACAGCTTGATGTAGTCGGGTAAAAACGCCATTTTCGCGCCCTGGGAGCGATGTAAGCTGGTGGACTTTTTAGTGAAGTACACCGGATAGACCCCTTCACTTACCCGTTCGCAGAAGGCGCTTAAGGGCAGCACCTCAACCTTTTCCTGCAGGGCCAGCGGAATTTCCACATTCAGCAGCGCCAGCACTTCATCAAGTTCTACAAACAGGTAGCGGCTGCCTTTTGGAAGCGGGCCTTCCATGACGTAATTGGCCAGGAGTCCCGAGTCCATTCCCACTAAGACATGCAAATGATTTTCTTTGCTGAACAGCTCAGGATAGGCGTCTTTGTACAGTGCCGCTGAGCGAACCGACTCAAACTGACGGCGGTTAATTGAGGGCAGGTAGGCTTCCCCAAAGGGACTGACAGCAAAAATGGGTTGTAGGGTGGTGGCGTCTGTCATGTGCTCTCCTGCCTGTGTGGGCGCAGCGTCAAAACTTTGTCTTTTTGGGTAAACCGTGACTAGTGAAGCGCGTGTTAGTGCTTAACCTGTGCAGTTAATGCAATCCTTATACCATCAACTATCAGAAAAACATGACACTTTTATCTATGGATCACTTTTTGCTAAGCATTGTTTGTTTGATGCGTGAACGGTTACAGCAAAGACGTGTCATAGCGCTGGACTTTTATGTCTGTCAGATTATGCTTTCAACTAATAGCTTGAATTTTACTAGAATATCAAGGTTTTGGTTGGCAGGGGGAAAGGATGTTTAATAACAAATCAATACTCATCACCGGTGGTACCGGCTCCTTCGGCCGCAAGTACGTGCAAACCCTGTTGGCACGGTATAAACCCAAACGCCTGATCATTTATTCCCGCGATGAGCTGAAACAGTACGAAATGCAGCAGATTTTCAATGAACCCTGCATGCGTTACTTCATCGGCGATGTGCGGGATGCCGACCGCTTGATGTATGCCTTCAAGGACGTCGATTTTGTTATCCACGCGGCAGCCATGAAGCAGGTACCCGCTGCTGAATACAACCCCATGGAATGCATCAAAACCAATATCCATGGAGCCGAAAATGTTATCCGGGCATCCATTGCCAATCAGGTCAGCAAGGTCATAGCGCTGTCGACGGATAAGGCCGCTAACCCCATTAATTTATATGGTGCGACTAAGCTGGCATCGGACAAGCTTTTTATCGCCGCCAACAATATCACCGGCGGGGGCAAAACCCGTTTCTCGGCGGTGCGGTATGGCAACGTGGTTGGCTCCCGTGGTTCGGTGGTGCCCCTGTTTAAAAAACTGATTGCCGATGGCGTCGATTCCTTGCCCATTACTCATCCGGATATGACCCGCTTCTGGATCACTCTGCAGGATGGGGTTGATTTTGTTCTGAAAAATTTTGCCAGGATGCAGGGCGGTGAGCTGTTCGTGCCCAAGATCCCCTCGATTCGTATTACCGATCTGGCCAGTGCTTACGCGCCTGAGCTTAAGCAGGCCATCATAGGGATCCGTCCGGGGGAGAAAATGCATGAAATCATGTGTCCGGCCGACGATTCCCATCACACCCTCGAATTTGACGACCACTTCGTTATCACCCCCAGCATTAAATTCTTTGGCCGTGAATCCGATTTTTGTACCAACGCCCTTGGTGAAAAAGGTAAGCCGGTCGAGATGGGCTTTGAATACAACTCTGGGACCAACCCACACTTTTTGACAGTGGACGAGATTATCGAACTGGATGCCAAGGCATGATCCCCTACGGCAAACAGGATTTAAACCAGGCTGATATCGATGCTGTTGTTGAAGTACTTCAGTCTGATTGGTTGACCCAGGGCCCTAAGGTGCCTGCGTTCGAACAAGCGGTGTGTGACTACACAGGTGCGAAATATGCGGTGGCGGTTAACAGCGCCACCTCGGCGCTGCACCTTGCCTGTCTGGCGCTGAGCGTTGGGCCCGGTGACCTTGTGTGGACCTCGCCAATTACCTTCGTTGCTTCTGCCAACTGCGCACTTTACTGCGGTGCCGATATCGATTTTGTTGATGTGGACGCAGCCACAGGCAACATGTGCCCCAAAGCACTGCAACAAAAACTGATTGATGCCAACGCCAATGGCAAGTTGCCAAAAGTGGTTATTCCTGTGCATCTGTGCGGCCATAGCTGTGATATGGAAGCCATCGCAGCGCTTGCCAAAGAGTATGGCTTCAAGCTGATTGAAGATGCCTCCCACGCCATTGGCGGCAGTTTTCACGGCCACAAGATTGGCAGCGGCTATTACAGCGACATCACTATCTTCAGCTTTCATCCGGTGAAAATTATCACCAGTGCCGAGGGCGGGATGGCACTGACCAACAGTGAAGCACTTGGGCAAAACATGGCCGCACTTCGAAGCCATGGTGTGACCCGCGATGCATCGCAGTTACATCGCCCTGACGAAGGCGGTTGGTATTACGAGCAGCACCAGCTTGGTTTTAATTATCGGATGACTGAGCTTCAGGCCGCGCTTGGGCTGTCACAAATGACCAGGCTTGATGAGTTTGTGAGCCACAGAAATCGCATCAGTGAGCACTACGACAGTGCGCTTGCGCCGCTGCCACTTTCGATAGTTAGGCCGCTGGATAACAGCATCAGCGGCCGACACCTGTATGTTATTCGCCTGCAACAGCCCGAGAAGCGCCGCGCGCTGTTTGACGAGCTTCGCCAACAAGGGATCCAGGTACACGTGCATTACTTCCCGGTGCATTTACAGCCGTTTTACATGGGCTTGGGGTTTAAGGAAGGTGACTTCCCGAACGCTGAACACTTCTATAAAGCGATATTGACGCTCCCGCTTTTTCCAACATTGTCCGATGTGGAAAGGGATTACATATGTTCGCAAATTGCGCGAGTTATTTAGTTTGGAGAGCTTATGAAGGTGGTTATTTTAGCGGGGGGCTTTGGCACCCGCTTAAGTGAAGAAACGGCTATTCGACCTAAGCCCATGGTGGAAATAGGTGGTAAACCTTTGTTATGGCACATAATGAAAATCTATTCAGCACATGGGTTGAATGAATTCATCATACTGTGCGGTTATAAATCAGAGGTTATCAAGCAGTACTTCAACAATTACCACTTACTTGGCTGCGATCTCACGCTGGATTTCGCTACCGGTGAACGCATCATTCACGATAATGCGCCCGTCCCCTGGCGTGTCACCTTGGTCGATACCGGCATAGACACCATGACCGGTGGTCGACTTAAGAAAATTCGCGAATTGGTTAGTGAAGATGAGGCGTTTTGCATGACCTATGGTGATGGCCTTGCAGACGTCGACATCGGCGCCGCCATCAGTTTTCATCGAGACCACAAAAAACTGGCAACCTTGACCGCTGTTGTGCCTCCGCCCCGTTTTGGTGGCTTAACCCTGGAGGGGGACAAGGTGACCAAATTCGATGAAAAGCCAGCGAATGAAGGTGGAAGGATTAATGGCGGATTTTTTATTCTGTCACCTAAGGTGTTGCAGTATATCGACGGCGATAACACCTCGTGGGAGCAAGAACCGCTTCGTCATTTAACTGAGTGCGGCGAGTTGATGGCCTATGTTCATAACGGCTTTTGGCAACCCGTTGATACGCTTAGAGATAAACTGCATTTAGAAACCTTGTGGAACTCGGGCAAGGCACCATGGAAGATTTGGTAGATGAAAGGCAATTTCTGGCAAGGAAAACGGGTTTTAGTCACAGGACACACTGGCTTTAAAGGAAGTTGGCTCACCTTACTGCTGCATGGGTGTGGCGCGCAGGTGTTCGGCTATTCCGATAAGGTGGAGTCGGGTGGCCTGTTCGACCTGGCGTCATTGGATACGGTTTGTGACCATGAGCTGGGTGATATCAACGATGAGCATCGACTGCGTCTGTGTGTAGAACGCGTGAGGCCCGATGTGGTTTTTCATCTTGCGGCCCAACCCTTGGTGTCTGAAGGGTATAAATTTCCGCTGCTGACGCTGGAAACCAATATTCTTGGCACGGCCCGGTTGCTGGAAAACTTTCGAAGCTGGGACTCCCAATTAGCCATCGTGGTCATCAGTTCAGACAAATGCTACAAGCCGCAGCATGATACAAAAGGATTTGTTGAATCCGATCCCCTGGGCGGTTTCGACCCTTACTCCTGTTCCAAAGCCGGCTGCGAAATGGTGGTTGAGTCCTACCATGCGTCTTACTTCTCCAAACAGCCGTTAATCGGTCTGGCATCGGCAAGAGCTGGAAACGTTATCGGTGGTGGTGATTATGCTGCGAATCGCATTGTGCCCGATACCGTAGCCGCGATTTTGCGTGATCAGCCGGTAGCCCTGCGTAATCCCACAGCGGTGCGCCCCTGGCAGCATGTGCTGGATGCGCTTTATGGTTACCTGCTACTTGCTGAAAAGTTGTATCGGCAACCCGATGCTTACTCAGGTCCATGGAATTTCGGCCCTGCGACAGAGGATGCATGCAGTGTCGGCGAGTTGGTTGCTCGCTGTTATGCCGAGATGGGGCTTGGGTTTCAGTCTGAAAAACAGGAACTGGGCTTTAATGAAACGCAGGTGCTGTTATTGGATAGCAGTAAGTCGAGAAGGGAGCTGCAGTGGACTCCTCGCTGGCCGTTGGACGTCACCATCCATAAGGTGCTCGAGTGGTATGTCGGGGTTGCCGACAACCAAGACCCGAGGATCCTCACCGAAAAACAAATAGCAGACTATCTTGCGAACGAGGGCAAACTGAATGCGTCGGTTGGATGATTTACAGCAGCAGATACTGGCTCTGACGCGGGAATACGCCGAGGTTAAATATCAGCAACGGCTGTTTATCGGCGGTGAAAACTACATACCCGTATCAGGTAAAACCTTGGACGGCGATGAAATAAGCGCCATGGTCGAGGCGTGTCTCGATGGTTGGTTAACCACAGGGCGTTTCAATGACGCATTCCAGCAGCGCCTCGCCGACTGGATTGGTGTTGAACACCTTTTGACTACATCATCAGGCTCGGCTGCAAATTTATTGGCGTTTTCCGCACTCACGTCTCCCAAGCTGGGGGACAGGGCTATTGTTCCCGGTGACGAAGTGATTACAGTTGCCGCCGGGTTTCCCACAACCGTGAATCCCATTATCCAAAATAACGCCGTACCTGTGTTTGTCGATATTTGCCCGCAAACCTTGAATATTGACGTTAGCCAGCTGGAACAGGCATTAAGCCCCAAAACCAAGGCGGTAATGGTTGCCCATACCTTGGGAAATCCTTTTGATTTGGCTGCCGTGAGTCGTTTTTGTGAGCAGCATGATTTATGGCTTATTGAAGACTGCTGCGATGCGCTGGGGAGCCAATATCAAGGGCAACATGTGGGAACCTTTGGTGATTTGGCCACCCTCAGCTTTTATCCGGCGCATCATATCACCATGGGTGAGGGCGGGGCGGTTTTTACCCGTTCAAAAAAGCTCGCCAAAATAGTCGAATCTTTCCGTGATTGGGGGCGTGACTGTTATTGTGCGCCGGGCGCTGACAATAGCTGTAAGCGGCGGTTTGATTGGCAGTTGGGGGAGCTTCCCCATGGTTACGATCACAAGTACATCTATAGCCACATGGGCTACAACTTAAAAATCACTGATATGCAGGCAGCCTGCGGATTGGCTCAGTTGGATAAGTTGGATGCATTTTGTGAGGCCCGCCGACAACACTTTTTGTTTCTCAAACAAAGGCTGTCTTCTATCCCCGAAATTGAAGTGTGTAAAGCCACGGCGGACGCCGATCCTTCCTGGTTTGGGATCCCCATTACATTGAAAGGGGCGCTCGCCGGTCGTCGTCAGGAATTTGTGAAGGCGCTTGAGGAGGCAAAAATTGGCACGAGATTACTGTTTGCAGGAAACCTGACCAAGCAGCCATATTTCAAGGGTGTCAATTACCGTGTTGTTGGTAACCTGGATCACACCGATGAAGTGATGAACAACACCTTTTGGCTTGGGGTTCATCCCGGACTGAACCGGGGTATGCTGGAATATGTTGCAGACACAGTAGCAGAGTTCACCCGGAGGTTCATTGTCTAAACGTGTGGTTGTTACTGGTGCCAGCGGTTTCCTGGGGCGTCATCTGGTCGGGGCGGTCAGGTCCCGGGGCTTAGAGGTGTTGCCGATACAGCGGCAAGCGTCCCAGGATGGACTGGCGTTTGATTGCCCCAATCTTGAAGCAAGTTTGTCTGAGTTTTCTCCCGACGCTGTGGTGCATTTAGCTGCAGCCTATGGCGCAGAGGCGAGAGGGGTTGGACTCAATGCCAATATCTTGTTGCCACTGAGGTTATTGAACTGGGCAGCCACACAGGCCGATGTGAAATTCATTGTAACCGGCAGCTTCTGGCAGTTTGGCAATCAGCAGCATAACTCACCGCTCGATTATTACAGTGCCAGTAAACAAGCGCTGGCAGTGTATCTGGACTACTTTCGAAACAGAGAAAAACTCGAAGTTTATCAATTGGTATTGTCATCCACTTACGGTCCGCAGGACCCCAGAGGAAAACTGGTTGATTATTTAATCCAGCAAGCCTTCACCGGTATGCCAGCCAACCTGGGTGACCCAGGAAAGCGTTTTGCGCTCACGGATGTAAGGGATGTGGTCAGTGCCATTATTGGTTTGTTGGAAGCGCAAACACAACTGCCCGATTTGACGTACAAAGTCAGGCAAGAACATCTTTACGGCTTTGACGAATTATCGGCTTTATTCTCGGAGCTGGGCTATCCAATTCAGATGAATTTCAGCGCACAAACTTCGGGCATTGAGATATCCCAACCTGCAGATAGCCCGATTCAAACTCTTCCTGGTTGGCATCCGCAATATCGGCTGGAGGACTACGTGAGGCAGAGATTTGCTGATTTAACGGGCTCGGCCTGTTCGGGCAAAGGATAAGGGGCTCCTACGGCAATTCTATTGGGCGAGGGGCCAAGCTTTACCAACTGATGCTCGAGCTCCGAGGCTTGACCTCTATAATGTTCGGCGGCATTTGAGAAGCCTTTTTCTGCCATTTGATTGGAGTAGAGTACGGCAAGTTTAAGGTTATTCGAGCAGGCTCCCCAAAGTATGCTTCTGTCCGTTATCTCCTGTCTGGAAATAAACTCGTCCTTCATTGCAATCACTTCTTCCAGCGCGAGTAAATCCCGAACACATCTGTTGGTTTCGTTTGCTGCGTGATGACGATACAGTAACAAAGGCTCATCGATATACAGAACCTGCTTTGCAATGGCACTCATGTTTAACCATGCATGCCAGTCGGTACAAAAGTGTTTGCTCTCATCGAACCAGGATATTTGTTGGATCAACTCTCGCCTGAACATACACGCCGATAAAGGGAAGTTATTTCCTTTTAGAAAAATTTCAGCTTGTCGCATGCCCGGGATCAGTGCGCTTGACTGATAAAAGGGGACTTTGTTTACCCGTTGCTGATTGATGAGAAAGTCATACTCAAAAAAAACGGCTTGAGCATCCTGGGATTGTGCAGCCTTTATCAACCTGGCGAGGCTACCCGGCAGTAAAATATCATCCGAACACAGCACAATAATCCAGGGGGTATTGGCAGATTTCACCAGGTAATTCCAATTTTCGGCCATCGGAATGGTGGATGGTTGGCGAAATACCCTTAATTGAGGATGGTCGCTGAAACGATTGATCTCGTTCATGCTGTTATCGTTGGAGGCATTGTCTGATACTAAAACCTCTACGTCATTGAGATCCTGGCTGAACACCGCGTCAAGCGTTTGCCCAAGTACTTGCCCGTGATTGAAGTTTGGAATGCAAATGCTGAGTATCGGCGTCATTAGAGTATTCCTGTACCTTCCTTGCGACTGGAGGTGGCGTAAACCGGAGCACACCATTGCCGGTCATAGGATGAGTAATGCACACCATTTTCTTGATTTTTCTGGTTAATACGTGCCCGTATTTGGGAGCCATACTCAAAGGCTTTATTCACCAGGGCTGCCGGATACTCAGGTAATTCCACCATGGAGCCATAACTGCCGTCGTAATCCGATGAGGTAGCGATAAGCCAGTTTTCTTCCTTTGCTTTGTCGAAGAATGGTGTCCCCTGAAGCGGCGTGTTTATTGACAGCGAAAACTCCTGTATATAACCCTCGGCATGTAACTTCTCTATCGTGTTTAACGATTCGATATCGGAATCATAGTTCGCGCCGACGGTGCCGACTGACATGGTGCCGTAGACTTTAATCCCCAGAGCTCTGCAGTCATGCAATACATCCAAAAGGCGGCTGACATTACTTTTGGAGCGAAATTTTGATATGTGCTGCATCACAGACTCATCAAGACTTTCCAGGCCGATACGAACTTTGTAATAACCCGCCTCTTTCATTAACTTAAGCGTCTCAGTGTCGAGGGTGTCATAATTTCCCATGCAATTGAATTTTAGGGTTTTATTCAATCCTTCTTCTATCAGGCGTCGGCACAGATCCCGTAAGTAATTTCGATTGATTGTATGTGCTTCTTCGTTGAAGAAAATGCCTTGCAGATCCGGTATGGTTTTCTGCAGGTATTTGATTTCCGCTATCACATTGTCAAGGCTTCTGGTTCTGTGATTGGGCTTTCCGTAGTACACGTTGGCCACGACACAAAAATTACACATAACAGGGCAGCCGCGAGTGACCCACATTTCAACTTCGTTGTATTCAGAGCCGTATAAGCGACAATAATTCCGGCGGCTAACATCTTCATCCTCGGGAAATGGCAGCGAATTAACATCGAGTAACTTTCTTCGGCCATTTGGATAAATGCCTTCCACATCCTTTGAAAAGTCAGCGTTAATAAGTTCAGTGATGGATTCTTCAAACTCACCTGTGGCGACAAAATCCACACCGTTTGCCAATGCCTCTGTCGGAGAGGCCGAAACCTGAGGACCACAGGCAATAATTTTCAGCGTGGGATGTGCCTGCTTCAATGTGCGGAAGATGGCCATCTGCTTGCGATAGATGATGGAGTCAATTTCTACGATGAGAATATCGGGCTTCAGCTGATTAACAATCGACAGATACTCATCACTGTCAACGCCATAGTAATTCATGTCGACAAAGCGAACTTGATGCCCGGTGTCTCTTTTCAGCATTGACGTAAGATAGGCCAAATTAAACGGGAAGAAGGTTGTGACTTTGTACTGCCCCGAACTTCCGCTCCATCGGCTTGGAAAATAGTCTATTTGCTCACCCAACTCTGTACGGCCCACGGGAGTAGTTACCAGAATGAACATAATTAATCCTTAGCTGTGTTGGCTGGTTGGCAGAAGCTTTTTGATTGCTTGAATCAAAATTGACATACCATTCGAACCAGCAAAAAGTGAGCCAGCTTTCATGGACAGCGTGTCTATCTGGGTGGGGGATGATTGCAGTGTGGCCAGTAGCTGCGCGGCCTCTTCCGGGGTGTGACTGATAAGACATGATTGGGTTTCGGCCAAGCCGGCTAACTCATCAGCCTCGCACAGGTGCTGTACCGGCAGCAGAATGACTGCCGCGCCGCTGGCCATCGACTCGAACAAAGACAGGCCATAGCAAGTGACTATGATTTTGGCTTTGGCAATCAGCTTTGCCAGCTTTGGGGGATTGAACAGGAGTTCAATTTGCTCAATACCGGCCAATTCCGGCGTGGGAGCCAGTGGACCTTGAACCCAGACGTAGCGCCATTGCGGGCGCAAAATCTTGTGTAATTCAGCTGGAAGAGATTGGCCAAATCCAAGTGCATCGCTCCCGCCTGATAAAAACAATACCAAATCTTCTTTGGGCTCTTGGCTGATGTCATCAAATAAGTAGTGATCCCAACCGAAACTGACTTTGGCATCATCAAGTCGGGTAAAAAAGCTGGGCACGAACAGCAGATCCGCACAGGGAAGCAGGGAAGACATCTTATCCATCGCCACAATCGCGGCCCCCCGCTGTTTCACTTGTTTGCAGCTATCAATCAAGGCAGCTTCGTCGATGAAGTTGGGGTGGAAATCCAATATCACCAAGCTATTTGTGTCCGATTTCAGCTTGGCAAACAGCTGTAAGTCGTGTTCAAGCCAATGGACGTTAGTGCTGAGCCAGGGCAGTTCTCGGCGCTCGCCAATGACAAAGATTTCTGTGCCTGTTCCCAATTGCTCCTGCAGCGCCTGTGCAATCAGGATGCAACGCTTGAGGTGACCCAAGCCGATGGCCGAACTCAGATGACAGTACAAACTGATTTTGGCGTAGTCTTTATCGGGGCGCTTTTGCTGAACATGCATATTGATTTGTCGCAGCGCCGGCTCTTCCAAAAGCAACTGCTGTACCCACTGCAGACTAACAACGGAGTCAGCGCCATGAGTGCTATACCAGCGTTGGTAAACTTCAGCCATGAAACGATAATCTGCCTGGGTATCAACAGAAATTCTGTGTTTTACCAAGGAGTAATCCGCACTGTCATCGATTGCCAGCGTATCCAGAACCTGCGTTAGTTTATCGCCATAACCTACGTGCTCGCGGGACATGGCGCACTGGCTGACCGACATCAACTTATCCCAGCCATTCTTGCTGTAAAACCCCATGCCTTCATGCAAGCTGTTCACACCCGGATGCAGACAGATAGTGTCGCTCATCGACGCCTGTAACTGCGTCAGGGCATGATCGATAAATTCAGGGTCTATCAGTGGACAGTCACCGCAGATATACAGGATATAGTCGGGTTGATGCCTTTGAATAATCACATCGAGCCGGCCCATCAAGTCGTTCACATCGCCTTCGAAAGGCTGGCACTGGACATGATTTTCATAAGCCCAATTCACCAAGGGAGCGTTATAGTCATCGGCTGTGGTGGCAAGTTCAATGCTGCCCAGCTTTTTACAGGCGCTGAGCCGGGCAAGCAGGTGACCTATCATGGGCTTGCTGCCGCCAGAGGCATCAGCTGGCAGGGGTAACAGATGCTTGCCGGGGAGGCGGCTTGAGTTAAGGCGAGCGCCAATAATGGCGAGGGTCTTAGACATTAACTTAGCCTCACAGGTTTGATACACATACTGAAATCCAGCAGGCTTCCACCCTGTTTCAGGGTTTCGTCCGCTTCCGCCAGTGAGAACCACAGCCGGTTAAGATACTCTTCATCAATCTGCTTGCTGGATATCATGGGCAGGGCGGCGCACCTGGCCGGGTCCCAGCTAAGGCTCACGCCGAGTTTACCGGTGCCAAAGCGGATATGGCCATCTGTTGCCCCCAGGGCACTGGATGCTGAAACGATAGACGAAACCGGGGCGCCCTGATCCATATCTGCGCGGATGTGAAAGGTTTCATTGTGATTGCCACCGAGCTTGGTGTGATACCAGGCGCGCTCGGCGCAGTTCAGCAGGGTGATAAACCCAAGCCTGACCGAGGCTTCCGGCCGCTGCTTATCCTCAAAATATACGCCAGTGTGAACCGCCTCTTCCTCAATTCGATACCACTTGATGATGGCGCCACTTTTAAGCGTTTGACGGCAATACACCACCGGATAGCCATCTTGCTGGGCCAGTTCAAAGCTGACCCGGTTCAGATCCGCAACCCTGTCCCGATCACGAAAGCGCTCCAGCAGCAAATGGTTGGAGTAAAAGTCTGCCCCATAACTGATATGGTCGAAATGGCCGTGGGAGAGGGTGCCTATGACCGGCTCAAAGTCGTGTGACAAAAACGCCAGTTGGTCGATGGCCAGGCCACGGTTGCCGTTAAGACTCAGCTGCACCGAGGCAGTACGGATATGCAGGCGTCTGCGCTCAGTATCGTAGTGAATGTCCACCGCGGCAGTGTCTTGCCAGGGGCTAAACTGCGGCGCCTGGGCGGCGACCGCTGTCAAAGGCAAGGCGTTATAGCGGGTCTGGGTGAGGTGAGTGCGCAGATCGCTCGCCCACATCCGGCACAGGTTTCGCCATTCGTCATCCGAGGCGTGCGGGCTGTGTTGGAGCTTGGCCAGCGCGCGGTAGCAGTGGCTGTTAAGCAAGAGGTCGTTGCGGCCGCTAAGGCCCCAGCGGCTGATATTGTACTTGGCCTGTTTTTTCACCGAGACAGGGTGCTCGGCATTGGTCAGACTCAGAGGCTCACCCGGTTGCCAAAACGTAAGCAAGCTGGAAGGTAAGCGCCATTGGTATTCGCTCATGCTGTTCAGCGCGTTGAACAGTGTCGCTATGCGTTGCCACTCGCCACTGACCTGCGCGGCTTCGGTTTGATAACGGCCGGGGCGGAAATCAAATACTTCGGCATCGCTGCCATACACAGGAAACGCCAGCATCCCGGGTCTGAGCACTTTCACCAAATAGTGCAAATAATCCGCTAACGTCAGCTCACCGTGGACATAACGCTGAAACTTTTGGAACGCAATGGCGTGATTCCAGATGACTTTAATGCTTCTGCCACTGGCGCTTTTCAGGCTTTGCGGCCGGTTTAATCCATCTTTTGACCAGTCGGGATTATGTGAAAAGGGGTTATCCCACTCTACCACCACAGCATCGAAGCCTTCGTCGATATAGACATCGAGCAGCCCGGCAGACACCGCCTGCTCGTTAAGATAAGCGATGTTTGGCCTCACGCCCACAAGCCGGTGATAGGCATCCTGGCCCAAGCGCAGGTTGGCATGGTTCACCGCCGCCGGAATTAGCGGGCCGATAATCTGGCTGTCACCGCTGGCAACGAGTTCACATTTACCTTCGGCAATCAGCTGCTTAAATTTGGTAACCCAATCCGGGGCCAGGTGATTGACAGCTTCCAGGGTGTAAGCCGTCATCTCAATGCCAACCGGAACCCCGGCCTCAGCCAGTTGCAGCAAGGGCCAATAGCAGTGTGTAACCACATCGCCATGCTGCTCGACTTCGATGGAAGAGAAGGCCAGGTTTAAGTGAAATACGGTATAGAGCGCAGTGGCCATGCTTAGTCGTTCCTGAAGCTGACGCGTATACGGTCAAGGGCGTCATTGGCCCGTGCGATAGCCTGGGCCTTGGTATCGGCAACGGCAATGGCAAAGCCTGCTCTTTGGGTATGATTTGACAATGTTTCTACCTTAGAGCCCGGGCCAATAAAGACCTTGAGTAAGCTTACCCCGGTGGCGGTGGCAGCTTCATCTACGCCTGCGATTGCCGCAACTGTGCCGCTTGGCAGGTCAAGGTAGCGGATAGCAACAGCCTGCTCGCGAATGGGGGTCACTTCTTCGGGAGTGAGTGTCTCGCCCAAGGCCAGCTTGATGGCTTTTTCAATAAAGTTCACCCCGGTCGCCAGCGGAATTTGGGTCGTGGAGAAAAAGCCCCCGGACAGGCGCCCGGCGATTTCGATAACCTTGGCGCCGTCTTCGGTGTACACCATATCGCCCTTGGCAACCCCCTGGCGAATACCAAGGGCGGCCGCCGCCCGCTCGACGGTGGCAATCACCTCGGCCTTAACCGCGGCGCTCTCGCCGGTTGGCGCATCGCCGCCGTTTTCGATAATGAATGGCTTGGTGCGTGGCAGCCACTCGTAATTGCGATCGGCAAAGCCAAGGGTGTAGCACTTGCCGTCATCAATCAGGGTTTCGGTGCTGAATTGCGGGCCGCTGAGGTACTCTTCCAGCATCACCCTGGCGGTGGGGGACTCTTTGGCTGCCGCCGCCCAGGCATCTTCCAGGGCAGCTTCAGCGTCGATGAGCTGCACGCCCCGGGCGCCGCGACTGTCCACGGGTTTGATTATCAGTGGAAAGCCAATTTCGCGGGCGCGGGACTTAAGCGTTGCAATATCAGTCACATCGGCGAAGCGGGGAATGGGAATACCTTCGGCGGCTAACCTTGTTTTCATCGCCAGTTTGTCAGACACCCAAAACGCAGATCCCAACGACAAACCGGGCAAACCAAGGGCATGGGTGACTGTGGCCACGCTCAAGGGGACATCGGCGCACATGGCGATAGCGCCGTGCACGGCAATGCCGTCATCCTGAAGGCGGCGTACGGCCTCCAGGATGGCCGCGCCATCATAGGTGCTGGCGATAATTTGCCAGTCGGCCATCGCCAGTCCGGGCGCCGCCGGATTGCCATCAGCAATAATAAGCTTGAGCCCCATGTCCCTGGCGATTTTTATGCCTTCACAGGCTTCGATGCCTGCGCCCACAATCAGGAGATGTTTTGTCATCAATGTGTCCGGGTGTCGTCAACGTTGTGAAGTCGTAAAGTGGTCACGCCTTTATCTCTAAGCCATTGCAATGCATCAAAAATTTCTTTTTCACTGGCATAAGATGAGATAAGCACGCAGTCGCCCTGTTGCCAGTCGATGCTGTCAGGCGCCTGACACAGCCAGTCACCCTGCCTGAGCCCCCACTTAAGGTTGGATGTGTCAGTGAGCCCGGCAATGGTGCACTCGGTAATTAAGTTGGTGTTGGCGACGATTTGGCTGGTATGTATACCGGCGCCCCACAGGAATACGCGCTTGCTTTGCTTCAGCGCAGGCAAGATCGCATCCAGGCACCCCTGCCAATAGGCCACTTCCTTGGCGCGGTATTCACTGAGAATGGCACGATTACGGCTGATTTCGGCATGGAAATCATCACAGTGATCCTGCCGGCGGGTACTTGCCAGCACACCAATGATAGGTGACAGGTTGCTGTTGTAATGCTCAACCAGGGACACCACCGAGTAACCGGCTTCGGCCAGACTGCGTACCAGGTTATCGCGGGTGTAGTAGTTGATATGTTCAAAGGAGAAAAAACCGGGGCACAGGCTGGCAGGCTTTGCCATCAGCGGCACTTCAACGTAAATAAACGCCTCTTCTGCTTGCTGTTGCAGGCTGCGGCACTTTTTCAGTGTGTCCTGTGGCTGATACAGATGCTCAAGCACGTGGGTCAGAATAATCAGCTCGAACTGCTCGTCTGTGTGGAAATCTTCTGCACTGCCATGAATACAGTCAATTTGGTAAAGGCGTTTGGCGAGCTCCACCGATGCGGTGCCGGGCTCGACCCCAAGCACCCGGCTGACACCGGCATCACGAAAGCGTGACAGGGTATAACCATCGGAACTGCCAATTTGCAGCGCCGATTGTGGCAGGTGGCCAATGCCGCGGCGGATAAAACGGATTTGCTCATCCAGATCCCGCACCTTGGCATCGGTGGGCTTTTCCGCTCTGCCCGGATTGGTATAGACCGCCATTGAGCTGTAAAAAGTCATCATCTCATCAAAGCTTACCGACGGACTTTGGCACACAGAGCCGCACTCAGGGCAGACCGAAAAGCCAATTTCCCTTGGCGCCAATCCCGGCAACACCCAGGTTGTGGAGAACACCACCTCGGTGGCCGATTGGCAAAGAAAACAATGTCTTTTCATGGAAGTTCCTTAACCGAAATACATGCCGCCGTTGGCATTGAGGGTTTGACCGCTGAGGTAGTCGCTCTGGGTGGATGCCAAAAACAGCGCCAGCGGGGCAATATCGTCCACTGTGCCCACACGCCCTACGGGAATGGCGGCGGCCTTTTGCTTACCGGCTTCGGTGCTGAGCTCATGCTCGGTCATCTCGGTGGCCACCAGGCCAATCGAAATGGTGTTGGCGCGGATGCCATCACGGGAATAAATTTTTGCGATGGACTGCCCCAGGTTAATCAGGCCCGCCTTGGCTGCGGCGTAATGCACCTGGTTAAAGCCGCCCCACTGACCACCGATGGAGCCGATATTGATGATCCGGCCAAACTGCTGCTGTTGCATGGCCGGAATACAGGCCTGAGCCAGTAGGAAAGGGCCCCGCAGGTTGGTGTTCAGCATCTGGCTGAAGTCATCGGCACTGATGTCGGCAAAGGGCTTTTCCTGGGCGATGGCACCATTGTTGATGAGCACATCGATGCTTTTGGAAAAGTGCGCTTCAATGGCCTGAATGCACTCACGGATACTGGCAGGATCTGCTTGATCCAGCGCGAAAGCGGCGACCTTGTCGCCTAAGGTCGCGGCCAATGCTTCGGCCTTTTCTTTGCCACGGCAGTAGGTGAGGGCAACACTGTAGCCGGCATCGGCAAAGGCTTTGACCAAACCGGCGCCAATGCCTCTGCCGCCGCCGGTGATAAGTACCAGTTTATTCATCCACGCTCCCCTTGCAGGGATTGCCCTGCATGTCGAAGTAGGGCCACATCTTGTCGGTCTGCTGGCCGCCCAGCAGCATTGGCAACACGTCGTGACGTTTATCGATTTCAAGGTGCAAAAGCACAGGCCCAGAGGCTTCAATAAAGCTGTCCAGAGCGGGCTTTAGCGGCTCATCCATGCCGCAGTGCAGCGCCTCGATGCCATAACCTTTGGCGATGGTGGCAAAATCCGGTGACTGCTTGTTGCCACAGGCGGTGTCGGTTTCCCAATTCATCAGCTGGAACTGGGACACCAGCCCCAGCCTGTGGTTATCCAGCACCAGGATTTTCAGCTTGAGCCCCAGCTCAGCAATCATGCCAAGCTCTTGAATATTCATCTGAATTGAGCCATCACCGGCAACACACAAGACGCATGAGTCTGGCGAGTGAATGGCGGCGCCAATGGCGCTTGGCAGGTCGTAGCCCATGGTGCCGTGGCCGGCGGATGTCATCAGGCGGCGGGTTGGCAGTGCAAAGCGGAAGTGTCTGGCAACCCAGTGCTGATGCGCGCCAACACCCGTGGTAACTATGGTTTCCTGCGGCAAATGGTCGCTGAGATACTCCAAAATGGCCTTGGGCGCTGCGCCCGGATACTCGGGATAGGGCCACGGCAAGCTGGCACGCCAGTCGTTAATTTGCGAAAGCCAGGGACTAAGATCCGGGCTTGTGTTGTCAGCAAGGGTTTGCTTCAGTGCTGCCAGAGCAGGTTCAAGGGCCGAGCACAGGGCACTGTGATGGGCTATGCGGCTGTATTCGAGTTCATTGGGATCAAAATCAATCCGGAAAATACGCGCCTGCTTGGCGAAGTCGGCCTTAAGAGTGCCGGTTTGGCGCACGTCCAGCCGTGAACCCAATACCAGCAACAAGTCAGCTTCGGCAATGGCCTTGCCTGCAAGCTGACTGCCGGTATGGCCATGAAAGCCAAGACAGCCCGCATCATGGCTGTCCAGGGTGCCAACACCCAGCAAACTGTGGCTCACCGGGGCTGGCCAATAGTCGCGGATGGCGCTGAGTAAGCTCGCGTTTTGCGCATTGGCCATGCCATTACCGCAGATAATGACCGGACGCTTGGCGCTGTTGATGGCGCTTAAAAGCTCGCTGATAAAAGGCGTGATAGGCGCGGCAGGGGCGTCTGCGCTTGCCAGCGGCGCAATGATGCCGTCAAAAGCGCCGCGCTGAACATCCATCGGCAAGTCCAGCGACACCGGCCCCATGCGACCTTCCAGTGCTATCTGCCAGGCTTTGGGCAGCACATCGACCAGTTCGGCAATGGTTTTTGGCTGAAATTGCGCCTTGGTAATCGACTTCATCAGTGCCGGGGTGTCCACTTCCTGAAAGCCAGATTGACGCACGGGTTTGCCAGCCGTTAAGTCGCCAGTGCCCACCTGGCCGGTGAACACCAGCAGCGGAATACCGTCAAAGAAGGCGTCGGCGACCGGTGTAAGCACGTTGGTGACGCCCGGTCCAGAGGTGACGGCCACAATTCCGGGCAGGCCGGTTAACTTGGCCTGTGCCAGGGCGGCGTAGCCGGCACCCTGTTCGTGTCTTGAGGTATAAACCCGGATCCCGAATCGGTTACAGGCATCCAGCAGCGGCGCTATGGTGCCGCCGGGGTAATTGTGCAGTGAACCTATTCCTTGGGTTGCCAGAAAGTGGATTACGGCGTCGGCGGCGACCTGAATTGCAGGGTGGTTCATTGGTTAACTCCAAAGGTACTTCTGATGTGTATTAACGGGCGCAGACCATCGCTTGGATCGGCGCGCCAGTCTCTATCGGGGGCTTCGCTGGGGGCAAGCACCTTGTCTGGGCTGCCGTCGAGTATGCTCGCCTCGCGGCACTCGGCTATCAGTGGTTGCATTTGCTCCGGCAGCCAGCAGTGGCCTGCGGCGTATTCTGCGCCTTGCTTATCAAGGTCGATATGAAACTCAATGCAGTCGGCCTGCCAGCGATTGACGGCGCGGCGGATAACCTCAGGTGCCACGCTGTGATCTGACCAACCCACCTTAATGCCATAGCGCTCGCGGAAGTGCCCCAGCACTGCCAGATTGCATTCGGCCCTGGGGGTAGGGTAGGCCGAGACGCAGTGCAGCAGGGTGATGTCTTCACAGCCTGCGTTTTTAAGCACCTGCACCGCATGGTCGATTTCATCGAAATTGGCCATACCGGCCGAAAACACCACGGGTTTGCCTGTTTTGGCACAGGCGATTAACAGCTCGTCCCACAGCAGCTCGTAGGAGGCGATTTTGTAGAAATCCACATAGGGTTCAAGCTCGGCTACTGCATCCAAATAAAAGGGGGTGCAGGAAAACTGTATACCAGCCTCATCGCAGCAGCGCTTGAGTTCGGGTAAAAAACTGACTGGTAACTCCCAGGCCTTGCGGGCCCTGTGCTGTTCGCTGCGCTGCAGAATTTCCGGGGCAAACAGCTCTTCAATCCGAAACAGCTGAAACTTTACCGCATCGCAGCCAATGGCCGCCGAAGCCTTGATAAACTCGAAGCAGCGCTCGATATCCTGATGATGGTTACTGGACACTTCGGCGATAAAGAGTGTCATCTGTGGTTTCCTTCTGAGTGCAGTTGCTGGCAAATATCCAGCAACTCATATTCGATATTATCGGCAAGTCCCAGCCAATCTTTGCGTTCCTGTGCGGCCAGCATCTGCGGCAGCAGGGCAATAAAGTCGCTGTTTGCCATTAAGCCATGGTTTGCGGCCAATGCCGAGATGATATCTTGCCAAAGCGAGGCTGCCAGCGCCTCTTGTCCCAATCTGAATGCGTGGGCACAGCGAAGCAGCTGCGCTTTATGAAGCGGATTGGCGTTGTCATGGGGCGGCGGTGTCAGCTCAGTCATGGGCAAGGGGCCTCCAGGTCGTGCCCTCAATCATGGCGCCGGATTGGCTGGCACGGTAAAAGCTCACAGCAGTGTTTGCCGCTATAAAGCGCTCGAGTGCCCGCAGATAGGTGCTGAGATTGAGCAGGGTGTTCACTCTTTCTCCGCGCCCATTAATCACCCAGTGATCGGCGGCCTCTACCTGCTGCTTAACCGTTGCCGACCAGTCTTTGCCGGTTTCATCGGATTGGGGATGGCTGTGCCAAAAGGCATGGCTCTTGTTGTCGCAAAAGCAAAAATCGCAGCCGAGCAGGGTTATCTCTTTTGCCCCCAAACGGCAGGCTAAATCCACCGCCGGATGCACTACGCTGCCACCGCAAAAAAGTCGTGGCAGGGCATGCTGGCTTGCCAGCGTATCGTAGCTGGCAGATGTGCCCAGGGCGCTGTACCTTGGGCCTTGCCATTGCGACAGCAGCTCGGTATCGAGCCCCGGAAAATACACCAGCGCCGAGTCAGCGCTGTGCTCAAGCGGTAAATGATAGGCCCCAATCAGCTTATCTATGCTGACCACAATATCGGGCTGAACGCCATGGCTCACAAGCCCTTTCATTGCTGTATCGACTGCGATAATTAAAGGTGCCTTGCCGTTGATTTGTGCCCGTGCCAGATGTGCGTAGTCTTCTTCAAGGGAAGGGCCTGCGCCAATCACCAGCACATGTTCGCAGGACTTGCCTGGCTTAAGCGTGGCAGCACTGGGGTCAGACACTAAAAAGGCTTCATTGGCTTTAAAGCGGCTTAGCAGCAGCTCGTCGCTCGCCAGATGTTTGCGGTTGGTATGGCTGCGGTTTAGCTCCCGCAGCAGGTTGTCTCTTAGGGGCGCCATCGCATCAGAGCACAGCTTAAGGTCGGCAATCATGGCGATAAAATGGTCGGGCAGCAGATGGGCATTGTGGCTGGATGTGAGCTCAAGCCTGGGATCAGCGAGCCATTTTGAATAATCACAGTAGTGGCAAAGAAGGCAAAAGATTGCCGGGTTCATCAGCACCACTGTCAGGGATTTCAGTGCACTTCGCTCAAGGGCAAACTCGGGTAGGTCTCCCATGCCTGAGCCAAACAAGGTCAGCTCAGTGGCATCTTCAGGAACGGTTGACAGCAGCAGCCGAACTTCGGCAACCCTGTCATGACGGCTGCTGAGCTGAATACCATTGATGCTGATAGTCTGGGTGCGGCCCTCGGTCAGCGTGGCATCGAGTCCACTCACATCCTGAGTACTGAGCACCTGTGCCAGCGCTGGCCAGCGGCTGGCAATTATCTGCAGATTGGCATCAAAAAGTTCTGTCATGCACCTGTCCCGAGGTCAAAGGCCCCATCATCCGTTCCCGTTACATCTGCTGTTATACAAACTCAAATAATACAATGAATTGCCACAGTTTTCGCCCTTGCCTGTCAAATGCAATCCAAGCCACGCCTTAACCGACCATTTAAAAGGCGGTTACCCTGGGTAAAACTCAGGCAACGCCATAAAAACACACAGCAAAATCATTTAGGGAATAGCCAAAGCAAAACACGTTCCAGCTTTTAAGCCAGAAAACTGACACTTGCCGTGGGACACGAGGCTATGGGGCTACGGGCGAAGGGGCTACGGTGTTATGGGGGGAGGGGTTACGGGGAAGGAGGAAAAGGAGAAAGGAGGTGACCAGCCACGCTTTCAGGCGAACCACAGTCATTTGGAGCGTGATGCGTGGTGGCGTGTCTTGGTTAGGATGCAACCCAGCAGTAGGCTATGACCTAAAACCCTACGGCTGCCAAGCAGGGAACTCAGCAAGACCCAGCACCTGCGCATGCTTTGGATAAAGAGTGGAGCTGGTAAGAAGTGAGCTTGGGATCACCAGAGTGGCTTTGTTGGGGGAGAGGTCAGGGGTTGGAGGCTAGGCAGGTCAAAAGCAGGATAGAGCAGTTGGTCAGGCTGATGTGAAATAGAAAGGGGGAACTCTCGCAGGAAGAGCGGCGAGAGTTGATGGACAGAATTTAACGCCCGCTTAAGGGGCAGCCAACCAAACTGTACTCAAACCAAACCGCCGTAACCACTAATGTTCATTGGAACTAAAAATGCCATGCGTTGGCTGTCCCTCTTAAAGCGTTTGTTAGGCCATTTCTCTACGACTGCTTTCTAAGTGAGTATTATATCTCCTAAACCAATCTCGGAACTTCATTGATGCATCCCCCTGCCATTCATCGAAATAATCAACTTTCTTATCGCACCATTCAATTGGATGGGAAAACAACTGGCTCTCTATAACAGCATAATCTTTAGTCACATCAGCTATATCTGGACAAGTTAACCATATGTCATGACTACAGTGATCACCATTAAAGTAACCAGAAGACTCAACACTTCTTCGTAATGTAAGTGAATTTACAATAGCCAAATAAAGAGCCGCAAGAACATAGGAGGCAACACGTAAAGTGCCTAACTTCATATTAGTAACTCTATCGTGCTTAATTTTATTATAAGCATCCCACCAGAAAAGCTGTTGGTACTGCTTACTCCCTATCCATACTTTAAATGGTTGAATAAGATAGCCATCATCACCCCAACAAACTACCCATTGATGCGATAAACTGTCTTTATGATTTTTATAATGCGTTAATATATTTACTTTCCCTGATGCGTGCTCAATAAATATGCCATTTTCTTTACGAACTGTGCAGTATCGTAACAACGAATCAAGTTGACTAGCAGCTTCCAGAATAATTGTTACAAGCTGAGGAGACCAAACATTGAGGTGATTAGATTCAAGAGGTACCACATCCATAAAGGACAGTAGCTGTTTTTCCAAATTTATATAACTAGCAACAACAGCTTTTCTTTGAAATTGCTCCACATAGCCTCCATATGGCCTAACGCCCTGTTAAGGTGTGAGCAACGCAATACCGAAGCTCCCGCATACCACCTTAAACACTAAAACCAACGCATAGCAAAAATGCCACGCGTTGCGAATCACTCTTAAACAGTTTGTTATAGCGCTACTCGGTTGACATACCCATTTGCTTTTTAAAAACATAAGTGTAGAGGTCAAATGCGATCTTGTAGCTAGTTTCACTAGTGGAAACTTTTTCTTCTGTAAATTGCTTTATCAGTGCTTTGGCTTGATTTTCATAATACTTTTGAGAATATTTATCCACTTGCTCATTTTCATCAACTTCTGCTTTCTTCATTAATGCATTGTATAAGTTAAAACGATCTGACTCATCAGAATTGCTATATACAAGGGATGTACTGCCGCGGATTCCATCATTTACAACTTCATTTACCACACGATAAACATAAAATGCTACAGCTGCATTTTCTGAACTATTCAGTGATTTTGTTAACTCTTGCAACTCCTTGTTCTTTTGACCAACATCAAGTTGAAGTTGTGCTAACAGCGCCTCTTTTGAGGTTATTTCTTCAAGCTTATTTTCAAGTTTAATTTCCAGATTAGATAATTTTCTCTCAGTACTATCTAGCTTGTACTGTGTCTCATTTAAACTGGACGATGTTCTTTCCAAGCTTTCAGTGCGTTTCTTAAGATCTACAGAGGTAGCACTTAGCTTCTCTTGCGTTGTTTGCAACTGGCTAAGAGCAACATTGCGCTCTCCCTCTAGATCTTTCACTTCGCTAGCTAATGTTTCTACCAAAGAGCTTTTTTCATTTAGTTCTTGTTGCTTATCGAAGACTGGTTTTACAGAAAATATATACGAATACGCCACAAAACCTAACATCAATGGAGCACATAGCTTATACACTCGATCGAGATATAAGTCTTTCTTATTACACAAATTCATTCTCCAAACATGAATATATCGCTGCGCTATAACGCCTAGCACAGCGGCTGGTAAAATTGGCGCTTAAATTGCGCGAGCAATTTGAGTGACACTTTTGACAGTCCGCTGCTGCTACTTGTTAAGCGATTTCACCTCAATTCTCGAGACTTCATGCCCTGAAAAGAAAGCGTAATCACCTAACCCTGCGGCCTCATTTATATTGTTTATAATTCTTTGAGTGCTCTCTATTGATTTTTGAGCATTTTCTAAAACAGTAAACTTTTCCCATTCCGATCTTTGAACAAAAGAGAAATCACCCTCAGATTTTTTTACTGGCTTTTTTAATTCAAGATCTTGAGTAATACCATGCGCCATAGTATCTCTGTATCTGATAAGTCGCCTTACTCTTTGACAATCACCTCGAGAGTAATCTGGCGACTCAATAGAAAGCTTTTCACACACTATTGAATACTTCTCAAGAATTGGTATTCGTGCATCTTTAGTCCAAAGATCAAAATGCTTAATTCCAATATGATTCAAATAAGCTTCAAATGAGAATGCACAAAGGGTTAATGCACTCATTATGCAATAGTAACCACCCTCAATGCCTGATTCTGCTTTATTGAGCATAGAGTCAGCACCAGACATAAGTTCAACATATGTCTTAACCTCTCTCCTGCTTTCTTTAACGATCTCGATGTTCATATTCGCTTAACGCCCAAAGCAGCGGCGCGCGTTAGTGCGTCCAGCCCGCAGGGCGATGCTGCCTTTGTTTGTTAGCTGATTATTCATGGAACTGCATGTGTTCCATGATTAAACTCCCGCAACCTTGAGTCTTCTTCATACCACTCAATATCAGTAATTTCTGGATCAGATTGCAGAAACTCATCTAATGAAATAAGAAAATTTCTATGTACATCATGGGGCAATGCGCGCTTTAGTAGCCGATCGATAAATGACGGCTTTAAATGCATTGAAATTTGCCAAATATTGCCCTCAACGTAACCGCAAGCACCTTCTAACTTAGCTTCAACAGGATCTCCTACAAATAGTAGGCAATAATAATCTTCATCAAGATAATCTAGATTAAACTCTTCGCGAAACCTTTCAACAAGCCAGCCCGCCAATTCAGTTGAAGGGAAAGGCTCACCATCATTTTGAGGAAGCTTAAATTTTTCTGTTCGGAATCTTACGTTTGTTCGCACGTGATCCTTTCCTTGATACAGCTAACGCTTGGTTCAGGTGCGCCGTAGGCGTCACCTGGAACCACTTGTTATGTTTCGTTGTGGAAGTAGTTTCTGAATCTCGTTTTCAAAGGACTCTTGGCTTTTTTGGTCTTGATTGTTTGAGACATCAGACAATTTTAGCTTTTCTAAAACGTTCATAACAGAGTTTATATTTTCTAGAAGTCGAGCTAGTATTTTAACTCTATCAACTCTATTCGGATCAGCTTTAGGCCAAGTAACACTGTATTTTCTTTCAGGCCAACGCCCATCACCATAAACATCTTCATAGTTAGCATTTTTAAGAATATTATTTTTAATATCTTGAACTGTACTCTTTGCCTCAAGAAGGTGAACTATGGCATCGGGATTAAAACCAATATTTTCCATGCAGGCACTATGCATGATGCTGTTCCAATTGAACTCCCCATTATAAAAGTCTGATTCAGACTTTAACAAATCAACTATCAAGTTCCTTATAGAGTTACAGTGCTCTGTGATGATGTAGTCAGATTTAATTGAATTGATATCAATGCCTGCTGTTGTATGAATATTGCAGAGTAAAACCTCAATAAAAACTTCAATATCATCAGACAATCTAAGAAGTGCTTCTGTTTTTTCATTTTT
Organism: Shewanella khirikhana; assembly: GCF_003957745.1. Lineage (NCBI taxonomy): Bacteria > Pseudomonadati > Pseudomonadota > Gammaproteobacteria > Alteromonadales > Shewanellaceae > Shewanella > Shewanella khirikhana. The sequence goes on along the minus strand of NZ_CP020373.1, from coordinate 2,367,983 downwards.
GTGGTAATTCTGACCTTCATGCGTAGTTTGAAAGGTTCTTTTTAACTCTGGAAGTCTAGTATGTATCCAGTTAGAAACTTCTTCAGCATCTCTTAATAATTGAGCGCTCATTTGACATAGCATGGATTCGTGTGTAATTGTTCTCAAACGCATCCATGTATTGAAAACAGTAGCTCTTTTAACAGCAAGCTCTTTGTTTTCTCTTTGCACTAATTTTCCTTCTAATTCATTGTGGTAGTATTCTACTACAGATTTAAAATCATAAACTGTGACTTTGTGAGAACTGCTATCTTCTTGCGCAAGAAGTGGTAAGAAATCACTTAAATCTCTTTCATCAACAGCTTTGATGTATTTCCCAGTTCCTTTGTCAACCAGCAAAGAACGAACAGACAAGTCTTGATTCATATTGCTTACAACTACTTCTAAAATTTTAATTATACATTGATGTTAAATGTATGCTAGAGAAACATAACATTTGCATAACGTGCCGGCTCGTTTATCACCTCAGACCAGTAAAAAGCGTGCCGGGGAATTTGTTTATTATTCTTCGGGTTAGTCGATTTTGTCCATATCAATTTACAAGCAAAGCGTGCCAGCACGCTTTGCGCTTTTTTATGGCCTGTTATCTGAAACCCAACATCAGATAATGTCATGATTTAAAACGGTTATTTAGTTGGTGTTCAGATGAAACCGTGCCATCGTATTCATGAAACCGTGCTCGCATTTCAGCCAAACACAATAACACTGTTCATACATACAGAAGAATTGTGGGTGTCCTCATTCTATAACATGGTGTCCTCATTCTTCGTTCTAAGGAAGGAGGTGATTTATGTATCGGCGAAGCAAAAAGTACCAAGAGCAGGTTACGAATTCAGTCTATGGGCGAGCCGAACGGGAACGAAAGCAGCATGGCTTATCCATTCTCCCCCTTCAGACACGCTTCCGATTATTCCGCACATCCTGTACTTCACCCTTCGGGACAGCTAAAGCCGTTCAAAAATGTTCCCGACATTTTTGTCGCGTGGCGGGCCAGAGGCCCTTCGGCTCCAGCTAAGCGACAGAAACTGTTCTGTCGCTTGTCTTTCAGACACGCTTCCGCCCCTGGATTTCGGATTCCAGCGTTCCTGTTGCTCCTTGGGGCACCCCTAAGGGTATGATTGTATGGAACAAGTGTTCCACTTAGTACGAACGTACCACAGCACTTTCCAATCGTCTGTAGGACTTTTGCTCTTTCTTACAAAAAGTTGCGTTTGCTCAACTAACTGCTTTTAGGGCTTCTTGCTTACCTTATTCCTCAAGGCTAATCGTCCTCTGAGGTGGGGGCTTCATCGCCGTAGCGCTTGGTTTTGATTGGCGGATTATTTTTGAAGGTCTGTAATGCAAACAGTGCCGAAGCTGCAACGGCAACGGCAACGGCAACGGCAACTGAAACGGCAACTGAAACGGCAACTGAAACGGAAAGTTACGACAATTTTAGGCATGTCCCCGGAAGTTGTCGGAGCGATACAAGGTAGCCATAGTGCAAGGGGCACAAAGGCGTTACAGCCAACCTAAAAGGCGCTGTCAGCGGGTAGAGCAGCTGAATTGAAACACCTGAGTTGGCAGAAAAAGGATCAAAAGAAAAGCTTTGAGTTTGTGCAAGCAGGCACAAAATGGAAATGATGGTCTCCCCACAGGGACTCGAACCCCGATCGGTCGCTTAGGAGGCGACTGCTCTATCCTGTTGAGCTATAGGGAGACCCGCTGATTATACTCGTTTTGCCTTTGATTAAAAGTCTTGATTTTTAACTGGTTAATTCTTGGGCGACTGGTTTTTTATCACCATGTCGCTGACCTGAATATTGTTCACTGTGCCGATGCCGGTTAACTCTGCGCGGGCACTGTTTTCGGTAACCTGGGCTATCTTGATGTTTGTGTTGCTGTTATTGCCGGTGGTGCGGTTGCTGTTAAAGCGGTCCGACAGGTTTTTGGCCAGCACGATAGACAGCTCGTCTCCCACCCGGATCCCATGGCGGCGGCCCAGATTGAGGATCAGGGTTTCGCCTTGTTTGGCCACTACCTGACCCAGCACCGGACGACACATAAGCGCATTGTCGAGTTCTTTGGCGGCCTGGGCGATGACTTTGTCGACACTGCGGCCATAGGCTGAGCGCCAGAAGCGGTCGCTTTCGGGGGCGACTATTTCGTTGCGGTCAAACTCCCAGGGCGCTGAGGCGGAAAAGCTTTGCCGCCAGATGATTTCGCCGCTTATGCCGTGAAACAGGGTCAGGGTGAGGGCGAATTGGCGCAGTGGGTCTTCACTCATCAGGCCAAAGTAGCTGCTTTGAGCCGGTTCGGTGGAGGCATCGGTGACTTCCGGGTACAGCACGTACTGGCTGTCGCTGGCATTGGCGAGGTAGCTTGGCAGGCGATAGCCCTGAATAGCGGCCTGGCGTGAGTCAATGGCCAGTCGCGAATTGGCCTGCAGATTGGCAAAGCCGGTGGCCGAAAAGTCATCCAGTTTGCCGGCAAGTTTAATCGACAGCGCTTTGCCGAGGCTGTTGAGTTGCCCCTGGGCCAATTGGCTGCGGTGGCTGATGGTGGTTTCCGGCACCAGAATACCCGCTTTGAGTGGTGAGGCCAGGCATTGCTCGGCCGGGTCGGCAAGCAGTTCGACCCGTAAATGGACCCGCAGGCGGTTGTTTTCAATCTGTTCGCTAAGAAGCTGCACCGGCCCTGTCATCATCGACTGATCCATCTGGAAGCTGCTACCGGTGAGGCGCCCCCCTTCGGAGGTTTGGTTGGCTTCAAAGCTGACACCGGATTGCAGGCTGGCGTAGCTGATGGCCTGTTCAATGGCTTCGCTGCGGGCCTTGCTGATGTCGCCATCGACAATAACGGCTTCGCCCTTGGCTTCAACCCAGTCGGCGTGCGCAGGCGCGGTGCAAAGCCCGAATGCCAGTCCAAGAAAAAGCAGAGTCGATTTGTAGGGTGCCATGTGCCAGTCCTGTTTGTGTAACGTGCCTTGGGCCATAGCCGCTCGGCGATTAACGGATAACAGCCGAAGTTAAGCAAAATCCGTGCCTTGGACGCTTGTGCCCGGTGCATTCGGGCGAAATTAAGGGGTAAAGTTTCTGCGCCCCGTGCCGATAGCTGTTTATCAAGGGATTGGCCTTCACGGCCTTTCTGGTAATTAGCCTTTAATTTCATGGGGTTGATTTATGTACGGGAAAACTGCCGTCGCGCTGGCCCTTATGCTGGCGCTGCAGCCTGCCATGGCGGCCACCAAAACGCCCCAGTCCATTGCTTATGGCGAAGAGGGCTATCCGCAGCGGGAGCAAGTCAATGTTCTGGCGCAAAAGATAGTCAACGAACTGCTGCTGACCAATGATGTGTTGAGTCCGACTCAGCCTATTGTGGTGACCACCCCCGTGAACGTGGACGACTTTAGCCGCACCGGCAGCTTTGCCCGCCAGTTGCAGCAGGGCATGATGGCCGCGCTGCACGCCCGTTACTACAACGTGGTAGACACCGGCATTGGTCAAACCCTGCGGGTGACCGACAAGGGTGACTTGCTACAAAGCCGCGACTGGCAAAGGCTGAGGGACGTGGCCGATACCCAGCATGTGCTGGTGGCCAGTTACAGCCTCGGCCGCGACGGCCTGACCATCAACAGCCGGATTGTGGATATCAGCAACAGCCGGGTGGTGGCCTCGTCACAGTCGTTCAGCCGCCCGGGCGATCTGCGTGGTTACCTGGCCTATTCTGAGCAGGTAGTAGCCAAAGATGGGCTGCTGTATCGCTACGAAGCCCCCGGAATGGATGCGGTTAGCCTGCTGGGAGAAGACAAATGAGACAAGTGGTACTGATGATGTTGGCCGCGTTTTTACTCGGCGCCTGCAGCAGCAATGACCGTTACGTGCAGTGGGAAACTGTGGCGCCGGAAACCTTTCCCAAGCTGACCGCCATAGGCTACGCGCCGCTGGAAACTCAGCCAGCCAAAACCCAGGCTGAAAAGGTACTGATGGCGATGCAGGCCTCCAAGCTTGCCGCTTATCGCGAGCTTGCCGAGCAGGTGTATGGTCAGAAAATCTCTGCCAGTTCCAGCGTCAATGATTGGGCGATGCAGAACGACAATATCAAGGCGTCGGTGTCCGGTGTTATCCGCGGCGCACGGGTCGTGAAAAGTTATCCGGTGGGTGAGCATTATGTCACTGAACTTGAACTGGATTTTGCCAAAGTATGGGCCGTATACCAGCAGCAAAACCGGCCGCAGCGGGTTAAAGAGATCACCTATTTTTAAGACCGTTTCAGGCTGCAAATCCAACGCCTGATACTCGATGGCATCCCAAACTTATACCGAAAAGCCCCGCATTGGCGGGGCTTTTTTACATAAATGGGTAGGGCATTTATGAGCAAGTGTTGGCCAGGGCTTGCGCTAGCCCGGACTTTTTTCTCCGTGTATTTGATTCCGGCGTGTTTGGCAAAAACACAGTCAGGGCGTTTTTTGAAGCGGAGCGGCTCAGTTGAAGTTTTAGTCGCAGGCTCAGGCTCAGAACCGGGCTTAGGTTCAGATTAAGCGTTAGAGGTTCAGGCTCAGATTCCGGAAACGCTCACACTTCGATGCTGTTACCGAGCGTAGAAATAGTGGAGGTTTTGCCCTTGTCGGTGTAGGTGAGGGAGCTTGCGTTACGGCTAACCTGCAGCGCCTGGGCCAGGCGGTTGATGCTGGCTTCGTTGTGTTCAATCAGCTGGGCATTGAGGTGATTGGCCTGCTTGCAGCGAAGCAGCGTGGCCTGGGCGGCTTCTACCTTGCCCACCAGGGCCTGATCTTCTGTCAGCAGCTGTTTGGCAGGATGCAGCGCCAGCGCGTCATCATTCTTTTTGAGTGCCAGCAGGGCGGCAGATTTTGCTTCGGCGAGGCGTAGCAGCTCACTGGCGTCCTGGGCTATCAGCGCGGTTTTTTCGGCGTCTATCAGGACAAGCAGCTCGTCTAGCAGGGATTGCTGGTGGTCGAGCAGGGAAGTGAGTTCATTCATGGGGAAACCTCAGGCCGTGTTTGCAAAAATTTGGCGAATACAGATTACAAATTTTAAATGCAAAAAGCCGGCCACTGTTGAGTGACCGGCCGCAACCCGATGCCAAAGAAGGCTTATGCGTCTTGGTCGAGATCCTGCATTTCTTTTTCGAAGCGAGCGATATTGGCAGCCAGCTTCTCAGGATCGATTTTGTAGCGGCCTTCAGCGATAGCCTGCTTGATTTCGGCCACTTTCTTCTGGTCGACTTCAGGCAGCGATGCCAGCTTGGACTGGACGCTTTGCAGTTGCTGGGCCTGACTGGTGATCACGACAGAGTCTGCTTTTTGCGGCACCTGAGCCTGCGCGGTTTGTGCGGCAGAAGCCTGGGCACTGCGGGCGCTGGTCAGTGGGCTTGCGGTGTTGCCGACACGGTTGGCGGCGGCATTATTTTTGGGTAATTCGATGGCCATCGGGGGCTCCAGTGTTACGGATTCGGGTTTCTTAGCACTCTTATCGGCCGTAGCCAGCAAAGCTTTAGGGTATTTTACATTTTGACTTCCACTTCGCCAACGCCGATGACAGTAGCTTCCAACACCTTGTTTGAGTTGGTGTTTCTGATGCGAATTCGATCACCTTCGTTACCATCCGCCAGGGCTTCGCCCAAGGTTTTTATCTCAAAGCTGGCAGTTTTTGCATAAATCGATACCGCATCGCCTTTGCAGACAAAACACAGATTGGCGGCAAAAATCGGCGAGTCCTGTGCAATTCGGCGTTTGACCCGGGTGCCCAGCAACTGACTGGTATCGGCAAACTGCTGGCCACGCAGCACGGTTTTATCAACATAGCGCACTTCAACGGCGGCTTCATCGAGCAAATCGCCACTGGTCAGCGGCCGTTTGGCCACCACCACGGGAAAGAGGATTTCGGCTCTTACCGAGAGAAACATTTGCCAGGGGTAGTCGAGATCCGGGCTGGTACAGCTGATGCGTACAGTATTGTTGCGGGAGATAGGCCTGTCGCTGGCCAGGCGCGCACTGACGGGCCCCTCACAGCGGGGCAGGTTGACCCGACTGTCGAGGCTTTGGGCCTGGATGCTTATCCTGGCTCCGGCCGGGGCGTCAATTTTTTTGGCAACCGCCTCTTCAGCCGCCGCAGCGATGGCCGATAAGTTGGGTTGTTGTGGGATCTGTGTAGCCGATGCCCCGGTTACCCATAAAAGGCTTGCCAAAATTTGTGCTAACTTTACTTTCATAATGAACAGACTAGCGTGTCACGCCAGAATACACCTATACTTTCTGTCAGGGCCGGACCACCTTTGTACAAGCTTGCTGGCATGGCTGTCAGAAGATTGACGAAGTTGGGGCACAGGTTGTCGGTGACAATTCGAAAGCAAGTTACATGCCTATGCTCCACGGAGCCCGGGGCGCCATTCAATCAAGACAACTAAGGCGAAGTTATGTCGAGCATTCTTGAGTCAGTCAACAAGCGTACCCAACTGGTGGGACAAAACCGCCTGGAGTTGCTGCTGTTCAAATTGAACGGGCGTCAGCGTTTCGGGATCAACGTGTTCAAGGTAAAAGAAGTCCTGCAGTGCCCCCCTTTGACCGGTCTGCCCAAACTCAATCCTTATGTGCGGGGCGTTGCCCACATCCGTGGCTCCACCATTTCGGTTATCGACTTAAGCGCGGCAACCGGTGGCCGCCCCATTGAGAATACCCAAAACTGCTTCATTATTATTTCTGAGTACAACCGCAGTGTGCAGGGCTTTTTGGTGAGCTCGGTCGAGCGCATCATCAACATGAATTGGGAAGCCATTATGCCGCCACCACAGGGGGCTGGGCGCTATTCCTACCTGACTGCGGTGACCGAGATCGAAGGCGAGCTGGTTGAAATTCTCGATGTGGAAAAAATCCTCGATGAAATCAGTCCGGTGAAGACCGCGATTTCTGAAGATGTGGACGCCAAGCTTACCATCGACCGCGAGCAGCACTTTCACATTATGGTCATTGATGACTCTGCGGTGGCCCGCAAGCAAATCATCCGAGCGCTCACGTCGCTGGAGCTGCAAATCGATACCGCCAAAGACGGCCGCGAAGCGCTCGATAAGCTTAAAACCATCGCCAGTGAAGTGAGCAATGTGGCCGACGAAATTCCGCTGATCATCTCGGATATCGAGATGCCCGAGATGGATGGCTACACCCTGACGGCAGAAATTCGTGACGATCCCAAGCTCAAAGACATCAAGGTGATTTTGCACACCTCCCTCAGCGGTGTGTTCAACCAGGCCATGGTGCAAAAGGTGGGCGCAAACGACTTTATCGCCAAGTTCAACCCGGACGAATTGGCCGCGGCGGTGAACAAACACCTGAGCTTGTAACTGTGATGGCATTCCCCTTGGGTGGGGTTATACTCCACCAAGGGAGCTTGTGTTCCCGTGGGTGATAATGTATAAAGCAGCGCTTGTTTTTGGGGAATAAAATCAGAAGGTTAATGAGATGTTGCGTTAATCTTCTCCACTAGGTGCAGGATGGGATACGGTGTCGGACAAATCACTGGCTGAAGCGGAATATAATCAATTCAGGTTGTTCCTTGAACAACACAGCGGCATAGTGCTTGGCGAAAACAAGCAGTATCTGGTCCGCAGCCGCCTGGCGCCTCTGATGGGCAAATACAACCTGCCATCCCTGTCTGAAGTGGTTAAGCATTCAATGAAACCCACCGAGCGGCAATTGCGTGCCGAGGTGATTGATGCCATGACCACCAACGAGACCCTCTGGTTTCGTGATAAGTACCCCTTCGAATTGCTCGGCAATACCCTGTTGCCCGAATACGCCCGTCTCGGCCGGCCATTGAAAATCTGGTCTGCCGCCTGCTCCTCCGGGCAAGAGCCCTATTCGCTGGCAATGACCATCCTCGAGTTTCAGCAAAAGCGTCCGGGCGGACTGCCGGGGAGTGCCAGCATTCAGGCAACCGACTTGTCGCCTTCGATGCTGGAGCGCTGCAAACAGGCCGAATACGACAGCCTGGCGCTGGGGCGGGGTCTGTCTGATGAGCGCAAGCGCAGCTTTTTTGACGCCTTGCCCAACGGCAATATGCGGGTGAAAGACAACGTACGCCGCATGGTGAGCTTCCGCGCTCACAATCTGCTGGAAAGCTATACCTTGCTCGGTAAGTTCGACATCATCTTTTGCCGTAACGTGCTTATCTATTTTGCCCCTGAGGCAAAGGCAAAAATCCTGCGGCAATTTGCTGCCGCCCTGAATCCCAAGGGCATCCTGTTTCTGGGGGCTTCCGAGTCGATTGCCGGTTTGACCGATGAATTTGACATGGTGCGCTGTAACCCAGGTATCTACTATCAGAAAAAGACCTGATGCAGTAACAATAAGATTTTAAAAAGAAAATCGACCTTTGATGCGTCGGTTTTTTTATGCCTGCAGCATAGTCTATGGCGTTATCCAATATTTGGCACATGAATTGCTTTTGTTTTGCCATTCAGGCGTAGGAGGCAATTTTATGGCGATCAGTTTTGATAAGGCTCTTGGGGTGCATCAGTACACCCTCGGGATCCGCGCAGAGCGGGCAGAAGTGCTGTCGAGCAACATCGCCAACGCCGATACGCCCCATTACAAAGCCAGAGACGTCAATTTCGCCGATGCCCTTGCCGCCGCACGCAGCCAGCAACGCAGCATGCAAATGGCCCAAACCAGCGAAGGCCACTTTGACTTGCAAGCATTGAGCCGCCAGCACGTCCAGTACCGTGTACCCAACCAGCCTGATACCGGGGATGGCAACACAGTGGACATCCAGCAGGAGCAGGCCGCCTTTATGCAAAACGCCATCGAATACCAAATGTCACTGGGCTTCCTTGAAGGCAAGTTCAATGGCATGAAAAAGGCCCTCAAAGGAGATTAATCATGAGCTTATTCAATATCTTCAATGTGTCGGGCTCGGGGATGACTGCACAGTCGGTTCGCCTCAACACCACCGCCAGTAACATCGCTAATGCCGATTCAGTGTCCAGCAGTGTCGATAAGACTTACAAAGCGCGGCATCCGGTGTTTGAAGCCGAGCTTGCCAAGGCCAGTCAGCAGCAACAGGTGTCCCGCGGCGTGAATGTCAAAGGCATTGTTGAGAGCGATAAGCCGCTGCAAAAGGAATACAACCCCGATCATCCCATGGCCGATGCCGATGGCTTTATTTACAAACCCAATGTGAACGTGATGGAAGAAATGGCTGACATGATTTCTGCCTCCCGTTCGTACCAGATGAATGCCCAGGTGGCAGAGGCGGCCAAAAGCATGCTGATGCAAACCCTGAGAATGGGCAAATAATCCGGTGGCGCTAAGGAGGTAAGCCGTGAGTTTTCTTAACTCTATTAATCAGGCAGCGGCGGCACAGTCTACCCAGAGCACCGGCAACCCGTTTTTGGACGGCGTTCGGCTTCAAAGTAAAGAAGCGGTACCCGAGGCCAAAAAGCAGGAGCTGACCCAGGAAGACTTTTTTGCGCTCTTGTCGCAGCAGTTGTCGATGCAGGACCCGTTTAAGCCGGTGGAAAACGACCAGATGATTGCTCAGATGGCGTCATTCTCAACCGTGGATGGTATCGCCAAGCTGAACGACCACATTGTGAATCTCAATACCGTGATGACCTCAAGCCAGGCGCTGCAGGCATCCGGGCTGGTAGGGCAGAAGGTGCTTATCCCATCGTCTACCGGCCATGTGTCCAGTGAAGATCCAACCGTGAAAGGCGTGATAAGTACGCCATCCAAGATAGACAGCATCACGGTGCGAATTGAGGACTCCAAGGGCCAGCTGGTCACCACCTACACGGTGGATGGCAGCGAAGGCGGCAATATCGATGTGAACTGGGATGGACTGGATGCCGAAGGCAAGCCCGTTCCAGAAGGAAACTACACCATCAAGGCCAGTGGCAAGGTCGATGGCAAGGCAGAGGAATTGCCTGTTTCAACCTATGCCCATGTGTCCAGCGTGTCACTGGGAACCGCGGCAACCGGCGCTATCTTGAATTTACGTGGCGTTGGTGGGATCAAACTATCGGATGTTCTGGCGGTAGCTGAAGGCTGAACCAGAATCAGGGGATTAGAGAGGTAACTGACTTATGTCTTTCAATATCGCACTCAGCGGCATCGCAGCCGCCCAGAAAGATCTGAACACCACGGCCAACAACATCGCCAACGTGAACACCACGGGCTTTAAAGAGTCCCGTGCCGAGTTTGCCGATGTGTATGCGGCATCCATTTTCGCCAACAGCAAAACCCAGGTGGGTGGCGGTGTGACCACGACGCAGGTGGCGCAGCAATTCCACCAGGGCAGCTTGCAGTTCACCAGTAACGCACTGGATATGGCTATCAGCGGCGGCGGCTTCTTTGTCACCTCTGCGGACCCATCCGCACGCGACTACAGCTTTACCCGTGCCGGCGCCTTTAAGGTCGACAGCAACAATTACCTGGTGGATTCCTCCGGTAACTTCCTGCAAACCTTCCCGGTGGACAAGTTTGGTAACTCAACCTCGGTGAGCTTGACCACCACCCGTCCGGTGCAAATTCCTGACACCGCAGGGAGTCCGGTCATGTCTGAGAACGTGGGTATTGCCATGAACCTGAACGCCGGTGAGAAGACCAAGGATCCTGCCGCGTTCGATCCGGATGACCCAACCACCTTCAACAACTCGACCTCATCGACCATTTACGACTCCCTCGGTGAGCCCCACATTCTGACCACCTACTTTGTGCGTCCGAACGATGGCGCCTACACAGGTGAGAACAACTGGGTGGCTTACTATGCACTCGACGGCCAGCCGGTGAATCTTGGCGCTGGCGCAGGTTCCTACCAGGTCGATACCAACGGCGATGGTACCCCCGATGGTACTGCCAATGCCCAAACCACGGGCGGCTGGACAGGTGCAGTACTGACCTTCAACAGCACAGGTACCTTCACCGGCACCAACCCGGCCATTATCACCACAGAGCCGCTGGGTATTGGTGGCGCCGGGATCCTCGGTCCGGGTGCCGATGGCAACCAGACTATTACCATTAACTTTGCCAATCCGACCCAGTATGCATCGGCTTTCGAAGTGACCGAGCTGACCCAGGACGGTACCACTGTGGGTCGCCTGACCAACGTGGAAGTAGGTGAGGATGGTTTGATTAAAGCCGCGTACAGCAACGGCAGCACTGTGCCATTGGGCCGTGTTGCGCTGGTGCGCTTCCCCAACGAGCAGGGCCTGACCCAGGTAGGGAATACCTCCTGGAAAGAAAGCCTGGCATCGGGTACTGCTCTGGCCGGTGAGGCCAACAGTGGCACTTTTGGTTCCATTCGCTCAGCGGCGCTGGAGCAATCCAACGTGGATTTGACCACCGAACTGGTTGACCTGATTTCAGCCCAGCGCAACTTCCAGGCCAATAGCCGGACCCTGGAAGTGAACAACACCCTGCAGCAAACCATTCTGCAGATCCGCTAAGCCAAATCCCCCTTTATTGCCGCCTTCGGGCGGCAATTTTTTGCCTGTGTTTTACCTGTCTGCAAGCCCTGCTTCTTTTATTCCCGCCAATTCAAACGCTTAGTGGCCAATTTCTTGGCACGTAGTTTGCTTTTAAGCCGTTATGCTAATTCTTTGACGGAGCCCAGCGTGGACAAGTTTCTTTATATCGCCATGAGCGGTGCCAAGCAAAACCTCAATTCGCTGGCGGTGCGGGCCAATAACCTGGCCAACGCCAACACCGACGGTTTCAAGGCCGATTTGGAACAGTCCCGTGCCATGCAGGCCTTCGGTGAAGGCTTGCCAACCCGGGTGTTTTCCATGACAGAAAACCCGCAGGCAAGCTTCCGTCACGGTCCAATTAACGCGACCGCCCGGGATCTGGATGTTGCCGTGAAAGGTGATGGCTGGATAGCCGTGGAAGATGCTGACGGCAATGAGGCTTACACCCGTGCCGGCAGCCTGAAATTTGACGAAACCGGCCTGCTGACCAACTCACAGGGACGACCTGTGATGGGTGATGCCGGCCCCATAGTGCTGCCGCTGCCCATCGACAAGGTGGAGATTGCCCAGGATGGCACCATTACCGTCCGGCCACAGGGCGCTACCGCCGAAGTGGTAGAAGAGGTGGCCCGTATCAAGCTGGTTAATCCCGGCAATCAAAACCTGATGCGCGGTGAAGATGGTCTGTTCCGTCTGATGGATGGCACCACTGCGCCGCTCGATGAAGCGGTGGCGCTTGAGAGCCGCGCCGTGGAAGGCAGCAACGTTAACCCCGTCGAAGAGATGGTGGCCCTGATTGATATCCAGCGGCAATTTGAGCTGCAGGTAAAAATGATGAAAACCGCAGAAGAAAACGATAAGGCTTCTGCTCAACTCGTACGCATTGGCTAAGGAGACAGGATTATGCATCCCGCATTATGGATCAGTAAAACTGGCTTAGATGCACAGCAAACGGATATCGCCGTGATATCCAACAACGTCGCCAACGCCAGTACCGTCGGCTACAAAAAAAGCCGCGCCGTGTTCGAAGATTTGCTTTACCAAACCGTGAACCAGGCCGGTGGTATCAGCGCCTCCAACACCAAGCTGCCCAATGGTCTGAACATTGGCGCCGGTACCAAGGTGGTGGCCACCCAGAAAATGTTTACCCAGGGCAACATGCTCACTACAGACAATGCACTGGATCTGATGATTGAAGGTCCGGGCTTTTTCGAAGTGCAACTGCCCGATGGCACCACTGCCTACACCCGTAACGGTCAGTTCTCTTTGGATGACACCGGCCAGATTGTGACCCCAGGCTCAGGCTATGTGCTGCAACCTGCCATCACCATTCCGGACAACGCCACCAGTATTACCGTATCGGCAGAAGGTGAAGTGTCGGTGAAAACCCCTGGCGCCGCCGAAAATCAGGTGGTTGGCCAGCTGACTATTTCAGACTTTATCAATCCGTCCGGCCTCGACCCGATTGGGCAGAACCTGTATCTGGAAACCGGTGCCAGCGGCACACCCATTCAGGGGACTGCTTCGTTGGATGGCCTGGGTGCCATTCGTCAGGGGGCGCTTGAAACCTCCAACGTGAACGTGACCGAGGAACTGGTCAATCTTATCGAAAGCCAACGCATCTACGAGATGAACTCCAAGGTTATCTCTGCTGTGGATCAGATGCTGGCTTACGTGAACCAGAATCTGTAAGGAGTCTTGGCCATGTTTAGGACCTTGCTGCTTGGCGCTGCGTTGGTACTGGCCGGTTGTGCCAGCACCGACAAAAAGCCCATCCCCGATGACCCCTATTTCGCCCCTGTCTATCCCGAAGAGGCGCCGGTGGCTCTGGAGCCAACGGGTTCCATCTTCATGGACTCTCAGGCGGCAAGCCTCTACACGGACATTCGTGCTCACCGGGTGGGTGACATCATCACTGTGGTGCTGACCGAATCGACCCAGGCAAGTAAAAGTGCCAACAACGAGATTAAAAAGGGCTCGGACTTAACCCTCGACCCCATCACCGCCATGGGCGGCCCTATAACCATCAAGGGCAGCCCGATAGACCTTGGCTACAAGGACAGCATGAACACCAAGCGTGAGGCCGATGCCGATCAGAGCAACAGCCTCAAGGGCAATATCTCGGCCCATGTGCTGCAGGTGCTGGCCAACGGCAATCTGGTTATTCGCGGTGAAAAATGGATAAGCATCAACAATGGCGATGAGTTTATCCGCGTCACCGGGGTTATCCGTCCCCAGGACATTACCCCGGACAACACCATTCAATCGACCCGGGTGGCCAACGCGCGTATCCAGTACAGCGGCACCGGCACCTTTGCCAACTCCCAGAACGTCGGATGGCTCAGTCAGTTCTTCCTGAGCGACTGGTGGCCCTTCTAAGGAGCAGTATCATGAAGATTAGACTTCTGTTGGCGGTGGCCCTGATGGCCATGGTGGTTCCGGCCAAGGCCGAACGTATCAAAGACATAGCCGCAGTGCAGGGTGTGCGCAGCAACCAACTGATTGGTTATGGTCTGGTGGTGGGTCTGCCGGGCACAGGTGAAAAGGCAAGCTATACCGAGCAAACCTTTACCACCATGCTGAAAAATTTCGGTATCAACCTGCCATCCAACGTTAAACCCAAAATCAAGAACGTAGCGGTAGTGGCGGTGCATGCCGACATGCCACCCTTTATCAAGCCTGGCCAGACCCTGGATGTGACTGTCTCCAGCATAGGTGAAGCCAAGAGCCTGCGTGGCGGCACCCTGCTGCAAACCTTCCTTAAAGGGGTGGATGGCAACATTTATGCGATTGCCCAGGGCAGCATGGTCGTAAGTGGTTTCAGCGCCGAGGGACTGGACGGCTCCAAGGTTATCCAGAACACCCCCACAGTGGGCCGTATTCCCAACGGTGCCCTGGTTGAACGTGCTGTGCCATCGGCCTTTGCCAACGGCGATTTTCTGACATTCAACCTGCACCGGGCGGACTTTTCCACCGCCAAGCGCATGGCCGATGCCATTAATGATTTGCTTGGTCCGGATATGGCACGTGCCCTGGATGCGGCGTCTATTCAGGTGTATGCCCCGCGGGATGCCTCGCAGCGGGTTTCCTTCCTGGCGACCCTTGAGAACATCGAAGTGGAGCCTGCGGATGAGTCGGCCAAGATAATCGTTAACTCCCGCACCGGCACTATTGTGGTGGGGCAGAACGTCAAGTTGCTGCCGGCCGCGGTGACTCACGGTGGCCTGACCGTCACCATCGCCGAGAATCAACAGGTTTCTCAGCCCAATGCGCTGGCTGGCGGCGATACCGTGGTGACCGAGCAGAGCACCATCGATGTGGCGCAGGACAACCGCCGGATGTTCCTCTTTAACCCCGGCACCAGCCTGGATGAGTTGGTTCGTGCGGTCAATATGGTGGGTGCGGCCCCTTCGGACGTGCTGGCCATCCTCGAGGCGCTAAAGATGGCAGGCGCCTTGCATGGTGAGCTTATCGTTATCTGATTTTTGTCGGAAAATTGGCAAACCACCATGGAAAAGCTGTCAAACGCATCCCATTTCCTCGACATCGGCGGCCTGGACAAATTACGTGCCCAGGCCAAGGCCGATGACAAGGCGGCACTGAAAGAAGTCGCCAAGCAATTCGAGGGCATCTTCGTGCAGATGCTGATGAAAAGCATGCGCGATGCCAATGCGGTATTCCAGTCCGACAGCCCCTTCAACAGTCAGTACACCAAGTTTTACGAGGAAATGCGCGATCAGCAGATGGCGGTCGATATGTCACAAAAGGGCATATTGGGACTGGCCGATCTGATGGTGCAGCAGCTGTCGCCCAAGGACAGCCCCATTACGCCGGCCTCGATACTGGGCGGCGACAAACGCTTCGCCATGGGGGACGCCCCCATGATGCTGCGCCGCGAAACGGCTGAAAATGCAGGCGATACACATGATTTGGCCAGGGCCGGGGCGGCAACCGAAAAGGATGCAGGGCGGCAAGCGCTTGCCACCGCTGTGCCCCTCGATGCCGCCTTGGTGGGGTTCCACGAAGCACCACAGTTTAACAATGCCGCAGTGGCTGCTTTCGATGATTTGGTTGCCGGCCGCGCCACTGCCTCTGAGCAGCTTGCCAGAGAGCGTGACAATGTCCGCTTCAACGACCGTAAAGAGTTTATCCGTACCCTGATGCCTCTGGCCGAAGCCGCCGCCAAGCGCTTGGGTACTCAGCCGGAAGTGCTGATTGCCCAGTCGGCACTGGAAACCGGTTGGGGCCAAAAGCTTATTCGTCGCCCCGATGGCAGCAGCGGCAACAACCTATTCAACATCAAGGCTGACAAGCGTTGGCAAGGTGAGAAAGCGGCGGTGAACACCCTCGAATTTGAGCAGGGTGTGGCCGTGAAGCAGCGTGCCGACTTCCGGGTTTACGACACCCTGGAGCAAAGTTTCGGCGACTTTGTCGAGTTTCTTAAGCGCGGCGAGCGCTACAGCGAGGCCCTGAGTCAGGCCGCCAGACCCGCCGCCTTTGTGCAGGGCCTGCAGAATGCGGGCTACGCCACCGACCCCCAATATGCCGATAAGGTGATGAGGGTAATGCAGGCGGTGAGTTCTGAACTCAAAGCCATGGCCCTTGGCAACTAACCCTGAGAGGCGCAGATAACCATGAGCATTGATTTATTAAATATCGCCCGAACCGGGGTGCTGGCATCTCAGGCCCAGCTTGGGGTAACCAGTAACAACATTGCCAACGTGAATACCGAGGGCTACAACCGTCAGGTCGCGACCCAGGCAACTCACTTATCCCAGCGCTCCGGTAACAGCTTTTATGGCACGGGTACCTATGTCTCGAGCGTAAAGCGGGTGTACAACGAGTACGCTGCCCGCGAGCTGCGCATCGGTCAGACCGCCAAGGGCGCTGCTGAAGTCACCCACACCAAGATGAGTGAACTGGACCAGCTGTTCTCACAGATTGGCAAAGCCGTGCCTCAGTCGCTGAACGACCTTTTCTCCAACATCAACAGCCTGGCGGACTTGCCCGGCGATTTGGGGATCCGCGGTGGGGTATTGAGCTCAGCATCGCAAATGGCCAGCGCTATCAATGAGATGCAGCGTCAGCTCGAAGGGCAAATGAAACAGACCCACGAGCAAATTGAAGCCATCACAACCCGTATCAATGAAATCAGTACCGAGCTTGCCAATATCAACCGCGAGCTGATGAAAACCATGGGCGAGGACATGCAACTGCTGGACAAGCAGGATGCGCTGATCATGGAGCTGAGCCAGTACGCCCAGGTGAATGTGATCCCGCTGGAAAATGGTGCCAAGAGCATTATGCTTGGCGGCGCCGTGATGCTGGTGTCATCCGAAGTGGCCATGAGTATGGGAACGGCCAAGGGCGACCCATACTCGGATGAGCTGAGGCTCACTGCCACGTCCGGCTCCTCTACGCTGGTGGTGGACCCGTCCAAGCTGGGCGGCCAGCTGTCGGCACTGTTTGAATTTCGCGATAAAACCCTGATCCCGGCTGAAAATGAGCTGGGACAATTGGCACTTGGGATCACCAATGCCTTCAATGAGGCACAAAAAGCCGGTTTCGACATGAACGGCGAGATTGGCGGCGACCTGTTTTTGGATATTAACGACCCTCTGATTGCCCAGAGCCGGGTAGGGTCTTACTCCACCAACACAGGTACGGCGGCGCTGAGCGTCAACGTAGATGATGTGGGCGCGCTGTCCGGCAGTGCCTATGAGCTTAAATACACCGCCCCCGGCACCTACGAGCTGACCGATACCCTCACAGGTGTGGTGACACCTCTGACCTTAAGCGGCACCACCCTGACTGGTGGCGATGGCTTCTCCATCAATATTGATGCCGGTGCATTGGCCGACGGCGACCGCTTTCAGATAAGGCCCACTTCAGGCGCTGCAGCGCAGATGTCGGTGGTGATGACAGACCCGAAAGGCATTGCCGCCGCCGCGCCCAAGGTGAGCGCCGATGCGGCCAACTCCGGCAATACCTCGGTTAAAGTCACCAGCATCGATAACCGCGCCGCGGCCAACTTCCCGGTCACCGGCAGCGAGCTGACCTTCAGCATCAACACAGGCGCCAATACCTATGATGTGATCGACGCCAGCGGCGCTGTGATTGCCACCGGCGTGGCTTACACGCCGCCTTCAATCAGTGCCTACGGTTTTACCTTTGAAGTGACCTCAAGCGGCGCCGCCACCGACAGCTTTACCTTCGATTTAAGCTACGCCGAAGGTGACAACAACAACGCTCTGGCCATGGCCGAAATGGCCGACGACAAGCTGATGAACGGCGGTAAGTCGACCCTGATTGACGTGTTTGAAAATACCAAGCAGGACATAGGCTCGCGCACCAAGGCCGCCGAGGTGCGGGTGGGTTCGGCTGAGGCAATTTATCAGCAGGCTTACAGTCGGGTGCAGGAAGTGTCCGGGGTGAACCTGGATGAAGAAGCCGCCAACCTGCTGCGTTTTCAACAGTCGTATCAGGCATCGGCCCGGATCATGACCACCGCCCAACAGATATTTGACACCCTGTTCGCCTCGGTGCGTTAAGAGGATTGAGTGATGCGTATTTCTACCTCGCAAATGTTCACCCAGAACACCAACAACATTCTGCAAAAGCAGACTGATACCGCGAAACTGCTGGAACAGCTGTCCAGCGGCAAGAAGGTGAATACCTCTGGCGACGATCCTGTGGCGGCGCTGGGGATTGACAACCTTAACCAGCAGCAGGCGCTGGTGGATCAGTTTTTAAAGAATATCGATTACGCCAAAAACCACCTGGGCATTACCGAGAGCAAACTCGGCAGCGCCGAGGAGTTGGTCATGGGGTTGCGTGAACAGATCCTGCGTGGCGTCAACGGCGGACTTTCGCCAACAGAGCGGCAAATGATTGCCGATGAGATGCGCGGCAGCCTCGAAGAACTGCTGAACATTGCCAATACCCGCGATGAATCCGGCAATTACATGTTTGCTGGTTACAAAACCGACACGCCACCTTTTGCCTTCGATAACGCCGGCAATATGGTCTACAGCGGCGATTCCGGCGTACGTGATGCCATGATTTCCCGCGGCATTTCCATGGGCACCAATATTCCGGGCGATCTGGCCTTTATGAAGGTGCCAAATGGGCTTGGTGATTATGCCGTCAATTATTTGTCGACCCAGGTGGGTGAGTTCAAGGTGCAGAGTGCGGCTATCGCCAATCCTGCCACCCACGTGGAAGACACCTATACCTTTAATTTTATTGATAATGGCGCTGGCGGCGTGAACCTGGAAGTGCGCGATAGCGCCAGTGCGCTGGTGACCACCGTCAATAACTTCGACGCCAGCAATCCCGTGAGCTTCAACGGCATTGAGGTGAAGCTTGAGGGCACGCCTGCTGCTGGCGACAGCTTCAGCATGGCGCCACAGGCCGAAGTCAATATTTTCGAGACTATTAACAAGGCTATCGCCCTTATTGAGGACGATACCCGCATGAATTCCCCTGCGGGCATAGCCGAGTTGGCACAACTTTTGAATAACACTGATAGCGGATTGAATCAGCTCAGCACCGCCAGAAGCGTGGCAGGCAACAGTCTCAAGAGCCTTGAGAGTTACGCCGGACGACACGCCGAAGAGCAGGTCGTCAATACCTCGGCGCTGTCACTGCTGGAAGATCTGGATTACGCGTCCGCGATTACGGAGTTTGAGAAGCAACAGCTTGCCCTGAATGCCGTATCGAACGTGTTTAGCAGAGTGGGTTCTGTGTCGCTGTTTGACTATCTGTAACAGATGCACTGCCACTCACTGGAAGCAACTTTGTTAACTAAATTAGCCAAGCTCCAAGCCTTGGCGGTAACACTAGGAAGAGGAACTCAACATGGCTATTACTGTTAATACCAATGTGACCTCCATGAAGGCCCAGAAGAACCTGAACATGTCCAGTGGTCAGTTGGCGACTTCTATGGAGCGTCTGTCATCCGGTCTGCGCATCAACAGCGCGAAAGACGATGCGGCCGGTCTGGCGATTTCTAACCGCCTGAACAGCCAGGTGCGTGGTCTGGAAGTGGGCATGCGTAATGCCAACGACGGTATCTCCATCGCCCAGATTGCTGAAGGTGCGATGCAGGAACAGACCAACATGCTGCAGCGTATGCGTGACCTGTCTATCCAGGCGGAAAACGGCGCCAACAGCACCGACGACCTGCAGGCTCTGCAGGATGAAATCAACCAGCTGATTTCTGAAATCACCGCAATTGGTAACTCTACCGCCTTTGGTAACACCAAGCTGATGACCGGTGACTTCTCTGCCGGTAAGAAATTCCAGGTAGGTCACCAGGAAGGCGAAGACGTTACCATTACAGTAAAAGAGAACAACTCCGCTTCTCTGTCTGTTAACTCCATTACGGTTATGACCTCTGCAGGCCGTGACTCGTCTCTGGCACGTATCGATACCGCCATCAAGACCATCGATACCCAGCGCGCAGCCCTCGGTGCGGTGCAAAACCGTCTGGCCCACAACATCAGCAACAGTGCCAACACCCAGGCCAACGTTGCCGATGCAAAGAGCCGTATCGTGGACGTGGACTTCGCCAAAGAAACCTCAGCCATGACCAAGAACCAGGTACTGCAACAAACCGGTTCCGCGATGTTGGCTCAGGCAAACCAGTTGCCACAGGTTGCCCTGTCTCTGCTGGGTTAATAACGACAGGCATCAGAATGCGACGATGCCTGCCAGGCGGCAAAAAATTGCCGCAGGTCAGGCTAGTCGCGCTGTTTTTTTCGACAGCAAAATGTTGACTAAAAAAGAAAAATAAAAAATCTGCAGAATTTTTCAAAAAAGCCCTAAAGGATAAAAAGACACTGCCGCTAAATATACTGTAACGAGTATGACCGCCTGGCTGCACAAGACAGGCTAGTCTTAAGCCAGGTAACCAAGAGGATTCGATCATGGCTATTACAGTAAACACCAACGTCACTTCAATGAAGGCACAAAAGAACCTGACTTTGTCTAACCGTGATCTGGCAACCTCCATGGAGCGTCTGTCCTCAGGTCTGCGGATCAACAGTGCCAAAGACGACGCGGCAGGTCTCGCCATCTCCAACCGCCTGAACAGCCAGGTTCGTGGTTTGGAAGTGGGTATGCGCAACGCCAACGACGCTATCTCTATCGCCCAGATCTCTGAAGGTGCGATGCAAGAGCAAACCAACATGTTGCAGCGTATGCGTGACCTGGCTATCCAATCTGAAAACGGTGCCAACAGCTCAGCTGACCTGCAGGCCCTGAAAGATGAGATGGACCAGCTGGCTACCGAAATTACCGCTATCGGTAACACCACAGCTTTCGGTAACACCAAGCTGATGACCGGTACTTTCTCTGCCGGTAAGAAATTCCAGGTAGGTCACCAGGATGGCGAAGACGTCACCATTACTGTGAAGAAGAACGATGCTACCACTCTGTCTGTGAATGCGCTGACTGTACTGACCTCTGCCGGTCGTAACTCAGCTCTGGGCAAGATTGACGCGGCTATCAAGAACATCGATACCCAGCGCGCTTCCCTCGGTGCTATCCAGAACCGTCTGGCTCACAACATCAGCAACAGTGCCAACACCCAGGCTAACGTTGCCGACGCCAAGAGCCGTATCGTGGATGTGGACTTCGCCAAAGAAACCTCAGCCATGACCAAGAGCCAGGTACTGCAGCAGACCGGTTCTGCGATGCTGGCCCAGGCCAACCAACTGCCTCAGATTGCCCTGTCTCTGCTGTAATAACAGGCACTTGACGAGGAGGCGGGGGAGGTTCGGAAACGGATCTCCCTTTGCCGTATCTGAGGCGCTTCCCGACACGTCATACCGTATGGCAGCGGGAAGCCCGATTGGTGAGAGGTGAGGTATGGATATTGCATTAGCTGGCGCACCGTCGCCACAGCAGCAACAGCAAAGAGCTGAACTGGCCGCAACGTCTGTCAAACCTATGGCTCCAAAGGATGCGGAGCTTAAACGACAGGATTTGGCACAGCCAGTGGATGGTGCTCAAAAGGCCAATGCCAAGGCGCAGGAAGAAGAGCGGAAGGCCCGGCAGGATGAGCTCAACGCCCTTGCTGACGATATGTCGAGTATGATGTCCTTTATGCGTAAGGGCCTGGCGTTTCGCGTTGACGATAAGTCCGGCGAACCCGTGGTCAGCGTGTTGGACGTAGATTCGGGAGATGTCATTAGACAAATCCCCAGTGAAGAAGCGCTCAAGCTTGCCCAGAAACTCACAGAGGTTACCGGCCTTTTGATGAAAACTGAGGCATGACAGCGATGTAAACAGAGGTTGTTATGGCATTAACTGCAACAGGTATTGGTTCCAATCTGCCGATTAACGACATGGTTTCGGCCATTGTTAACGCAGAGAAGACCCCGAAAGAGGCGCTGTTCAATCGGACAGAAGACACCATCAATGCCAAGGTTTCTGCCATAGGCACCTTAAAGAGCGAACTGGCCAAGTTTCAGGATGCCCTGAAAAAACTGCAAAAGGGCAGTGAACTCAGTATTCGAAAGGTCAATACCGGCGACAGCCAGTATTTTAAGGCCACAGCCGACAAGTTTGCCCAAAATGGCACCTACGCCATCAAGGTAGAGCAGCTTGCCTACGCCCATAAAGTAGCTGGTACCAACACCGCTGCTGCCACCGATACAGTCGGTGAAGGTCGGCTCGACTTTACCATCAACGGTGAGAGCTTTGGTGTCGATGTTGACGCTGCCGACGACCTCAATGCCATTGCCAAAAAAATCAATGATGCCAGCGATAACAAAGGCGTAGTCGCGACTGTTATCACCAGCGATGCCGGCAGCCGTCTGGTGTTTTCCTCAGAAGAAACCGGTACGGCCAACCAAATCAGCGTCACCGCTACCGACACCACAGGCACAGGGCTGAACGACATGTTCAATGGTGCCAACCTGTCTGAGCTGCAGCCGGCTCAGGACGCCATTCTCTACGTTGATAACCAGAAAATCACCTCTGCCAGTAACGAAGTTAAAGGCGCCATTACCGGTGTTACCCTGGAGCTGACCAAAGCCGATGTGGGTGAGGTCGGAACCCTGACAATCAGTCAGGACGATGAAGCGGTAAAAGAGAATATTACCGGCTTTGTCGATGCCTACAATGCGCTGTTGGACTCCATCAACAAGCTCTCGTCTTACGATGCCGACAAGAAAAAGGCCGCGGCGCTGCAGGGCGACTCGATGATCCGCTCTCTTGAATCGCAGCTTCGCAAGATGATCAGCGAACGGGTCGATGTGGGCGGTAAAACCGTTGCCCTGTATGACATGGGCATCAAAACTGACAAATATGGCAAGCTGGAAATCGACAGCACCAAACTGGACAAAGCCATTTCTGAAGATATGGCGTCCCTGGAAGGGCTGTTCTCCACCGAAGACACCGGCCTTGCCAATCGCCTGTCTGATCTTGCCAACACCTATACCAAGGCTGGCGGTGTCATCAGCACCCGCAACGATACCTATAACGGTGAAAAGCAGCGCCTTGACGATCAACGTGAGGCATTCAGCCGTAAAATGGCGTCTCTGGAAGCCAGGCTCTTTAAGCAATTCAATAACATGGATCTTGTGGTTGCCAGCCTCAACCAACAAACCAATGGCCTGATTGACCGGTTGAATTCGCTCCCCGGCGTAATTAAGAGCTAAACTTAAGGACGAGGCATGACACAGGCTATCCGAGAGATTAACTCGCAGCTTCAGACACTGTTTGCGGCATTGGAAAACATCACGGCAGAAGATGAACGTTGTGACGACTTGGTATCACAATTGCAAGAGACCATCGTCAAGCGTCAATTTTTATTGCAGAACCTGACCGATGCCGATGGTGGGGCCGACAAAGCCTTTCTGGAAGCAGAGTTAATGCTCAGCCAGCGTTTTATGACGCAGGCCCGGGCACTGAAGGATCACCGGCAGCAAATTTTGCATGCCAGCAGTAAAAGTAAACGCCAACTCAATGTTTACAGAACAATCGATGCAAATAGGTAGGTACATATGAGAGGGTCACTGCAATCATATCGTAAGGTTTCACTGGAAAGTGAAATTGCCGTTGCTTCCCCCCATCGTATCATTCAGATGATGTTTGCCGGTGCGCTGGAGCGTCTGGCACAAAGCCGTTATGCCATCGAGCAAAACGATTTGGAAAGCAAGGGTGTGTTTATCAATAAGGCCATTGGCATCATTACCGGGTTGTCCAACAGCCTGAATATGGAAGCCGGTGGGGAAATCGCCCGCAATCTGAACGAGCTTTACGATTTTATGCTGCGCAGAATAAGCGAGGCCAACCTCAACAATGACCCTCAGGCCATTGACGATGTGATGGCGGTGCTGCGGACCATCAAAGAGGGTTGGGATGCGATTCCCGCTGACCAACACCATCTGACGTCACACAGCGAAGCTGTTTGATTTTTGAGTAAAAAACACGCATAAAAAGAGGCGCACCCGGTGCGCCTTTTTTGACTCTAGCCAGAGAATTGACCAAAAGGGTCGGAACAGAGGGAAAATTGGTCTAGAATCAGAACCAAAAGAGTTTATTGTAAAGCAGAGACTTGCTTCTCGATTGCCGATAATACAATATTCGACATGGTGTGAATGACCGGCAGTTTTTCCCCGGAGTAACAGCATTGACGCCCTGTGAGCAACTAACACAAATAATTAATGCGATTCATTAGATATTCGAGCGTTACGGCCAACTGAATGATGCAGACAGACCAGAGAATCTTGCTTGTAGGAACCCAGACAGAGCGTTTGACCCGTCTTTCCTGCATTCTTGAATTTTTAGGCGAACAGCTGGTGTTCCAAGTCGCTTCCGGCGTGGAAGATCAGGTTAAAGAGACCCGCTTTCGGGCTCTGATTGCCGACCTTAACGAATTTCCCCTGGAAAAAGTCAAAGCCTTGGCTGCCCAGCTGCCGTGGCAGCCGATCCTGCTGCTTGGCGATATCGATACCGTCTCCGGTAACCTGATTGGTACCATAGAGGAGCCCTTCAACTATCCACAGCTGACCGAGCTTTTGCATTTCTGTCAGGTGTTTGGCCAGATGAAGCGCCCGGACGTACCTACCAGCGGTAACCAAACCAAGCTGTTCAGAAGCCTGGTGGGGCGCAGCGATGGCATTGTCAATGTACGTCACCTGATTAACCAGGTTGCGCCTTCTGACGCCACTGTGCTGGTGCTGGGGCAGTCCGGTACCGGTAAAGAGGTGGTAGCCCGCAATATCCACTACCTGTCTGAGCGCCGTGATGGCCCCTTTATTCCGGTTAACTGCGGCGCTATTCCACCCGAACTGCTTGAAAGTGAACTCTTTGGTCACGAAAAAGGCTCCTTTACCGGCGCTATTAGTGCCCGTAAAGGCCGGTTTGAGCTCGCCGAAGGTGGCACCCTGTTCCTCGATGAAATTGGCGATATGCCGCTTGCCATGCAGGTAAAACTGCTGCGGGTGCTGCAGGAGCGTGTTTTTGAGCGGGTAGGGGGCAGCAAGCCCATCCAGTCCAATGTGCGTGTGGTGGCAGCCACCCACAGAAATCTTGAAAAGATGATTGAAGAGAACGAGTTCCGTGAAGACCTCTTCTATCGCCTTAACGTATTCCCCATCGAAATGCCGGCGCTGTGCGAGCGTAAAGAAGATATTCCACTGCTGCTGCAGGAGCTGGTAAGCCGGGTCTTCAACGAAGGCCGTGGCAAGGTGCGCTTTACTCAGCGTGCCATTGAATCGCTTAAAGAACACGACTGGTCCGGTAACGTGCGGGAACTGTCGAATCTGGTTGAGCGACTGACAATCCTGTATCCGGGCGGCCTGGTTGACGTGAACGACCTGCCGGTTAAATATCGTCATATTGATGTGCCTGAATACTGTGTTGAAGTCAGTGAGGAAATGTTGGAGCGGGATGCACTGGCGTCGATTTTCAACGACGACGAGCCGGTTGAAATCCCCGAGACCCGTTTCCCCAGTGAGTTGCCTCCGGAGGGGGTAAACCTGAAGGATCTGCTGGCAGAGCTTGAAATCGATATGATCCGTCAAGCACTGGAGCAGCAAGACAACGTTGTGGCCAGGGCGGCTGAAATGTTGGGAATACGCAGAACCACGCTGGTGGAAAAAATGCGTAAGTATGGAATGAGTAAGGATTAATCTCACACTTTAAGTAAAAGGATTTACGCCCCTTTCCCTTGGTGCCACTCTGGCACACTATCTGCATCCACCCCGTTAACAACGACTTTTTGACGGGGTGCGTATGTCAGCCAAAGCTTTAGCCAAGATTGCCGAATTTCCGCCGCAGGCTCGCCTGAAACAGGTGAATGCCGGCGTATCGGCGTCGTCTGAGCAAATGGCTCATATCCTCGAAGCCATGCCGTCCGGCGTGGTCATTCTCAATGAAGAAGGCATAGTCACCCTGGCAAATCCGGTGGCGGCCTCTTTACTGGAGCGGCCGCTGGAAGGCGAGCGCTGGATCAATGTGATAAGCCGCGCCTTCTCACCTCAGGATGACGACGGCCACGAAGTGTCCCTCAAAAATGGTCGCAGGGTGAAGCTGGCGATTACGCCGCTGGAGCGCGGTCAGCTGATTGTACTGACCGATTTGACCGAAACCCGGCTGCTGCAGCGTAATCTGGCGCACATGCAGCGACTGTCGGCGCTTGGCAAGATGGTGGCGACCCTGGCACATCAAATTCGTACGCCGCTGTCGGCGGCACTGCTTTACGCCGCCAATCTTGGCAGTCCGCGCCTGAACAATGAGGCCCGGGGCAAATTCCAGCAAAAGTTGGTGGACCGATTGAATGAGCTTGAGCGCCAGGTCAACGACATGCTGCTGATGGCTCGCGGCAAAGTGGAAGCGCCCATGGAGCCTATGGTGCTTGAGGATATTCTCGCGCCTGTAGTGGCCAGCTGTGCGCCCATTGCCGAGTCAAGCGGCTGCGCGGTGAAATTGCAGGATGAAACTGGCGGCGCCTTGATGGCCGCAAGCCAGAGTGCGCTCAGCTCCGCCATCAATAATCTGGTGATGAACAGCCTCGAGGCCGGTGCCAAGCATATTCTGCTCCACGGCAGCGTGCGCGATAACGCCCTGATGCTGGCAGTGGTGGACGATGGCAAGGGGCTGGAGTCCGGTACCGAGTCCCAGGTGATGGAGCCGTTTTTTACCACCAAAAGCCAGGGCACCGGCCTTGGTCTGGCCGTGGTGCAAACCGTGGTACGCAACCACGGCGGCGAGCTTAAAATGCAGTGCGCGGCCAATCGTGGCTGCAGTGTCATGCTTAAATTTCCACTGATTACCCATGCCGAGGAGGTTCGCCATGGCTGAAGGCAAACTGTTGCTGGTTGAGGACGATGCCTCGTTGCGCGAGGCACTGCTCGACACCCTGATGTTGTCGCAGTTCGACTGCCAGGCGGCTGCCAGTGCAGAAGAGGCGATTATTGCGCTCAAAGATCAGCGCTTTGATATGGTGATCAGCGATGTGCAGATGGAAGGTATCGGCGGCATGGGCCTGCTGGGTTACCTCAAACAGCATCACCCCAAAATTCCGGTATTGTTGATGACGGCGTTTGCCACCATCGACAGCGCCGTCAGTGCCATTAAACTGGGCGCCGTGGACTACCTTGCCAAGCCCTTCGCCCCGGAAGTGCTGCTCAATCAGGTGACCCGTTACCTGCCGCAAAACGCCGACAAGGGCGATCCTGTGGTAGCGGACGAGAAAAGCCTGGCGCTGCTGGCGCTGGCTGGCCGCGTGGCAAAGTCTGATGCCTCTGTGATGATCCTCGGGCCATCCGGCTCGGGTAAAGAGGTGCTGGCACGCTATATCCACAACCACAGCCTGCGGGCCGATGGGCCTTTTGTGGCCATTAACTGTGCCGCCATTCCAGAGAACATGCTCGAAGCCACCCTGTTTGGCTATGAAAAGGGCGCCTTTACCGGAGCCTATCAGGCCTGTCCGGGTAAGTTTGAGCAGGCCCAGGGCGGCACCTTGCTGCTCGATGAGATTTCAGAAATGGATCTGGGGTTGCAGGCCAAATTGCTGCGGGTGTTGCAAGAGCGTGAAGTTGAGCGTCTCGGTGGCCGCAAGACCATCAAGCTGGACGTGCGGGTACTGGCTACGTCCAACCGCGAGCTTAAGGCCATGGCCGAGCGCGGTGATTTCCGTGAAGACCTGTACTATCGCATCAACGTATTTCCGCTGGCCTGGCCTGCGCTGAATCAGCGTCCCAAAGATATTCTGCCACTGGCGCGGCACTTGCTTGGCCGCCATGCGGAAAAGCTCGGCACCTCAGTGCCTGAGCTGGATGAGTCGGCCTGTCGGCGTCTGCTGGCGCACCGCTGGCCGGGCAATGTGCGTGAACTCGATAACGTGGTGCAGCGGGCACTGATTTTGTCTGCCGGCGAGCTGATTTCTGCCCAGGACATCATTATTGACGCCATGGATGTGACCCAGATTGCCCAGGAAGAACCAGTGGCCCGCGCTGAGCCAGAGGGCCTTGGCGATGAGCTTAAGGCGCAGGAGCACGTGATTATTCTTGAAACCCTCAGTCAGTGCCGTGGCAGCCGCAAGCTGGTTGCCGAAAAGCTTGGCATAAGTGCCCGCACCCTGAGATACAAGATGGCCAGAATGCGGGAAATGGGCATTCAGCTGCCGGCTTAGGCGGTAAAATCAGCAAAAAAGCAGGCTTGGCCTGCTTTTTTTGTTTTTTGGCAAGCCTTTTGCTTTACACCTGTTACAGAGATTAATCCCGTCAAATTCATGGCGAAGGGAGCAGGATATGCAAATAGGTCCAACTTCATTTATGCAGGAAATGCAGGCACTGCGCAGCGAAATCAGCCCCCTTGGTGGCCAGGAGCTGCAACCCCTTCGTCAGGTGGGTAATACCAGCGGCGCCGATTTCGCCAGCTTATTGGCCCAGGCTGTGGGCCAGGTCAACGAGCTGCAGCAAACCTCCTCAGGCCTGGCCACCCGCCTGGAAATGGGCGACACCCGCGTTACCCTTTCCGACACCGTGATTGCCCGCGAAAAAGCCAGTGTGGCTTTCGAAGCCACAGTGCAGGTGCGCAACAAGCTGGTGGAAGCCTACAAAGAAATCATGAGTATGCCCGTCTAAGTCGGCCATTGAAGGATAACCAACGTGAGCACTGATATGATTGTGAGCACCGACGACGGTATGAGCGGTGTACAACAGGAAAACAAGTCCGGCGTGTTGGGCGGCTTTGGCGGCACCGACATGATGCGCCAGATCACCATGATCCTCGCCCTGGCCATTTGTTTGGCGCTGGCGGTGTTTGTGATGATGTGGGCGCAGGAGCCTGAATACCGTCCTCTGGGTAAGTTTGAAGCCCAGGAGATGATCCAGGTGCTCGACGTACTCGATAAAAACAAGATCCCCTACAAGGTGGATTTTGATGTGCTGCGGGTGCCGGAAGACAAGTATCAGGATATACGTCTGCTGCTGAGCCGCGCCGGTGTCGACGCCGCTTCCGGCAGTGAGAAAGACTTCCTGACCCAGGACATGGGCTTTGGTGTCAGCCAGCGTATGGAGCAGGCGCGCCTGAAGCACAGCCAGGAGCAAAACCTCGCCCGTGCCATTGAAGAGCTTAAAAGCATCAGCCGCGCCAAGGTGATTCTGGCGCTGCCTAAAGAAAACGTATTTGCCCGCAACAAGTCTAAGCCCAGCGCCACCGTGGTGGTGACAGTGCGCCGTGGCGGTCTCGGTCAGGAAGAAGTCGATGCCGTGGTGGACATAGTGGCTTCTGCAGTGCAGGGGCTTGAACCTACCCGGGTGACAGTGACAGACTCCAACGGCCGCCTGCTCAATTCAGGCAGTCAGGATGGGGTGTCTGCCCGTGCCCGCCGTGAGCTTGAACTGGTAAAACAAAAAGAGGCCGAATACCGCGCCAAGGTAGACGCCATTCTGATGCCAATTCTCGGGCCGGAAAATTTCACTTCCCAGGTGGATGTGACCATGGACTTTACCGCCGTGGAGCAAACCGCCAAGCGCTTTAACCCTGACTTGCCCGCCGTTCGCAGTGAAATGACCCTGGAAACCCAGAGCACAGGCGAAGGCAGCATGGGGATCCCGGGTGCGCTGTCCAATCAGCCGCCGATGGAGTCCAACATACCCCAAACCCTGAAAGAAGCGCAGGATCAACAGCAGGCCAACGGTAACTCTCACCGCGAAGCCACCCGTAACTATGAGCTCGACACCACCATCAGCCACACCCGTCAACAGATTGGCACAGTGCGCCGGGTGAGTGTGTCGGTAGCCGTAGATTTCAAGGCCGGCGATGCCAATGGCGAAGGTCAGGTGAGCCGCGTGCCCCGCACTGAGGCCGAGCTTGCCAATATCCGTCGTCTGCTGGAAGGCGCTGTGGGCTTTACCACTCAGCGCGGCGACAGCATAGAAGTGGTTACTGTGCCCTTTATGGATCAGCTTGTTGAAGAAATGCCCGAGCTGCCCATGTGGGAACAGCCCTGGTTCTGGAAGGCGATGAAGCTTGCATCCGGTTCGCTGGCGATTCTGGTGCTCATTCTGTTTGTGGTGCGGCCGCTGCTGAAGAAACTGCTGCTCGCCGACAAGGTGGACATGCCGGAAGATGGCCGTCTGGGGCATGAGCTGGCTGAAATTGAAGATCAGTTCGCCGCCGATACTCTGGGCATGCTCAACACCACCGAAGCCGAGTACAGTTATGCGGATGACGGCTCAATCCTTATCCCGAACCTGCATAAAGATGATGATATGATTAAGGCTATCCGCGCTCTGGTTGCCAACGAACCTGAGCTTTCCACTCAAGTCGTGAAGAATTGGTTGCAACAGGAAAATGGCTGAAAATAAAGAAAAATCTGAATCCGGGATCAAAGCAAGCGATCTGTCCGGCATTGAGAAAACCGCGATTTTGCTGCTGAGTCTCAGTGAAGCTGACGCCGCGTCAATTCTGAAACACCTTGAGCCCAAGCAGGTGCAAAAGGTGGGTATGGCCATGGCGGCGCTGGAAGACTTTGGGCAGGAAAAGGTTATCGCCGTTCATAAGCAGTTTTTGGATGATATTCAGAAGTTTTCCTCCATTGGCTTTAACAGCGAAGAGTTCGTGAGAAAGGCGCTGACCGCGGCGCTGGGTGAAGACAAGGCCGGCAACCTGATTGAGCAGATCATCATGGGCAGCGGTGCCAAGGGTCTTGACTCGCTCAAGTGGATGGATGCCCGTCAGGTGGCTTCTATTATTCAGAACGAACACCCACAAATTCAAACCATTGTGCTTTCTTATCTCGAGCCGGATCAGGCGGCGGAGATTTTCTCCCAGTTCCCTGAAAACACCCGTCTCGACCTGCTGATGCGCATCGCCAACCTCGAAGAGGTACAACCGGCGGCATTGCAGGAGCTGAACGACATCATGGAGAAACAGTTTGCCGGTCAGGGCGGTGCCCAGGCGGCGAAGATGGGCGGTCTCAAGGCGGCGGCCAACATCATGAACTATCTGGATACCGCCATCGAAAGTCAGCTGATGGAAACCATGCGCGAAACCGACGAGGAAATGGCGCAGCAAATCCAGGATCTGATGTTTGTATTCGAAAACCTTATCGATGTGGACGACCGTGGTATTCAGGCCTTGCTGCGTGAAGTGCAGCAGGACGTACTGATGAAGGCACTTAAAGGCGCCGACGATCAGCTCAAAGACAAAATCCTCGGCAATATGTCCAAACGGGCTGCCGAACTGCTGCGTGACGATCTTGAGGCCATGGGCCCTATCCGCATCAGCGAAGTTGAGCTGGCCCAGAAAGAAATTCTGTCCATTGCCAGACGCCTGTCTGACGCCGGTGAAATCATGCTCGGCGGTGGCGGCGGTGAAGAGTTTGTTTAATGACTGACACCAAGCGCCCCAAGACAGTCCTCAGAGGGGAAGAAAAGGACGAATTCAGCCACTGGCGCTTACCGGAGATGTCCGGTGATATGCCCAAGGCGCCAGAAAATATGCTTGGGCGTCGCCCCGGTGAAGTCTATGTGGCGCCCGAGGAGGAAGAGTTTCGTCCGCCGACCCTCGCTGAAATTGAGGCCATACGTCAGGAAGCTGAACTTGAAGGTTTTGAAGCGGGTAAAGCTGACGGTTACGCCGAAGGGCTGGAAGCCGGACGCCTGCAGGGGCTCAAAGAGGGCCACGAAGAAGGCTTGCGTCAGGGCCAGGAGCAGGGGTTGTCTGAAGGCCTTGCTGAGGGCAAAGCCATGCTGGCCCGGTTTGAGTCGCTGCTTGGGCAGTTTTCGGCGCCGCTTTCCCTGCTTGATAACGAAATTGAGCAGGAGCTGTTGGAGCTGTCGATGACACTCGCCAGGCAGATTTTGCTGCATGAGCTGAAAACCCATCCCGAACATATTCTTGCTGCCCTGCGTCAGGGCATCGACTGTCTGCCGGTGAAAGATCAGCAAGTCAAAATTCGCCTGAATCCCGACGATTTAACCCTGGTTAATGGGCTTTATGAGCACAGCGAGCTTGAGCGCAAGCGCTGGGAGCTCGAATCGGATCCGCTGCTTGAGCGCGGCGAACTGGTGATTGACAGCCATCGTTCTCGGGTCGATATGCGCCTCGAAGAGCGAATTGCTGCTGCGTTGGCGACGCCGGCCGAACGGCTCGAAGCCCTTGGACGTGATGCCCGGATCCAGCAGGAAAAACTCGCCCGCGATGAGGCGCCAACGGCTCAGGCGACCAGCGAGCCGCAGGAGCAGATTGAACACAGCAGCGGCGCCGAACAAGCCAGCGCCGGGGAGGGCGAAGATGATAGCCCGCAAACACCACCTGCTGAATAACTTAAAGCAGCTTAAACAAGCGCTTCCCATGTCGCATCCGGTTGCCGAAGGCCAGCTGGTGCGGGTGGTCGGGCTGACTCTGGAAGCCAGCGGTTGCCGCGCTCCGGTCGGCAGCCTGTGTGCCATCGATACCATGGGCGGCGAGCTGATTGCCGAAGTCATCGGCTTCGATGAACATCTTCTTTACCTGATGCCCATTGAAGAGCTGAAAGGGGTGCTGCCCGGTGCCCGGGTGCGGCCGCTCGGTGAGCAGGGCGGTATTGCCGTGGGCATGTCGCTGCTTGGCCGTGTGCTCGATGGCGGCGGTGAACCTTTGGACGGTCTTGGCCCCCTTGGCACCACAGATGTCGCCCCGCGCCATGGCCCAGCCATCAACCCCCTTGCCAGGCGGCCAATCCACGAACCCCTCGATGTGGGCATTCGCGCCATCAATGCCATGCTGACCGTCGGCAAAGGCCAGCGGATGGGATTGTTCGCAGGCTCCGGCGTCGGTAAGTCCGTGCTGCTTGGCATGATGACCCGCGGCACCACTGCGGATGTGATTGTGGTGGGCCTGGTTGGTGAACGTGGCCGCGAAGTAAAAGAATTTATTGAAGAAATTTTGGGCCCTGAAGGCCGTGCCCGCTCGGTGGTGGTGGCCGCGCCCGCCGACACCTCGCCGCTGATGCGCCTGCGTGCCTGTGAAACCTCCACCCGCATTGCCGAATATTTTCGCGATCTTGGCTTTAACGTATTGCTGCTGATGGATAGTCTGACCCGTTATGCGCAGGCCCAGCGGGAAATCGCCCTTGCCGTGGGTGAGCCGCCTGCCACCAAGGGTTATCCACCGTCGGTGTTTGCCAAGCTGCCACGGCTGGTTGAGCGCGCCGGTAACGGCGGTCCGGGTCAGGGCTCTATCACCGCCTTTTACACAGTGCTGACCGAAGGCGATGATTTGCAGGACCCGATAGCCGATGCGGCCAGGGCTATCCTCGATGGTCACATAGTGCTGTCGCGTACGCTTGCCGATTCCGGGCATTATCCAGCTATCGATATTGAAGCCTCCATCAGCCGTGTGGCGCCCATGGTGATTAGCCCGGCGCATCTTGAAGCCATGCGCAAGGTGAAGCAAACCTATTCGCTGTATCAGCAAAACCGTGATCTGATTTCCATCGGCGCCTATGCCCAGGGCAGCGACCCCCGCATCGACAATGCCATCAGGTTGCAACCGGCAATGAACGCCTTCCTGCGTCAGGGAATGCGTGATGCCATCAGCATGGGTGACAGTGAAACCATGCTTGGCCAGCTTGCGGCCCAGTGCAGGGGGTAATCCATGGCACGCCCAGACCCGTTACTCACGGTATTGAAACTGGCACAGGAAGCTGAAGAGCAAGCGGCACTGGCGCTGCGCGCTGCGCAGTTGGACCTTGGCAAGCTTAAGCAGCAGCTCGATGCCCTCAATCATTATCGTCTCGACTATATGCGCCAGATAGCCGCCAAAGAGGGCACCAATATCGGTGCCAGCGCGTATCAGCAGTTTCATCGGTTTATCAAGCAGATCGATCAGGCCATTGCCCAGCAGGTTCAGGCCGTGCAGGGCGCTGACAAGCAACTGGCCCACAGGCGCCAAACCTGGATGGAGCGGCAACAAAAACGCAAGGCGGTCGAACTGCTGCTTCAGCACAAAGCCGATAAGCGCGAGGCAGTGGCGCTGCGTCAGGAGCAAAAACTGGCGGATGAATTTGCCATGCAGCAGTTTATCCGGCGCAGATCCTGAGTCGATTGGCATGGCATTTGCTGTATTTTCGCCAAGTGAGTGAGATTTAAGCTAAACAGCATTGCAGATGGCACACACAGGCTTG
Source organism: Shewanella khirikhana (assembly GCF_003957745.1). Taxonomy (NCBI): domain Bacteria; kingdom Pseudomonadati; phylum Pseudomonadota; class Gammaproteobacteria; order Alteromonadales; family Shewanellaceae; genus Shewanella; species Shewanella khirikhana. Next base: position 2,333,848 of record NZ_CP020373.1, on the reverse strand, counting down.
CCATTCAATGCAGGGAGAGCCCTGATGCAACAAATCATGAATGTGCTTTTAAGCAGCCCTGAAGTTTCTCAGGGAGCATCAAAAGGTGCCCCTGTGGGCGCCGACTCTACAGCTGAACGCGATGGTATGGATTTCGAGTCTATCATTGCAAAAACAAATGCTTATGCTGAAAACCCTCGGCCAAAAGCAACAGGTCAAACCGCGGCGGAACAGTCGAAGGCGACCAGGACTCAGGCACAGACGCTTGGCAAGGCTGGCGATGCTGAAAGCGCGGATGATGTATCCAACGTGCTTGCCCAAATCCAATTCTCCCGTCAGATTGCCGATCCCGATGAGATTGCCGCCGACGGCGATTTGTTGCCGCAAGCGCTCAGCGAAGATGACATTCTGGCGCTGGTCATGCAGGCACTGACCGCCGATGGGCTTGGCACTGATGACATCAAAGCTGCTGATGAGGTGGCAAATGACGCCGATGCCATCGCCACCGACGATTTGTTCGCACTCTTCAGCGATCTAATGAAAGGCGCCGATTCCGAAACCCGCCAGCAACTGGCTGATTTGCTCGGCGTAGAGGCTGATGCTTTGGCAAGCCTCGATGGCGAAGCCTTTGCCGCCTTGCTGCAAGCGTCGCCGGCGCTGAAGGATGCGCTGGAGATGTTTGCTGCCGCCGGTTTGGATGAAGGTGTTTTTGGTAATCTGAGTCAAGCCACGTCAATGGCAACCCAGGTAAGCGCCGCGCCAGAGCAGGGCGCTGCCAATGCTCACGCTAATGCAGACGGTGCCAGGGCGCTCAGTGCGCTGATAGCCGCTGCGCAAAAGGCGCCTGAGGGCACCCGGGGGCTGGAGATTGCCAGGAGCGCTGTAATGGCTGCGCAGGGCAACCAAGCTGAGCCCACGGACTCTGAGCTTGCCGGCTTGGCTGACGCTGACGGCGAGCAGGTGCCAGGCTTGGATAGCAAACTCAAGGGCCGTGAAAACCTGCCGCAGGCTTTGCTTGCCGATGCGAAAACTGAACCTGCGAATGCTCAGAAGGCCCAGAATCCCCTGCTTGCCGCCCTGGCGGGTGCTGATAACGAGATAGCTGCCGGCAATTTGCCGAAAGACAAAACTGACGTTGCTGCCGCCGTGAAAGAGGCGCTGGCCATCTCCTCTGCGCAGGGAACTGAAAACAGCGCCAAACTTATGCCGGAGCACAGGCTTTCAGGCCTTGAGCGCGCCGAAGCACAGCCTGCACAGGACACGACCCCTCAGCAGGGATTTGAGCAGCGACTTACCCAACTGCAACGGGGAGACTTGAGTCAGGTGCAGCTGTCACTGCGTCACGGCAATGAGCGCCCTGTGACCACCGCCGACATGGTGGCAAGGTTTGCGCCTGTGATGAATGCGCAGCTGGTGGCCATGGTGCGTGATGGGGTGCAGCAGGCAGAAATTCGCCTCGATCCGCCTGAGCTTGGCTCCATGATGGTTCGTATTCAGGTTCAGGGCAGTGAAACCCAGGTGCAGTTCCATGTGAGCGCCGCGCAAACCAAAGATGTGGTGGAGCAGGCACTGCCGCGGCTCAGAGAACTGCTGGCACAGCAGGGAATGGAGCTTACCGATGGTCAGGTATCCCATGATAAACGGGGTAACGGCCAGTCGGGTGATGGTCGCAGCGCCGAAGAGCACTTCGCTGCCATGGATGAAATTCCAGCAGAAGAGTTACAATTAAGCGTAAATCAGACAACAAGTTATGCTTCGGGTATAGATTATTACGCCTAAGCAGGTAACCTATAGTCTTATCCGGAGTTGGCCGCGATGGCCTGTGACAGAAAGGAATAGCCGATGGCGGAAGAAGAATCTCTACAACTTGAAGAAACCGGCGGCAAAAAGAGTAAAAAGCTGCTGTTTATCATTGTTGGCGTGGTCGTGGTTGCCGCTTTGGGTGTGGGAGGCTGGCTGTTTATGGGCTCGTCCGACCCGGCTCCCGCTGAAGGTGAAGTTGCCGCAGAAGGTCAGAGCACTGAAGCGGCCGAAGGCGCCAATGCCCGTGAGGCCTTCTATGTCGCCATGCCAAGACCGTTTTTATTTAATCTGCCCGGCCAGCCCCGCAGCCGTCTGGTGGAAATCAAGGTGCAGCTGATGGTGCGCGGCGCCGATGACGATGTGATGATCAAAAAGCATATCCCCTTGATTGAAGATGCGTTGCTGACCACCTTCAGCAGTGGTGACGTGCAAAAGCTTTCTACCCAGGCCGGTAAAGATGAGCTCAGACAGCTGGCGCTGCTCAACGTACAAAACACCCTGCAGCCGGTGACCGGTCGTAAGGTGGTCGAGAAAGTGCTCTTTACCGGGTTTGTGATGCAATAGTGACAATTGTCCTTTGACAACAACTATATAAGGCAAAATTGTGACGGATTTACTTAGCCAAGACGAGATTGATGCGCTGCTTCACGGCGTAGACGATGTCGAAGAAGAAGAGGTCAGTGAAGCGGGGATAGCGGCCCGCAATTACGACTTTTCTTCTCAGGACAGGATCGTCCGTGGCCGTATGCCCACCCTCGAGATTGTGAACGAGCGTTTTGCCCGTCACCTGCGGATCAGCATGTTCAACATGATGCGCCGCGCGGCCGAGGTGTCCATTAACGGGGTGCAGATGCTCAAATTTGGCGAGTATGTGCATACCCTGTTTGTGCCAACCAGTTTGAATATGGTGCGTTTTCAGCCGCTTAAAGGTACTGCTCTGATCACCATGGAAGCCCGCCTGGTGTTTATTCTGGTGGACAACTTCTTCGGTGGCGACGGCCGTTTCCACGCCAAGATTGAAGGCCGTGAATTTACCCCCACTGAGCGTCGTATCGTTCAGCTGCTGTTGAAAATCATCTTCGAAGATTACAAAGATGCCTGGGCGCCGGTGATGGACGTCGAGTTCGAATACCTGGACGCCGAAGTGAACCCGGCGATGGCCAACATCGTCAGTCCCACCGAAGTGGTGGTGGTGAACTCGTTCCACATCGAAGTGGACGGTGGTGGCGGTGACTTCCACATCACCATGCCGTATTCGATGATTGAACCTATCCGGGAACTGCTTGATGCCGGTGTGCAGAGCGATAAGCAAGACACCGATATGCGCTGGTCGCAGGCATTGAAAGACGAAATCATGGACGTGGAAGTGGGTTTTGATGCCACCCTGGTTGAACATGAAATCAGTCTGCGGGATGTGATGGAACTCAGTGCCGGTGATGTGATCCCGGTGGAACTGCCAGAATTTGTGCTGATGAAAATTGAAGACTTGCCCACCTACCGCTGTAAGCTGGGTAAATCGCGGGATCATCTGGCACTGAAGATTTGTGAAAAAATCCCTCGTCCTGAGACGGTAAAAACTGAATTGCAGCTGGTGACCCGAAAGGGTAAAGCCCGAGATATCAATGACCTGTAAGGTGATGTGAGATGAGTACCGAAGACGATTGGGCCGCAGCGATGGCCGAGCAGGCACTGGAAGAAGCCCAGGCCGCAGAATTTGAAGAACTGAAAGACGAAACCAAGCCGCTTTCCAGCGAAGAAGTCGCCAAGCTGGATACCATTATGGATATCCCGGTGACCATTTCCATGGAAGTGGGGCGCAGCTTTATCAGCATCCGTAACCTGCTGCAGCTCAACCAGGGCTCGGTGGTGGAGCTTGACCGTGTTGCCGGTGAGCCGCTGGATGTGATGGTTAACGGCACCCTTATCGCCCACGGCGAAGTGGTCGTGGTGAACGACAAGTTCGGTATTCGTCTGACCGACGTGATAAGCCAGACAGAGCGTATCAAAAAACTCAAATAAACCCAGAAGAGGGAGCCTGCGTGTCTTCAACCCTACTTTCAGTGGCCGCGACAACCTCACCCGGCGGCGCCGTCTCACAAGGCTATGCCAGCACGCTGGCCAGCATGGTTGGCGGCTTGATTTTGGTGCTGGTGGTGATTTTTGTGCTGGCCTATGTGGTCCGCAGGCTCAATTTAGTGCCCGCCAGTGGTGGTGTCATTAAAACCCTGGCCGCCAGTCCGCTTGGACAGCGTGAAAAGCTGGTACTGGTTGAACTCGATGGCCAGCAGTACCTGCTGGGGGTGACGGCGCAGCAAGTGACCTTAATCGATAAGCTGGATTCCCCGGTCACCCTGTCGGAAGAAGGGTTTGCCCGCCGCCTTAAACTGGCTAAGGACAAACAGTCATGATGCGCCTTGCCTTGCTCCTGATTGCCTTACTGACGCTTGCTGTTGCGCCTGCGATGGCGGCCGATGGGGTGCTCCCCGCCGTTACCGTTACCACCACTCCAGATGGTGGCACTCAATATTCGGTCACCCTGCAGATTTTGATGCTGATGACGGCGCTGAGCTTTCTGCCGGCCATGGTCATCATGCTCACTTCCTTTACCCGCATTATTGTGACGCTGTCGCTGCTGCGTCAGGCAATTGGTTTGCAGCAGGCGCCGTCCAACCAGGTGCTGATTGGCCTTAGTCTGTTTATGACCTTTTTCATCATGGCGCCTGTGTTCGATAAAATTTATGAGCAAGGGGTCAAACCCTACATGGATGAAACCCTGACCATAGATCAGGCGTTTGAGCGCGGTAAGGCGCCACTGAGAGACTTTATGCTTGCCCAGGTGCGGATAACCGATCTGGAAACCTTCGTGAACATCGCAGGTTACGACAATATTAAAACCCCCGAAGAGGCGCCTATGTCGGTGCTGATCCCGGCCTTCATCACCAGTGAACTGAAAACTGCGTTCCAGATTGGCTTTATGCTGTTTGTGCCCTTTTTGGTGATTGATTTGGTAGTGGCCAGTATCCTGATGGCCATGGGTATGATGATGCTGTCGCCGATGATTGTGTCGCTGCCCTTTAAAATCATGTTGTTTGTGCTGGTGGATGGCTGGACCCTGGTAATGGGCACCCTGGCCAACAGCTTTGCGACCTGAGGCGCACCATGACTCCAGAAGCCCTGATTGATATCTTCCGTGAAGCCCTGGCCGTTATTGTAATGATGGTCTCGGTCATCATTGTGCCCGGGCTTATCGTGGGGCTGATTGTGGCCGTGTTTCAGGCGGCCACCTCTATTAACGAACAAACCTTAAGCTTCCTTCCCCGTTTGCTGGTGACCCTGTTCGGCCTGATGCTGGCCGGCCACTGGCTGGTGCGCACCATGATGGATTTCTTTATGGAGATGGTGCAGCTGATCCCACAGGTCGTTGGCTGATGGAAGTCTTACTCGATACGCTGATGGGTACCCTGAAGGCGTATCTGTGGCCGCTGTTTCGTATTTCCGCCATGTTCATGGTGATGCCGGTGTTCGGCGCCAATACCACCCCGGTACGGGTTCGTTTGCTATTGTCTGTGGCGGTGACCTTTGCCATCAGTCCTATGCTGCCACCCATGCCTGAGGGCGAACTTTTCGCGTTAAGCTCGGTATTTGTCAGCGCTCAGCAAATTCTGATTGGCGTGGCCATGGGGATGGTTGCGCTGATGATGATGCAGATTTTTGTGCTCACCGGCCAAATCATAGGTATGCAAACCAGTTTGGGTTTCTCCTTTATGGTTGACCCGGGTTCTGGACAGCAAACCCCTGTATTGGGTAACTTTTTCCTGCTGCTGGCGACGCTGATTTTCCTTGCCGTGGATGGCCATCTTTTGATGATCCGTATGCTGGTGATGAGCTTCGATACCCTGCCTGTGTCCATCAGTGGCATCAGTATCGAAAACTATCGCGCGCTGGCGCTTTGGGGCAGCTACATGTTTGGCGCTGCGCTCACCATGTCGCTGTCGGCGATTGTGGCCTTGCTGCTAATCAACCTGTCTTTTGGGGTGATGACCCGCGCCGCGCCTCAGCTCAACATTTTCGCCATCGGTTTCCCGGTGGTGATGATTAGCGGTCTTTTCATTCTTTGGCTCACCCTGGCGCCTGTGATGTCCCACTTCCATGAAATCTGGGAAGCGGCACAGGTCTTGCTGTGTGATATCACCCATTTTCAGTGTCAGGTGAACTGACATGGCAGAGAACGATACCAGCCAGGAACGCACAGAGGAGCCCACGGGGAGGCGACTCGAACAGGCCCGGGAAAAAGGTCAGGTCGCCCGTTCCAAAGAACTTGGCACAGCTGCAGTACTGCTTGCTGCAGCCACCGGCTTTTTGATGATGGGCCCAAGCCTTGCCAAGGCGCTGCATAACGTGATGACCCTGGCCTTTAATCAAAGCCGTGAGCAGATCTTTGACACCAACTCCATGCTCAACATCTGGGCGCCAATTGCCAAAGAGTTGGTGCTGCCGGTGCTTGGTCTGGTGCTGGTGCTGGCGGCACTGGCCTTTGCCGGTAACATCGCCCTTGGCGGCATCACCTTCTCAAGTAATGGCATTCTTCCCAAGGGCAGTAAGATGAGCCCCATTGCCGGTTTTAAGCGGATGTTTGGGGTGCAGGCGCTGGTGGAGCTCACCAAGGGGCTGGCCAAGTTCTCGGTGGTGGCGCTGGCAGCCTATGTGCTGCTGTCGTTTTATTTTATGGAGATTATCCAGCTCTCGGCGGAGCATCTGCCGTCCAATGTTTACCATGCCCTCGACCTGCTGGTGTGGATGTTTCTGCTGCTGTGCTGCTCGATGTTGTTCATTGTGGTGATTGATGTGCCGTTTCAGATCTGGAACCACAAAAAACAGCTGAAAATGACCAAGCAGGAAGTGAAGGATGAATACAAGGACACCGAAGGTAAGCCTGAAGTAAAGGGTCGTATTCGGCAGATGCAGCGTGAAATTGCCATGCGCCGTATGATGGCAGAGGTGCCCAATGCCGATGTGATTGTGGTTAACCCCGAGCACTATGCGGTGGCGCTGAAATACGACGCCAAGCGCTCGCCAGCGCCCTTTGTGGTGGCCAAAGGCGTGGATACCGTAGCGTTCAAAATCCGTGAAATTGCCCGGGAATACGATGTGGCCATTGTATCGGCGCCGCCATTGGCACGGGCGATTTACCACACCACCAAGCTTAACCAGCAGGTGCCCGATGGCCTTTTTACCGCGGTGGCGCAGATACTGGCGTATGTGTTCCAGCTCAGGCAATACCGCAAGGGGCGCGGCCGTAAACCCACTCCCATCCCACTTAACCAGCCTATTCCTGACGAGTTCAAATACTGAGCATTGAATCGTTTGGGCTCAGATCTTCCCTGATGTTGGCTTGGAACTTGCTACCCACAGACAAAGCGTCAATTTTGGGTAGCGTCGAATGGATGTAATGGGCCAGCTTGGGCAGATTAAGAAGATAAAACCGGCAAATTTGCAGGGACTGGGCACACCAGCCCTGGTGCTTGCTGCCCTGGCAATGATTGTATTGCCCATGCCGGCATTTTTGCTGGATATCCTGTTCTCGTTCAACATCGCCCTTGCGCTGGTGGTGCTGCTGGTGGCTATTTACACCAACAGGCCGCTGGATTTTGCCGCATTCCCCACAGTGCTGCTGGTTGCTACCTTGCTGCGACTGGCGCTGAACGTTGCTTCTACCCGGGTAGTATTGCTTGAAGGTCACAATGGCGCCGACGCTGCCGGTAAAGTGATTGAAGCGTTCGGCTCGGTCGTGATTGGCGGCAACTATGCCGTGGGTCTGGTGGTGTTCCTAATCCTCATCATCATCAACTTTGCCGTAGTGACCAAGGGTGCAGGCCGTATCTCCGAGGTGAGTGCCCGCTTTACCCTGGACGCCATGCCCGGTAAACAGATGGCCATCGATGCCGACCTTAACGCCGGTCTTATCAATCAGGAACAAGCCCGTACCCGCCGCGCCGAAGTGACCAAGGAAGCCGATTTCTACGGCGCCATGGACGGTGCGTCCAAGTTTGTGAAAGGTGACGCCATCGCCGGTATTTTGATCCTGGTGATCAACATCCTGGGCGGCTTCATTATTGGTATGGTGCAACACGGCCTGGATTTTTCCAGTGCGGTTGAAATCTATACCTTGCTGACCATAGGTGATGGTCTGGTGGCGCAAATCCCCGGCTTGCTGCTGTCGATTGCCGCGGCGCTGATGGTGACCCGTCAGAACGAAGAAGGTGATATGGGCGGCATGGTGATGAGTCAGATGTTTGACAATCCCAAGTCGCTGGCCATTGCCGCCGGGGTATTGTTTGTGATGGGTATTGTGCCCGGCATGCCCCATATGGCGTTTTTGTCGTTTGCTCTGGCCACCGGGGCCGGTGCCTTTTTCCTCAATAAGCGCATCGAGAAGCGTAAAGCCGAAGCCCTGGAAGCCGCGGCCAGTGGCACTGTCGATAAGCTGGATAATTCGCCCAAAGAGCTTGGCTGGGACGATGTGCGCCATGTGGATACCATCGGCCTAGAGGTGGGTTACCGTTTAATCCCATTGGTGGATAAAGGTCAGGGCGGTGAGCTGCTGTCCCGTATCAAGGGCGTACGCAAGAAGCTGTCGCAGGAATTGGGCTTTTTGGTGCCTGCGGTGCATATCCGTGACAATCTGGATCTGGCGCCCAGTACTTACCGGGTGTCGCTGATGGGCGTGGTTGTGGGTGAGGCGGAAATCCGCCACGACTGCGAGCTTGCCATTAACCCGGGGCAGGTGTTCGGCCAGCTCGATGGCGTCGTGACCCGCGACCCGGCCTTCGGTCTTGAAGCTGTGTGGATTGCCCCTGAGCTGAAAGAACACGCCCAGACCTTGGGCTACACCGTGGTGGATGCCTCAACCGTGGTGGCAACCCATATCAGCCAGGTGCTGACCAACAATGCGTCCAAGCTGCTCGGCTACGAAGAAGTACAGCAGCTGATGGATATTCTCGCCAAGCATTCGCCCAAGCTGGTGGATGGCTTCATTCCCGATGTGATGTCCCTTGGCAACGTGGTGAAGGTGATGCAAAACCTGCTCAACGAAGGGGTATCGGTGCGGGATCTGCGCACCATAGTCCAGACACTGCTGGAATATGGTCCCAAGTCCAACGATACCGAAGTATTGACTGCGGCGGTACGTATTGCGCTTAAACGTATGATTGTTCAAGAAATCGCCGGTCCAGAGGCGGAAATCCCTGTCATAACTTTGGCGCCAGAGTTGGAACAGATGTTGCATCAGTCTATGCAGGCTTCCGGGGGCGACGGTCCCAACATCGAACCCGGATTGGCCGAGCGGATGCAACAGTCACTGGCTGACGCCGCTCAGCGGCAGGAAATGGTGGGTCAACCCGCTATCCTGCTGACCTCGGGAATGCTGCGCTCGACGCTGTCGCGCTTTGTGAAATACACCATTCCCAACCTGAGGGTGATTTCCTACCAGGAAGTCCCCGATGAGAAGCAGATAAGAATTGTGTCAGCCGTGGGCCAGTAAGAGGGTAGTACAGTGAAAATCAAACGTTTTTTTGCAAAAGATATGCGCGCCGCTCTGGCCCAGGTCAAAGAAACCCTCGGCGCTGATGCCGTGATCATGTCCAACAAAAAAGTCACCGGTGGCATCGAGATTGTGGCCGCGGTGGATTACGACGAGCCCAAGCCTAACCTCGAGCCAAAGCCAGCCATGCCCAATCCGTTTGAGCAGGTTTCGGAAGATAAAGTCTCTTTGGGTGGCCGCCAGCCTGTGCGCGCCAGCCGTCAAAAAGTTAACGAAGCACCGGCCGATTCATTGCAGGCGCTGCTGGAGCGTCAACAAAGCCGCATGAATCAGCAAATGGGCCGCGTGGTGGAAGAAGATGATATGCCAGCCTGGGCCCGTGGCCTGGAAGCGCCCGCCGCGCCAAAGATGAAAGACGCACCCCGTCAGGCTACTTTTACCCCGGATGCGGACAAATCCCGCGCAGGTGGCCGCCAACAAATTGAGCTTGATGCCATGAAAGAAGAGCTGGCATCGCTGCGTAATTTGCTGACTCATCAGGTTTCTTCTTTGATGATGGAGCAAAAAAAGCGCACCGATCCTGTGGGTGCCATGCTGGAAACCCGGCTGCTGGAGGCGGAGTTTTCACCTGCAGTTGCATCCAAGCTGGCAGGGCTCGCTCAGCACTATACACCGGCAGAACTGGTGAAGGCATTGCCACAAAGTTTGGCAAATATGCTTGATAATCAAGGTGATGACATTGTTCGTCGCGGCGGTGTGGTGGCCTTTGTTGGTCCAACCGGCGTGGGTAAAACCACCTCGATTGCCAAAATTGCCGCCCGTTTTGCAGCGCATCACGGTGCCGATCAGGTGGCTTTAATCACCACAGATCATTATCGCATCGGAGCCTTTGAGCAATTGGCAACTTATGGCAAAATCATGGGATGTCCTGTGAAGCAAGCTCATGATCTCAATGAGTTGCAACAAATTCTTTATCAGCTGCGCAATCGCAAGCTAGTATTGATAGATACCGCCGGTATGGGCCAGCGAGATATGCGCCTGGTTGAACAACTGGACAATTTGACGGCGAACAGCGCCTTGCCGATTCGCAGTTATCTGGTATTGTCAGCTACATCGCAGCGCCGGGTGCTTCAGGACGCCGTTAAGCACTTTAAGCGCATCCCTCTGTCGGGGGCTGTGCTGACCAAACTGGATGAATCCGTGTCTCTGGCAGGAGCACTGAGTATCCTTATTCAGAGTGGCCTGCCGCTGAGTTATGTAACCGACGGACAACGTGTGCCCGAGGATATGCAGGTGGCAGATACTCTGTCGCTGGCTAAGCAGGCGCTCGATGCCCTGAATGAACCTGAGTATCAGGGTATCGATAATAATTTATGGTCGGATAACACGACCTGTGCGTTTGAGTGAAGCTATGACCCGTGATCAAGCAAGCGGTTTACGTATGATGAATCAGCCATATAACGAAAAAGTAAAAGTCATTGCCGTCACTGGCGGCAAGGGTGGGGTAGGCAAAACCAGCGTTTCCATCAATACGGCTGTGGCTCTGGCAGAAAAGGGCAAGCGTGTGTTGGTGCTGGATGCTGACTTGGGTCTGGCCAACGTCGACGTCATGCTGGGGCTTCGCGCCGAGAAAAATCTTTCCCACGTGTTATCGGGCGATGCGGAGCTCGATGACATCATTCTCCGTGGTCCCAAGGGGATTGGTATAGTGCCAGCCACTTCCGGTACCCAGGCCATGGTGGAATTAACCTCTGCACAGCACGCCGGACTTATCCGCGCTTTCAGTGAAATGCGCACCCAGTTCGATGTACTGATTGTGGATACCGCAGCCGGTATCTCTGATATGGTACTGAGCTTCTCCCGCGCCGCCCAGGATGTACTGGTGGTGGTGTGTGATGAGCCTACGTCCATCACGGATGCTTATGCCCTCATTAAGATCCTCAGCCGCGAACACGGTGTGTTCCGGTTCAAAATTGTTGCAAATATGGTGCGCAGTCTCCGGGAAGGTATGGAGTTATTTGCTAAACTCAGCAAAGTAACTGACCGCTTTCTGGATGTGGCACTGGAATTGGTTGCAACAATTCCCTTCGATGAAAACTTGCGAAAATCAGTACGTAAGCAAAAATTGATCGTAGAAGCCTATCCGAAGTCTCCAGCCGCGATTGCATATCACGGTTTGGCCAACAAGGTGCTGAGCTGGCCTATACCCCAGCAGCCCGGTGGTCACCTGGAGTTCTTTGTAGAGCGTCTGGTGCACCGTCCCGAGTATCAAGAGGACAGAGCGAGTGAATAAAGCCGCGGCGTATACCTCCATGGAGGATAAAACCTCCATCGTTGAACAGTACGCACCGCTGGTAAAAAGAATCGCGCACCATATGTTGGCCAGATTGCCGGCATCCGTACAGTTGGACGACTTGCTCCAGGCAGGCATGATTGGCCTGCTGGAGGCCTCGACCAAGTTTGATGGTGGCAAAGGCGCCAAATTTGAAACCTTCGCCGGGATCCGCATTCGCGGCGCCATGTTGGATGAAATCCGCAAGGGCGACTGGGTGCCACGGTCAGTACACCGTAACCAGCGAAGAGTAGCCCAGGTCATTGATGAGTTAGAGCAGGAGCTGGGGCGGGATGCCCGCGACAGTGAAATTGCCGAAAGACTTGATATGTCGCTGGATGAATACCATCATATTCTCAATGATGTTTCTGTAGGGAAAATCATAGGGATAGAAGATTTGGGCGTATCTCAGGATGTGCTGGTTCCCGATGGGGAGCAAACAGACGACATCTATGACGACCTGGCGGGTAGCCAGTTTCAACAGGCCTTGGCAGATGCCATTCGCCAGTTGCCGGAGAGAGACGCATTGGTGTTATCGCTTTATTACGATGAAGCACTGAACTTAAAAGAAATAGGTGCCATTCTTGACGTCAGCGAGTCGCGGGTATGCCAGATCCACAGTCAGGCGATGCTCAGACTCAAGGGCAAGCTCAAGCATTGGACACACGTATAATTCATTATCGAGCAGTTAGAGTGTCAGCTCACCGGAGGAAACCTTGGACAAGAATATGAAGATTCTTATCGTTGACGACTTTTCAACGATGAGACGTATCATCAAGAACTTGTTGCGAGACTTGGGATTCAATAACACCCAGGAAGCAGATGATGGCTCAACCGCCTTGCCAATGCTTCAGAAGGGCGATTTCGACTTTGTGGTTACCGATTGGAACATGCCCGGCATGCAGGGTATTGATTTGCTCAAGGCCATCCGCGCCGATGAGAGTCTGAAGCATATCCCTGTGCTGATGGTGACCGCCGAAGCCAAGCGTGAACAGATCATTGCTGCCGCTCAGGCTGGGGTAAATGGCTATGTAGTGAAGCCCTTTACCGCTGCGACACTGAAAGAGAAGCTGGATAAGATCTTCGAACGACTTGGTTGAGCAAGGATGAGCTATGCAGGCACAAACATCAGGGCTCATTAGTCTCGAACAGGCACAGGAACTCGTGACGCTGCTCAGCAGCGGCGAGCAGGAAAAAGCCGATTTGCTGATCCGCGAATTGGCGGCCCCCATTCAAAAGGAACTCTTTGACGAAGTCGGCAAACTGACTCGTCAGCTTCACAGCGCCCTGGTGGATTTTCAGCTCGACAGCCGTCTGGCGGAATTGGCCAGCGTCGATATTCCTGATGCCAAAGAGCGCCTCAATTATGTTATCGACATGACTGAGCAAGCCGCCAACAAGACCATGGATGCCGTGGAAGAGTGTCTGCCATTGGCCGATGCCTTAATCAACCATATTAAAACTGTCACACCAACTTGGGACAAACTGATGCGGCGTGACATTGAACTGACTGAATTCAAGAGCTTGTGCCACGACGTTCAGCAATTGATGACCCGTAGTGAACAAGACTCAGAGCGGCTGCGTGAGCTGCTCAATCAAATTTTGATGGCGCAGGACTTCCAGGATCTGACCGGACAAATGATCCGGCGGGTAATCGACTTGGTTCGGGAAGTTGAAAACAGCCTGGTCTCCATGTTGACCGTCTTTGGCGAGCAACCGGTAACAGAAATGACCCCGCGTACCAGCCCAAGCGTCAACACCATTGAAGCCGAAGGGCCGATTATGAACGCCGAGCTTCGTCAGGACGTGGTAACGGGTCAGGACGAAGTCGACGATCTGCTCTCCAGCCTGGGTTTCTGATAAGGAGTCAATTTAATGGCATTCGATGTTGATGAAGAGATTCTGCAGGACTTTCTGATTGAGGCCGGTGAGATTCTGGAGCTGTTGCAAGAGCAGTTGGTTGCCCTTGAAAACAACCCGGAAGACACAGATCTGCTCAACGCCATTTTCCGTGGCTTCCACACCGTAAAAGGTGGCGCGGGCTTCCTTAGCCTGGCGCCCATGGTGGACGTGTGCCACGAGTCGGAAAATACCTTCGATTTATTAAGAACGGGTAAGCGCCATGTCAGCGCCGAACTGATGGATATCATCCTTCAGGCGGTCGATGCCATTAATACCATGTTCGCCCAGACCCAAGCCGGCCAGGAGCAGGAACCTGCATCGCCAGAGCTGCTGGACAAGCTTAAGTTGCTGGCTTCGGGTGAGCCTTTGCCATCAGAAGGCGGCGCCAGCGAGCCAGAAATTGTTGAAGCGCCTGCTGAGCCTGAGCCGGAAATCCCGGGTGTTGACCTGTTTGATGCTCCCGCAGCAGGCGGCGATGATGTGCTTTTTGACGAAGCGCCTATCGCCGGCGTCGACCTGTTCGATGAGCCAGCCGCCAGCGACGGTGGCATTGATGAAATAAACGAAGCCGAATTTGAAGCCTTGCTCGATGCCTTGCATGGCAGCGGTAAAGGCCCAAGCGTAGCAGACACTGCGCCCAAAGCGGCAAGCTCAGCACCAGCGGCTCCTGCCGCGGAGCCGGGCGGCGACGAAATTACCGACGATGAATTTGAAGCCCTGCTTGATGAGCTTCACGGCGCCGGAAAGTTCAAAGCCACCGAAGACAAAGCACCTGCCAAGGTCGAGCCGAGTCCAGCTGACAACGTCGACACTGACGAAATCACCGATGACGAGTTCGAAAAGCTGCTTGATGAGCTGCACGGTAAAGGTGCCGGTCCCGGTGCTGAAACGGCTGCTGCTGCGCCAGCAGCGCCGAAAGCCGCTGAAAAACCTGCTGCACCTAAAGCGCCGGCAGCGGCTGCCAAACCTGCCGCAGCGCCCAAAGCTGCGCCAGCGGCTGCGCCCAAGCCTGTAGCTGCAGCGGAAAAACCTGCCGCACCAGCACCGGCCAAAGCGCCTGCACCTGCGGGTAACAGCGTGCCTCAGGGCGAAACCACGGTTCGGGTAGATACGGCGCGGCTCGATCAGATCATGAACATGGTCGGTGAGTTGGTACTGGTACGTAACCGCCTGGTGAGCCTTGGTGTCACCCGTGAAGATGAGGAAATGTCCAAGGCGCTTGCCAACCTGGATTTGGTCACAGCCGACTTGCAGGGCGCGGTAATGAAAACCCGCATGCAGCCCATCAAGAAGGTGTTTGGCCGTTTCCCCCGGGTTGTACGTGACCTGGCCCGCAGCCTCAACAAAGAAATTGACCTTATTCTGGTGGGTGAAGAAACCGACCTGGATAAAAACCTGGTGGAAGCCCTGGCCGACCCCTTGGTTCACCTGGTCCGTAATTCGGTTGACCACGGCATTGAAATGCCCGCAGACCGTGCTGCCAATGGCAAACCCAGAACCGGTACCATCACCTTGTCTGCCAGTCAGGAAGGTGACCATATTCTTCTGAAAATTGAAGATGATGGCGCCGGTATGGATCCTGAAAAGCTTAAGTCCATCGCCATCAGCCGTGGCGTGCTGGATGAAGACGCCGCCGCGCGTATGTCAGACCATGAAGCATATAATCTGATTTTTGCGCCTGGCTTCTCCACCAAGACCGAAATTTCCGACATTTCCGGCCGTGGTGTTGGCATGGACGTGGTGAAAACCCGTATCACGCAGCTCAACGGTACTGTGCACATTGACTCGGTAAAGGGCAAAGGCACCATCCTCGAGATTAAAGTGCCGCTAACACTGGCGATTATGCCCACCCTGATGGTGGAAGTGGCCAAGCAGGTATTTGCCTTGCCACTGTCCAGTGTGAACGAGATTTTCCACTTGGATTTGACCAAAACCAATATCGTTGATGGTCAACTCACTGTGATTGTGCGTGAGAAGGCAGTGCCACTGTTTTATCTTGAAAACTGGCTGAGCCGCGTCAAACGTAACTTTAAGCATGGGGATAAAAAGCACGGGCATGTGGTTATTGTTCAGCTTGGCACCATGCAAATCGGCTTTGTGGTAGATGCCCTGATTGGTCAGGAAGAGGTGGTTATTAAGCCTCTGGGCGCGCTGCTGCACGGTACTCCCGGCATGGCTGGCGCTACCATCACATCTGATGGTGGTATTGCACTGATTTTGGACGTGCCAGGCCTGCTTAAACACTATGCCAAAAGGAAATAAACGCGGCGAACGCATTTGGCAGGAACATAAATGACAATAAAAGTATTGGTCGTTGATGACTCAAGCTTTTTCCGTCGCAGGGTCAGCGAGATCATGAATCAGGACCCTGAGCTGGAAGTAGTCGCAACGGCAGCCAACGGCATGGAAGCCATCAGAATGGCACAGGAGCACAAGCCCCAGGTCATTACCATGGACATCGAAATGCCGGTAATGGACGGGATCACGGCCGTGAGAGAAATCATGGCCAAGGTGCCCACGCCAATTCTGATGTTTTCTTCGCTGACCCATGATGGGGCAAAAGCTACCCTGGACGCTCTGGATGCCGGGGCGCTCGACTTTTTGCCGAAACGTTTTGAAGACATAGCGACCAATAAGGATGAAGCCACCAAGCTGCTGCAGCAGCGGGTGAAGGCCTTGGGTAAGCGACGCGTCTTCAGACCGGTCACCTCAAGGCCTGCGGCGCCAGAACCTGTCGCGAGACCGACCATTGGCTCACGGCCTCCGGCTCAGTTGCAGCCGCGTGCTGCGGCGCCTGCTCCGAGTGCGCCCATTCGCGCCAGCGGCAAGAGTTACCGACTGCTGGCCATAGGCACCTCCACAGGTGGTCCGGTCGCACTGCAAAAGGTATTGACCCAGTTTCCGGCCAATTATCCGCTCCCGATATTGCTTATTCAGCATATGCCCGCAGCTTTTACTCCGGCGTTCGCACAGCGTCTTAACGGTTTGTGCCGGATCTCGGTAAAAGAAGCGGCCAATGGCGATGTACTGCAGCCCGGCTGTGCCTATCTTGCGCCTGGCGGCATGCAGATGATGATTGAAAAGTCCGGGGCTACCGGACGACTGAAAATCGTCGCTGGCAGCGCTGATATGAACTACAAGCCCTGTGTTGACATTACCTTCGCATCTGCATCAAAAAGCTACGGCGGTGATGTGCTTGCTGTGGTGCTGACCGGCATGGGCGCCGACGGCCGTGAAGGGGCCCGAATGCTCAAGAATGTCGGCGCGACTATCTGGGCGCAGGATGAGGCCAGTTGTGTTGTGTATGGCATGCCTCAGGCTGTGACAGCGGCCGGGATTTCGACACAATCGATTTCCCTGGACAACATGGCGGACGCTATCTTAAAAGAGTCCGGCCGTGGCTGATAAAAGGGCTGCAATGCCCCTGTGGGGGCTGTTGTCGATTTTTTTGTTGGTGGTTATCTGTGCAGTGATGACCATTCTGTATCTGGACCTCAGGCACAAGTTTGCCAATTTGGAAGCCAAGAACAGAGAGCTTGCGGCAAGCCAGGTGCTGCTGATGGTACCGGATGACCAGGCTGAAGCGTTGGCAGCCTGGCTTGAGTCCCATCCGCAGCAAACCGAGCAGTTGCTCAAGCGGGTTGAGACCAAAGCTAATGACGGGGCAAAACCATCCCCTGCAGCCAAGGCGGATGGCCCGTTGAAACCAGATGCTGCCGTGCCCAATCAAGAGGCACTTCCCGATGCCTTGGTGCCAGAGGTCATTTCGGAAAACGATGATGGGGTAAAAGTGATAGTGCTGCCCCATGGTGGAATACGGGTTACTACCCGTGAAGAGAAAAACTGAATAACAATAACGAGTGCGCATCCGGGAGCCTGAGACTTGAAAGTCTGGACCATAGCAAACCAAAAAGGTGGCGTGGGTAAGACCACCACAGTAGCCAGCCTGGCAGGACTTCTTGCCAAGCAGGGCAAACGAGTGCTGATGGTGGACACAGATCCCCATGCGTCCCTTGGATACTACCTGGGGATCGATTCTGAAGAAGTCCCCGGCTCGCTCTACGATGTCTTCGTCGCCCATAAATCACTGACACGGGATCTTATCCGTCAGCACACAGTGCCAACACTGGTGGAAAACCTCGACCTCATTCCAGCCACCATGGCGCTGGCGACCCTTGACCGGGCGCTTGGCCATCAGGAGGGGATGGGGCTCGTGCTGCGTAATCTGCTTAAACTGATGGAAGACGATTATGATGTTGCCTTGATTGACTGTCCGCCGGTACTGGGGGTGTTGATGGTCAATGCCCTGGCAGCCAGCCAACATATTGTTATTCCCGTTCAAACCGAGTTTTTGGCCATTAAGGGCCTGGATCGTATGATTAAAACCATGGAGCTGATGGGTCGCTCCAAAAATACCAAATACAGCTACACCGTGGTGCCGACTATGTACGACAGGCGCACCAAGGCGTCGCCTGCTGCGCTGGAAAAATTGGCGCAGCTCTATGGCGATACTTTATGGCCGGATGTGATCCCGGTTGATACCAAGTTTCGTGATGCCAGTCTTGCCCATTTACCTGCCTCTCACTATGCGCCGGGTTCCCGTGGAATTAAGGCCTACGAGCGCCTGCTCGAGTTTCTGATGGCAGGGGAGTTTGACCATGTCAAAGTCCGTTGATGAGACAGTTGTCGACTTCTTTCGCTTGCTGCTGAGTGAAGAGACTGAGGTTGTCGAGCTGGACGCTGCCGCTTCCAAGCTTAACGCAGGCGTAATAGCAGATGGGCATGATACTTCATCGCTGGCGACGGCCACCAACGGTGAGGATGCCGCGCCAGCAGCGCTGAAAGGCGAAAAGGCGCAGCCAGCAAACAAGTCCGCAGGGACAGGCGTACCTGAAACGGCTAAGCCATTGGTACAAACGTCTACACCGACGACAAGAGCCGCACCAGAGATAAAAGCTGCGACAAGGGGCAAAGCTGCACCAGAGATAAAAGCTTCTCCGCTACTTGTTACGCCCAAGATGGCGCCAAAGGCGACCGTCACGGACGCGTCAGCTGGCACAGTCGATAAGGCTGTACTCGATAAGGCGGCGCTGGAGAAGCTGCTGGCGCCTGTGTTTGACCCCAAAACGGTTACCCAACCCACAGTGCCCGAGACAGATACTGCTGCTAACGCTGTGGTGGCGACAAAGACAAAGGTAGAAATCTCAACGCCGGTTGAAGTGCAGCCAAAGGTTGAGGTTCCACCAGAGACTAAGTCAGAGCCAAAGTTAGCGACGGCACAGGTACCCGAAACTGAGGTGAGTTTGCCTGTCGTTGACACGGATATCGGCGCCCCGGTATTGCAGACTCAAACCGGTGCCACGCCGCCCAGTATTACAAAAGATTTGCAGGCCGAGCTCGATGATGAGTTTCAGGTACTATTCTTTAAGGTAGCGGGGCTGACGCTTGCGGTGCCCTTGGTGAGCTTGGGCGGAATAGTGAAGGTTGATCGCATCAATCAAATCTTTGGCCGCCCCAATTGGTTTTTGGGGGTGCAGACCCACCGCGACTCCCAGCTGAACCTGGTGGACACCTGTGCTTGGGTTATGCCGGAAAAATACGACGAAGAACTGGCGCAAAGCGTAAATTATCAATATCTTGTATTATTAGAAGACAGTAACTGGGGATTGGCCTGTGAAACCTTGGTCAACTCAGTGCGGATTAAGCAATCCGAAGTCAACTGGCGAACCACCGCGGGGAAACGCCCCTGGCTTGCCGGTGTGGTAAAAGAGCAGATGTGCGGCATCTTGAATGTTCAGGCATTGATCCAGATGCTCAATGCGGGTTTAGGTTGTCAGGATCCTATTAACTGAGGTAGATATGACAGACTCAAGAAATGTGGCTGTAGCAGCCGGTAAGGATGACGCAGTATTACAGTGGGTAACCTTCAGGCTCGATAACGAGACCTACGGGATCAACGTAATGCAGGTGCAGGAAGTACTGCGTTACACCGAAATAGCACCGGTTCCCGGCGCGCCGCATTATGTTCTGGGGATCATTAACCTGCGCGGCAACGTGGTAACCGTTATCGATACCCGTTCCCGTTTTGGCCTGCCATCTTCCGAGGTGGATGATTCTACCCGTATCGTGATTATTGAGGCGGAAAAGCAGGTTATTGGTATTCTGGTCGACAGCGTGGCCGAAGTGGTTTACCTGCGCCGCTCTGAAATCGATAATGCCCCCAATGTGGGCACCGAAGAGAGCGCCAAGTTTATCCAGGGCGTCAGCAACCGTGACAACGAGCTGCTGATCCTGGTGGATTTGGATAAACTGCTCTCTGATGAAGAGTGGGCTGAACTCGCTCAAATCTAAGGCAGTTTTGCGATAAGGCCGCCTGAATGGCGGCCTTTGGCGTATTTAAAGGAGTTGTGGCATTCAATGGAAAATGGGTTTCTGATAGCTGCTCTGGTTTATGTTATCGCCTGTTTGGGATTGGTTTTGTTCCTGCAAAAGCAGCTTGGCAAACTCAGAACCAAGGTGGATGCGCTGGCGACCTTGCTCAAAGAATCTGATAAGCAACGTGAAAGTGTTAAACGCGAGCTGCACGAACTCAGAAGTGGCACCATCGGCGTTGGTAAAAGGGTCCTTGAGCTTGAGAAAAAGCTGGCCCAGCAAGACGCCCGCATTGATGAAACCCGTGAACAGGACCCACAGGCAAGGCTGTATACCCGTGCCATGAAGATGGTGTCTCTGGGGGCTGGGATTGATGAGTTGATGGCCGAATGCGAGCTCCCGAGAGCCGAAGCTGAGCTGTTATTGCGTCTTCACGGCAATCGCTGAAGCATCCTGCTGGCCTGCTGCTGTTATTGCACCCTAAACACTTTTACAGCTTTTGGCCTAAGTTCCGCCGTTACTGGTCACCTAACTAAAAAAGCCGCCTTGGGGCGGCTTTTTTAATGCAGTAAAACCTAGGCCGATGCGCTGATTTTATGATGCAGTCTTGCCCATTCTTCCGGGTATCTGCCATCGAGCATATACACAAACGACAACAGCTCGGCTATCAGCACGAACAGTTCCCTTGGAATGGGTTCATCAAGCTCAAGGGTTGCCAAAAAATTTGCCAGCGCCGGGTCTTCGTGGACATGCACGCCACATTCTTTGGCAAGGGCGATAATCTCCTCTGCCAGCAGCGCCTCGCCCTTGGCGGTCACTCTGGGTGCCCCGTCGCCGTCATATTGTAAGGCCACGGCAATTTTTTCATTTTGGCTCATAATCACCCCCGCAAATAATCACACCCGCAAATCGAAACTGAACTGCTCATCTGGCAGCAGGGAAGGGGGCACCTTACCCTGTTGGCACTGAACTTGGCCAATGGCAAAACCCAGTGCCTGTAAGTGCTCACTCAGTATGGGGACAAAATTGCTGATCCTGCGTGTAAGCTGCGGCGCGGGGCTGATGAAGGTGACAGATAAGTCACTTTGACGCCGATTTGCCTTTACCATCAGCTCGCCCTCGGTGAGAGAGAATTTGAGTTTTAATTGCCAAAGGCATGCGCTGCTGTCGTCGGCGTTGCGGCGATTGTGCCTTTGGAAGTGGCCTTCGAGGGTTTGCTGCCGGTCGCCCAAAAGATAGGGCAGGGCAAAGTACCAGCCCGCTCTTTCATTGGATGCTGTCACCAGCTCGCGGCGACTGGTGGCAAGCTTGCTGACATCGTCAAGCAGTTCGTCAGAGGCCAATTGGGCTAAATCCTGGCTGCTGAGTCCCGCTTTTTTGGCAAGCAGCGAAATCCAGGTTTGCAGCAGCGGGGTAAGTGGTTGCTCCTGCTTTAACGCCATACCACCAAGGAGTAACTGAAACACCAGTGCAAGCGGCTGGGATTGAAACAGCTCGGCGATGCTGAGCTGCTTTGGCAGCAGCGAACTGCTCGCAGCACTTTCGATAGCGCTTCGCATGGCGTCTGCGCCCATCAGAGCGTTGACCGGCAGCGGTTTTAACAGCGCGAGCAGGCGCCTTGCGGGCTCGAAGTTGCTGCGCTCTGTGGTGGTAGGATCTGAGTCTGTTTGTGGCAAGAGCGCACCGGTTTTCTCTAACGCTGAGCTTAAGCGGTTTGTGGCTGTGTAAGTGCCCGCTTCGCGGCTTTGGCCTATTGTTGAGGTTATCGCTTCTGCGCCAGGTTGCTGTCGGGATGTCTCTCTTGCAGTTTGTCCGGCTGCCGATGTGGCGAGCAGTTTCTTTTCCATGCTGACAAGAAGCGCCTGCGGCGTGGTTCGAAATCGGGCTTGCACTTCGCTGATTTGCGAAGAAATAGCCGTCAGGGAACTATCTTTTTGCGTAATCCGTGAGAGGGTTACCGGCAGTTCCTCGTCTATAGCATCAAGCAGTAACGAAAGTTCGCCGCCCCTCAGTCCAAGGCGCGCCCTGACGATACCGCTCGCTGCGCCCTTTGGCGCCGGAAACACCTGACCTGAATCAAATTTAAGCTTGCCAGCTTCTACTTTGGCGAGCCCCAGTAAATAACCCTGGCTGCCACGGGCCTGTGCAAGCAGCTTATTCCGGTCATCACCCGTTTTGGGAATGAGCGCCGCCAGTGCCGGCGGCAGCGGAAATGTGCTGGATTGGCCTACCCTGAATAGCACGGCATTGAGGTCGGTTGCAGACACTAACGATTGCTGCGGCAAACGCAGTAGCAGCGGATGTTTCAGCAGCGCTTGCAGCTGCACACCGTTAAGTGATTGAGTTATAGTAAAACTTGCGTTTGCGGTCTGCAGTGTGATGCCAGCGGCTGTACCGCTTATGGTCACTGGTATCGTGACCAATGACGAGCCGCCCGCGACATTGCGGGGACCTTGGGTAGCGGATAATGCTGGGATATCTGTCATTGTCAGGCTCATCTGCTTGCTGTGGGCAGTCATCAAATTTCACAAATTACTGATTGACCTTATCGTATGGGGAAGTATGCTTAGCCGTCAAAGCGAGGCAATACTTAAGGCTGAAGCACTTAAGGCTGAAGCCTTTTTACCGGGCCCTGTTATTCATATCGTCCGCCGAGCCGCTTTCTAAAGCCAATTCAGGCGAAGTAAACAGAGAGATTTATGAAGTTGAAATGGATTACCCTGCCACTGATGTTATTGGCGGGGTTCGCTCAGGCTGAGCAAACCGACAATACACCGCAGGAAATGGTTGAGGTTGTCTACAACGACCCCCGAGATCCGTTCGAAGGTTTCAACCGCGCCATGTGGGACCTTAACTACAATGTGCTGGACCGGTACATCTATCGGCCGGTTGCCCACACCTATAAAGATTATGTGCCGCGGCCGGTAAAGTCGGGCGTGAACAATTTTGTGCGTAATCTTGAAGAGCCAAGTGCCTTGGTCAACAACACCCTGCAGGGTAAGTTTGGTTGGGCGGCCAACGCCGGTGGCCGCTTTGTGGTGAACTCCACGGTGGGCCTGCTTGGGGTAATTGATGTGGCAGATATGATGGGCATGCCGCGCAAGCAGGACGACTTCAACGAAGTGCTGGGCTACTACGGCGTGCCAAACGGCCCATACTTTATGGCACCTTTTTTTGGGCCATATGTTACCCGCGAACTCGCGACCGATTGGGTCGATGGACTATACTTTCCTCTATCAGAGTTCACCATGTGGCAATCGGTGGTGAAATGGGGCCTCAAGAGCCTTCACACCCGTACCGAAGCCATTGATCAAGAGCGGCTTCTCGACAACGCTCTCGATCCTTACACCTTTGTCAAGGATGCCTATCTTCAGTATATGGATTACAAGGTGTATGATGGGAATGTTCCATCAAATCAAGATGATGATGAGCTGCTTGACGAATATTTGCAGGAGCTGGATTAGCAGCCTGAAACAGGCTCTCAACTGAGGTGATTTTCACCCGGCGCTATCAGCTCCCAGAGGGAAGTATATGGCGCTGAAAGACGTTTCTGTGTTGTTGGTTGAAGACGATCCTGTGTTTCGCAGGGTCGTCGCGTCATTTTTGGACAGTCGTGGCGCCATGGTCACCGAGGCGGACGACGGGGTTCAGGGGCTTGATTGGTTCCGGCGGCAAAACTTTGATGTGGTGCTGGCCGATTTGAGTATGCCTAACCTGGGTGGTCTCGATATGCTGCGGGAGATGTATCGGCTCGACCCCGCCATGCCTTCCATTGTTATTTCCGGCAATAACGTAATGGCCGATGTGGTCGAAGCACTGCGTATCGGTGCGTCAGACTATCTGGTTAAGCCGGTATCCGATCTTTATATCATCGAACAATCCATTCGCCAAAGCCTTGGCAATCAGGTGCAGCAGGGCAGTGAAATTCAGGATCTGGATGAGCTCTCACGGGTTGAGCTTGAAGAAAATCTGAAGGTACTCGAGCAAAATACCGAAGCTGCCAAACACATCCAAAAAGAGTTGTTTCCCGCATCCCAGGTGCTCTATCCCCAGGCACGTATTGATTACAGCCTGTACAAGAATGATGGCATCAGCGCGTTTTTTATCGACTCCACTATGGCTGACAGTGAGCATTTGGTGTTTTACATGGCGCATTTTCATCCGGAAGATAACCGCGCTGCCTTTGCCAGTGTGCTGCTGCGAAGTTTTGTAAACCACAAGCTGAAGGCTTATCGCAACGGTGTGAGCAGTGCTGTGATTGAGCCCTATAACATGCTCAGCTATTTAAATGAGCGTATCGTAAAGTCTGGGCTCGAGATCACGGTTGATATTGTGTACGCCGCCATTGAGCTTAAACACTTCCGGGCGTCTATTTCTCAAGCTGGGCATGGTTTGCGCTGTTACTTACGGAATGAAAAAGGACTATCGCCACTGGCGCTGCCAGATGCGCTGCAACTCGGTTTACTCGACTGGGGCAAGCCAAGCAGTCAGTTTCGCTCTCTGCTGCCCGGAGAGAGCCTGTGCATCGCCACATCCGACCCAACTCACAGGGAGATGCTGCTGAACAACCGCTTCGAAGGACTGGTGTGCAGCGATGGAGTGCTGGCGGGGGGATATGTGCAGGCAAGTTTCAGCTGATTAGGCTCATACGCTCGGTGGGGGATTAATTGGTTTATCTCAGTTTTGTCCCATGCTCGATATTCGCTTGCGCACGCGTATAGCGGGATAAAACGCCCGTCAAGCTCGTTGGTTTGTAGCAACAGATGAGCCCGGATGATATTAATTACGGCATTGTATTTACTGATGCCTTTTAATATTCCGAGTCGCGTTTGAACAAGAAGCGCAATTTAAACCAATAAAAAAGCCTCCCAATGGAGGCTTTTTTTAATCCCGGCAAAACTGCCGAATCGATATTAGCTGCGCTTCATCGCTTCATGCTCGCCAGTAACGGCAATTTCTTCTTCCAGCGCTTCTTCTTCGGTGTGGTGAGTCTTGCTCTCAGCACCATGCATCCAGTCAACCAGCTTGTCGGCCATAAAGTACAGGATAACCCCTGAAATGGCAGCGGTAATGGCGATACCGGCGAAGATAGACATAGCGTTGGCAAGTTGCTCTTCTTTCTCACCGCCGTGGCCAATGAAGGAACCTACCAGGCCTGCAACCTTGTTTGCCGCAGCGATAAACAGGAACCAGGCGCCCATCATCAGCGAAGCAATACGCAGCGGAGCCAGTTTGGTCACCATAGACAGACCGATAGGAGACAGACACAGCTCACCCATGGTGTGGAAGAAGTAGGCACCAACCAGCCA
The DNA here is from genome assembly GCF_003957745.1 of Shewanella khirikhana. Lineage (NCBI taxonomy): Bacteria > Pseudomonadati > Pseudomonadota > Gammaproteobacteria > Alteromonadales > Shewanellaceae > Shewanella > Shewanella khirikhana. Next base: position 2,308,611 of record NZ_CP020373.1, on the reverse strand, counting down.
CCACATGCTGGACTTGGCAGTTGGGTCGCCACCCATTTCAACCACGGCACCGATCATAAACAGGAAACCAATACCAAGCAGAACGAGGCCCAGAGCGAATTTCACCGGAGAGTTAGGTTCACGGTTACCCATGCGGATCCAGATGGAAGCCACTACAGGCGCAAACAGCACGATGAAGATGGCGTTCAGCGACTGGAACCAGGTAGTTGGGACTTCGAAGGTGCCAACCATGCGGTCGGTGAAGTCGTTGGTGAACAGGTTCATCAGGCCGCCAGCTTGCTCAAAACCAGCCCAGAAGATGATGGTAAACAGGCCCATCACCATGATGACCTTAATACGATCGCGCTCGACCTTAGTCAGTGGCTCTTTACGAACTTCACCTTTTTCAGCGTTTTTCTGGCGTTCAAGCTTGGCAGCGGGAACAGTACCGATATTGCCCAAGAGCTTTTTGGCAAACAGGAACTGAATGATCAGCGACAGCACCATACCAACACCGGCACAGAAGAAGCCTGCCTGCCAGTTGTTGATCAGCACTTCTTTACCCTCTACCAGCTCAGTGTGACCAAAGTTGGTGTAGGCCCAGGCTACGACGAAGCCAGACAGCGCCGCACCCAGGTTGATGCCCATGTAGAAGATGGTGAAAGCGCCATCACGACGGTGATCACCTTCCTGATATAGGTCACCCACCATGGTGGAAATGTTGGGTTTGAAGAGACCATTACCCAGAATAAGTACACCTAAACCAAGATAAAAGACTTCGGTTTCCATTCCTGGGATCCAGGTATGAGGCGTTGCCAGCAGGAATTGTCCTGCGGCCATCAGAGCGCCACCAATGTAGATTGCTTTACGTTGACCCAGGAAGTTATCGGCTAGCCAGCCACCGAAAAGCGGCGTGAGGTAAACCAGTGCGGTGAAGGTACCATAGAGTCTCAGTGCGTCAGCCTGGGTCCAGCCCAAACCACCGCCGCCTTGATTGTTTACCTGATCTACCAGATAGAGCACCAAAATGGCGCGCATGGCATAGTAACTGAATCGTTCCCAGAGTTCTGTGGTGAACAGGAGGAACAGCCCCTTTGGATGCCCGAGCATCGTACCTTGGGAATTTACGCTCATTAAGTCTTCCACCTTAAGCTTGTGATTGCCCGCAAGTATCGGTCTTGCAGAAAAATTAAACGATGCATTCATTCCGGCTGGAAACACATTGGTTCAAGTGTTTGTGTTACTTGAAGTTTGTATGTCTCTTATTGCCAGAAACGTTAAGGCACCTTTACGTGATTTTTATAATTACACCGACATTCGTCGGAATTTAGCCAAAAAGGCCACCTTTATATACCCTTTGAAGGCTGGATGTGTCAATTTTACCGGCGGTTCGCCGAGTTGAATTTAACCGATGGCGCCGGGTTTGGGGGCGATTGAACGATTGCTGAACAGACGATCTTGAGCTGCAAATTTTGGTTCAAAAGAAGGGTTGGTTTTGGTATGCTCTACGGCCGTGAAGGGACGTCACTCAACCGTAAAGAGACGACAGATGAAGGCTTGGTATCTCGTTTACTGTAAGCCCCGCAATGAAGCGCGGGCGCAGCAAAATCTCGCATTGCAAAACCTGGAAACTTATCTTCCGATGTATCGTCGGCAGGTGAGGGCCAAGGGTGGTGAGGTTTCTGTCGCCGAATCTCCGTTATTTCCCAATTATCTGTTTCTGAATTTTGACCCCTCCGTCACCAGTGTGCGCAGTATCCATGCCACCCGCGGTGTGGCCCGTATCGTGGGCTGCCGTGAAGATATGACACCGCTGGAAGACTCACTTATTCGCGCCATTAAAAGGCGTGAACTGCAGCTGGAAAAGCTGCCTGAAGAAGTTGCACTGCGTGCTGGAGACAAGGTTAAATTCTGTGAAGGTCCTTTCACTGATTTGGAAGCCATCTTTCTTGAGCAGGATGGCCTTAAGCGCTGTTTGGTGTTGTTTGAGTTTATGGGACAACAAAAGCAGCTTGATGTGGAACAGTCCAGCATTTCCCGTATATGTGCGTAAGCCCCCTCAAAGGTTGTAAGACATTTGCCATAGTAGCGTCTATAGTTGCTGTGGCTTTCGTCATTTTTATGGCTGGAAAAATTCAGTCAGTACAAGGAGTTGAGGCTTACTGAAAGTTGGCGACAAAATCTTGTCACCAAAAGTGTTTAAAAATCGGACGCTTATCATGTTGTTTGGTCGCTTTTTCGACTGAAACACGACTGAACGTGGGGTAGAATCCCAAGGTTCGATAGCTTTTCGGCACAGAGTTGAAACTCACTTTCACCTCTGTGCTTTATGAGTTGTGATCTAGCCGCAAGCAAGTGTTAAGCATTAGATTATTTCGCAACTCTCTGAAAAATAAGAATCTCGCATTGCGAGGGGCACGTTGGAAGCCGAAATCCATGGGCGGTAGCGTGCCTGAAGGGCAACGAACAGAATAGTTTCTGTTCGTTAGTGGACGCCGAAAATGATTGCCGGGAGCAATCATTAACAGCTTTAGCTGGCCCACAGGGTGACATGCAGGGAGCATGTCATAGACCCCGCAGGCGTGCCACGCGGCTCGATAGTGCGCCTGAAGGATTGTGAGGGGATAACCTTACTCTCTCTATTTGTTGAGTGACTATTGTTGAGTGACTATTAGGGATGCCGCAAGAGCTTATGCACTTGGCTCATTACTAACCAGCAGGGCTTTTTTAAAAGTGACTGCCTGCCGTTGGGATAGCCCACTCAAACGCTAAAAATCTATTTCATTACGTTTAATCACCTAAAAAAACGGAGACATCTGGTGTTACAACAACTAAAACGACTGATGATTGCCAGCGTTAGTGCGCTGGTTTTGGTTGGGGGACCAAGCGCGGCGATAACTCCGTCACCGCAGATGATTGAACAGTTCAAAAACTTGCCAAAGTCTGAGCAGGAGCGCATTGCACGTCAGTACGGTATCGATCCGTCCATGCTTGGCGGCACTACCCAAGGTAGCAAGAGGCTTGAACAGCCAGAGTTGATGTCCGAGAGGCTATCAGAGCGGGATTTGGACAAAGACAAAGAAGGCAAGAAGAAATCTAAAGACGACTCCGTAGATTTCTCACAGGACGCGTCAAAAAGCGAGCTTAAGCGTTTTGGATACGAACTGTTTGCCGGAGAGCCTTCCACTTTTGCGCCAGTTTCGGATGCGCCGGTGCCAGCGGAATATCAAATTGGCCCGGGCGACACACTGAATGTTCAGCTCTACGGGAAGGAAAATAAGAATTTCAGCCTGACTGTTGGCCGTGACGGTACAGTGCAGTTCCCCGATTTAGGCCCCATTTCCTTGGTTGGTATGAGTTTCTCCGAAGCCCGTAGCCTGCTGCTGGATAAGATTGCCAAGTCGATGATTGGTATTCAGGCCAGCATCACCATGGGAGAGCTGCGCTCAATCCGTATCTTCGTGGCTGGTGATGCCTATAAACCTGGTTCATACACGGTATCCAGCCTGTCAACTATCACCCAGGCGCTGTTCGTTTCCGGTGGTATCAATGAGATTGGCTCACTGCGTAACATTCAACTCAAGCGAAACGGTAAGTTGATTGGTTCACTTGACCTTTACGATTTGCTCCTCAAAGGTGATGCGTCCAAAGACCTTCGACTGCAATCCGGCGACGTGGTGTTTATTCCTGCCGTTGGCGGTTTGGTATCTGTCGATGGAGAAGTACGTCGCCCGGCAATATACGAGCTTAAAAAGGGTGAAACGGTAAAGGATGTGGTCAGCATGGCAGCAGGACTCATGCCTGGTGCTTACCCCAAACAAAGCGTGCTAGAACGGTTCGGTTCAGACGGTCTTAAAACACTTATCAATCTGGATTTAACTTCTACCAAAGGTTTGTCGGTTTCTGCCAAGCCAGGCGATTATATCCGGGTTAAAAGTGCGTCAGCCCAATTTGATAATGCCATCACAGTCGTTGGTGCCGTGGTACGCCCGGGTAAATATCAGTGGGCACAAGGTAAGCGCGTAAGTGACATTCTTCCTTCGATTTGGGGGGATTTGGAGATTAACGCTGATCTTGACTTTGGTTTGGTTGTTCGCGAAGTAAATCAGTTCGGAGATATTGAGGTATTGCAATTTGCCCCCGGACACGCAATCTCAACTCCGGCATCCTCTGAAAACCTTCAGCTAGCTGCCAGAGATAAAATTGTTATCTTCAGCTTCAGTGATGATACTCAAAACCGATATGAGCTGAATCGTCTGGTAAAGAGCCGTGTTGCCAAGGTCAGTGAGCTTAAAGGTGACTCGCTTATCCAAGGGGATATCTTTAAAGCAGGTTTCAGTAGCATCAATCAGAAGAAGCTCAAGTCGCGCACTGAATTGGCTGGGGTTGTCATTGACCAGGATAAGGCAGAAGAAGAACAACTGGTTGCCGACGAAGTGGCAAAAATGCTGGCCAATTTGTTCGATGACCGCGACCTAATTCGTCTCTCTGGGGTGATGAGCCGTGAAGAGTTGCTCTATCCTGTTGTTTCTAAACTGACCAGTCAAAGCCGGGCAGGGCAGGGCGCAAAGCTTGTCTCCGTTGCTGGCCAGGTTCGTCACCCTGGTGTCTATCCGTTGAGTCAAAATGCGTCGGTCAAGTCGCTTGTAAAGGCCGCTGGTGGGCTTAAAGAAGGCGCTTACACTGTACGTGCTGAGTTGAGTCGTACTAATATCGACGCGAACGGTTCTACTCTGGAGCACATCAACGTCGATTTAGCAGCTGCTCTCTCGGGAGGCGAAGAGAATCTGCGTCTGCAAGGGCGAGACAGCCTCACTGTAATGACAACCCCCGAATGGCAGGAAACTCAAACCGTAGAAATTCGCGGCGAAGTGAAGTTCCCTGGTGTTTACAGTATTCGCCGCGGTGAGACACTGTCGGAAGTGATTGCAAGGGCTGGTGGGTACACCGACTTTGCCTACTTGCCTTCGGCGGTATTTGTGCGTGAGAGCGTGCGTAAGCAAGAGCAGATCGAAATTAAAAAGCTGGCTGACCAACTGCGCCGTGATCTGGCAACCCGTGGCGTTTCCAAAGATGGAAACGTTCTGAACTACAGCGAAGCTCAGTTAATGCTCAAAGACCTTGAGATGATTGAAGCTGTAGGCCGTCTTGTGGTCGATCTGCCCGCGCTGTCAGTAGGCGTAACAGAAGCCGATATCCAACTCGAGCAGGATGACGTGCTTTATGTGCCATCAACTCGCCAAACCATCGCTGTGATGGGTGAAGTTCAGCATCCCACCTCCCATCGTTACAAAGATGGCATCACACTGCAGCAGTATATCGCCATGTCAGGTGGCGCCCGTAAGCGTGCCGATGATGATAGAACATATGTAATCAAAGCAAATGGTTCGGTAATGCTGCCGAGAGGCTCATTCTGGTTCAGCGCTGAAGATGAACTCATGGCTGGTGACACCATCATTGTGCCATTGGATACAGAGTACAAAGACAACCTTACACTCTGGAGCCAGATTACTCAGATCATCTACAACACCGCCGTGGCAGTAGCAACTATTTCAGGACTCTAAAGGCCTAAAAATCGTCAATTCAACACGTGATGGAGGGCGTAACGCCTTCTTGGATAAACCAGAACAACGACCAAAATATAATTATGGCCAATCATATTAAAAGTTATCCAGATGTCAAACTTGAGCAGCTTAAACCGTCAGTGAATTCAGATGAAATTGATCTTCGAGAGGTCTTTAGCGTTATCTGGGAAGGTAAGTGGCTTATCATTGCAATCACAGCAATATTTGCAACTGGTTCAATAATTTTTGCGATTAATCAACCTAACATTTACAAGGCCGAGGCACTGTTGGCGCCTGCAAGTAGTGAAGGCAGCAGCGGTGGTCTAGCAGCACTCACTTCGCAATTCGGAGGTCTCGCCAGTATGGCTGGTATTAACTTGGGTGGGACTAATGGTACAGATAAAACCCAGCTTGCCATCGAAGTGCTAAAGTCGCGTCGGTTTTTAGGCGATTTTATTGAAAGGCATCAAATTCTACCTGAATTGATGGCCGTAGATAAATGGCATATAGACGATAATGTACTTAGTTTCGACCCTGAGCTTTATAACGGAGAAACGAAAAGCTGGGTGCGTAAAATGCCTCCACCCTTTAAATCAGAACCTTCATTGTTAGAGGCTCATAAAGCGTTTTTAGAAATTCTCAGTGTGAGTAAAGATAAGGACAGCGGTTTGGTAAAACTTGCCGTTGAGCATCAATCTCCTTTTATTGCAAAACATTGGGTTGATTGGCTAGTCGCAGATATCAATCAGGTGATGAAAGAGCGCGAAGTTGGTGAGGCCGAGCGCAGCACCGAATTTTTGAACAAACAGATTCAACTCACAAATGTTGCTGATATTCGCGCCATTCTGTACAAGTTAGTAGAAGAACAGGCCAAGACTATCATGTTTGCTGAAGTTCGCGATGAATACGTATTTAAAACATTAGATCCAGCCTTGATCCCGGAAGAAAAAGCAAAACCAAAGAGAGCATTAGTTTGCATATTGGTGACCATGTTTGGAGTTACGATCGCGATTATGATTGTACTATTAAGGCATTTCATTAGGAATCATGATAAGTGAAGCTTCTGGCTTGATCTGCGATAGGTATTTCGCGCATGATGAACTTTATGTGTAATTAGACGATGCTGATTTTGAATGAGTGTCGTGAATAATAATATCTCGCAAAATAAATCTTGAATTAAATTATTTGGGGATGAAAGTTAATGAGCAATATATTGTCATTGATTGGACGTGAAAAAGAGTTATTTTCTGAAGATATACGCCTTAATGGTGAAGATTTACAGCGTATTGTATCGCAATCTAGATTCCTCGTATTAGGTGGTGCTGGTTCAATCGGCCAAGCCGTTACCAAAGAAATCTTTAAACGCAATCCACAAAAGCTCCATGTGGTGGACATTAGCGAAAACAATATGGTTGAGTTAGTGCGAGATATTCGTAGTTCATTTGGCTATATTGAGGGTGATTTCCAAACATTTGCTTTAGATATAGGCTCGTTCGAATACGACGCCTTCATAAAGGCTGATGGTCAATATGATTACGTATTGAACTTGTCAGCCCTTAAGCATGTCCGCAGCGAGAAAGACCCTTTTACCTTAATGCGCATGATTGATGTCAACGTGTTCAACACAGAGAAAACAATACAGCAGTCGATTGATGCTGGTGTTAAAAAATACTTTTGCGTTTCTACTGACAAAGCTGCTAATCCAGTCAATATGATGGGTGCATCCAAACGCATTATGGAAATGTTTTTAATGCGTAAAAGCGAGCAAATTGCAATCTCAACTGCACGTTTTGCTAATGTGGCCTTTTCCGATGGTTCGTTGCTGCACGGTTTTAACCAGCGCATTCAAAAAGGCCAGCCAATAGTCGCACCAAATGACATCAAACGATATTTTGTCACTCCACAGGAGTCGGGCGAACTTTGTTTGATGTCTTGCATTTTTGGCGAGAATAGAGACATTTTTTTCCCAAAACTGAGTGAAGCTCTGCATTTAATCACATTTGCTGATATTGCTGTGAAATTCCTCAAGCAGCGAGGTTACGAACCACACTTTTGTGCTAATGAAGATGATGCCCGAGAGTTAGCGAAGACCCTCCCTGCAGAAGGTAAATGGCCTTGTCTTTTTACCGCAAGTGATACGACTGGTGAAAAAGATTTTGAAGAGTTTTTCACAGATAGGGAAGTGCTTGATATGGAGCGTTTTGAAAATCTCGGGATTATTAAAAATGAACTTCTTTATCAGCGAGAGTTGTTGACTGTGTTTGAAGAAAAAATTGCTCTGATGAAAGCTGATAAGTCTTGGACTAAAGAACAGATCGTAGAACTCTTCTTTACCATGATCCCTGACTTTGGCCATAAAGAAACGGGTAAATACCTCGACAGCAAGATGTAAGGAATGAGCATGAAACCGTCATTGATTGTCGAGTTTGTTCGTGACATTTACCAAACCAACGACTTCATTCCACTGCATGCGCCCATTTTTGATGGCAATGAAAAAGCGTATGTGATGGAAACCATCGACAGCACTTTTGTATCCAGTGTGGGTAAGTTTGTTGATGAGTTCGAGCGTAAAATGGAAGCCTTTACAGGGAGTGCGCGAGCGGTCGCAACTGTTAATGGCACTGCCGCACTGCACGCTGCGCTGTACATGGCGGGCGTCGAACGTGGTGATTTGGTCATTACACAGGCGCTGACTTTTGTAGCGACTTGTAACGCGCTCTATCACATGGGTGCTGAACCGATTTTTGTTGACGTATCTCCAGTTAGCTTAGGGCTGTGCCCAAAGGCTCTTGAAGCATTCTTAGCAGAAAATGCTGAGATCACTAATGAAGGGTGTGTCCATAAGCAAACGGGTAGAAGAATTAAAGCTGTCGTGCCAATGCACACATTCGGTCACCCAGTTCAGCTCGATGAGCTGGTAGCAATTTGTCTTAAATGGCAGCTTGTTCTAGTGGAAGATGCAGCTGAAAGTCTGGGTTCTTTCTACAAAGGCAAGCACACCGGGACTTTAGGCGATTTTGGTGCAGTTAGTTTTAACGGCAATAAAATCATTACCACTGGTGGCGGTGGAGTTGTGCTTTGTGCCACAGAAGAGGCTGGGAAACACACTAAACATGTTACCACCACGGCGAAAGTGCCGCATCCTTATGAATTCTTCCATGATGAGCCTGGTTTTAACTACCGTATGCCCAACTTAAATGCGGCACTGGGTTGCGCACAGATGGAGGCGATCGAAGGTTATCTTCAACAAAAACGCTTATTGGCACATCGATATCACGAGTTTTTCGTTGGGAGTGACGCCACTTTTGTGGTTGAACCAGAGTATGCGCAGTCGAACTACTGGCTCAACGCCGTTATTTGTGCCAACCCAGAGCAGCGTAATGCGCTGTTAGAAGAGACTAATGCTTCGGGTGTGATGACACGTCCTATTTGGCAGTTGATGCACCGCTTGCCAATGTTTGAAAATGCTTTTCGTGGAGATCTTACGTATTCAGAGTTTATTGAAGCTCATTTAATAAACCTACCGAGTACGCCTGTGGGTAGATAGGCAAAGGAATATGAGCGACAACATTAAGAAAGTAGCGGTGTTTACCGGCACTAGAGCAGAGTATGGTCTGCTCTTTTGGCTTCTAAAAGACATTGAAGCCGACCCTGAACTTCAGCTTCAACTACTCGTCTCCGGTATGCATTTGTCCCCTGAATTCGGTGAAACATATCTGCAGATAGAAAAAGATGGTTTCAAGATAGACGAAAAAATCGAAATCTTACTCTCATCGGATTCTTCAGTTGGCATTGCGAAAAGCATGGGACTGGCGGTTTTAGGATTTGCAGATGCACTGGCGCGGTTAGCCCCTGATGTATTTATTATTTTGGGTGACCGTTTCGAAGCGTTAGCTGCAGCGCAAACCGCGATGATTCAGCGTATTCCGGTAGTCCATTTACACGGTGGTGAGATCACTGAAGGTGCATATGACGATGCAATTCGCCATGCGATCACTAAAATGAGTTACTTACATGGGACGTCGACAGAAGCATATCGACAGCGTGTGATACAGCTAGGAGAAGCACCGGATCGTGTAAAAAATATTGGTGCAATTGGACTCGAACATTTAAAACGAGCACAATTTATGGATGTGCCGGCGCTGGGCCGTTCTCTTCAATTTTCTCTGACCAAGCCATATTTCTTGGTGACATATCACCCGGTCACTTTGGGAGACGAGTCACCAGAGAACAGTTTTAAGGCTTTGTTGGATGCGCTTGACTCATATCCCGAGCACCAGGTAATTCTAACTTATCCGAATGCGGATGATGGTGGACGGCGAATAATTCCCTTGCTCGAAGCGTATGCGGCAGAGAATGCACAACGCGTACTTGCCATCCCGTCTTTAGGGCAAACACGTTACCTAAGTGCTGTCAAGCACGCCAGTGCTGTCATAGGGAATTCATCCAGTGGCATCATCGAAGTACCGGCTTTCGGTGTGCCTACGGTGAACATAGGCGTACGCCAACAAGGGCGGTTGGCTGCTAAAAGTGTGTTGCACTGTCAGGCAACCAAAGAACAGATATCTCAAGCGATCAATAATGCCATTACTGGTGCCTATAAAAATGGCAACGAAGTTATCGACAACCCTTATGGTCAGGGTGACAGCAGTTCACAAGTAATAGCAATGATAAAGTCACTGCGTTTTAACCCTAGCAAGTCGTTTTATGACTTATCCTTTGAACCAATTGAGTAAAGCTGTATGACACTGATAATTGCAGAAGCTGGTGTAAACCATAACGGTGATGAAGCACTGGCATTTCAACTGGTTGATGCGGCCCACAGGGCTGGATCTGACATCGTTAAATTTCAGACCTTTAAAGCAAAAAATTTGGTTACATCCAACGCTAAGCAAGCAGATTACCAAGTGGCTAACACTCAAAAGCAAGAGTCACAGTTGGCTATGCTCAGCCGCCTTGAGTTGTCTTACGAAGCTCATCATAAGCTGGTCGAACATTGCAATTCACTGGGAATTGAGTTTCTTTCCACGGCCTTTGATTCTGAAAGCTTAGATTTCCTCGTCAACGATCTAGGGTTAACTCGTCTAAAACTGCCTTCTGGTGAACTGACCAATGCGCCACTGGTGCTTGAGCATGCGCGTACCGGTTGTGATTTGATTGTTTCCACCGGAATGGCCACTCTTGCGGAAATTGAAATGGCTTTAGGGGTCATAGCCTTTGGTTATACGGCAGCGATTAACGACGCACCCTCGATGGTAGCGTTTCAGCAAGCTTATGCTTCAGAAGCAGGACAGAATGCACTTAAACAGAAGGTGACAATCTTGCACTGTACAACTGAATACCCCGCTCCAATGGCTGAAATTAATCTGAGAGCGATGGATACACTCGGTAGTGCTTTTGACTTGCCTGCGGGATACTCTGACCATAGTGAAGGGATCGCGATACCGATTGCAGCCGTAGCACGTGGTGCGGTTTTGATCGAAAAGCATTTCACCTTGGATAAGAATATGGAAGGTCCAGATCACAAGGCCTCTCTTGAGCCTGATGAGCTTTCGGCTATGGTAAAGGCTATTCGTCAAGTAGAGCTGGCGCTGGGTTCGGCGGTAAAATCCCCAACCGTATCTGAAGTTAAAAATAAATCAGTTGCTCGTAAAAGCTTGGTAGCAAGTCAGACTATTAGAGTGGGTGACCTCTTCAGTACTGATAACCTGACAATTAAGCGTCCAGGTAATGGAATGTCTCCTTACCAGTATTGGGATATGCTTGAGCGCAAAGCTAGCTTGGACTATCAGCCAGGAGACCTCATCATTGAATAAACCATTACCGATCGTTTTGATTGGCGGAGGTGGCCACGCAAGTGTTTTGGCTGACATCTTGATTGGCCAAGGACGAGAGATACTTGCTATCATTTGCCCAGATGACATCTCATCCAAGGTAGTATTCGCGGGTATTCCACATTTTACAGAAGACGTTGACGTTGAACGATTTAACAAAACTGAAGTGTTTCTTGTTAATGGAATAGGATCGCTACCAGGAAGCAACTTACGATTTAAGGTTCATATGAGCTTTAAGCGATTAGGTTATACGTTTATGACTGTAGTGTCATCAAATGCTATTGTTTCAGAATTTGCAGTATTGGCTGAAGGTGTTCAGGTCATGCCAGGATGTATTGTGAATACAAATGTAACGGTTGGCGAGGCTACTATTTTGAATTCTGGATCAATCATTGAACACGATTGCAAAATAGGAAAACACAATCATGTAGCGCCAGGTGTTGTACTCAGCGGTTCAGTGATTACCGAAGATTTTGTCCATATAGGCACCGGTGCGCAGGTAATTCAAGGCATTCAAATCAGGGAGCACGCTTTAGTTGGTGCGGGCGCTACAGTTACTAAAAATTTAGAAAGCAATAAAATATTGTACGTCGCGAAACCATTTTTGCGCTAAAGGATTTTTAAATGAGTTATGACTGGAAAGAAATCTTAGTTAAGCCTGAACAGCCTATTCTCGAAGCCCTTCAGAAAATTGATACGGGTTCACTAAGAACAGCACTAGTTGTCGACGATGAGTACCATTTGTTAGGCGTAGTCACTGACGGCGATGTTCGACGCGGGTTATTAAAAAATTTGAGTCTATCTAGTCCAGTAAGTAGCGTGATGAATACTCATCCATGTACAGCAAAACTTGGGACTGCACGGAAAGAACTTGTTAAGTATATGGAAGAAAAGCAATTGCTTGCGATCCCATTACTTGACGGCGAGAAGGTAGCAGGTTTAGAAACCCTACAAAGATTGGGCCAGCAGTCTAAGTATCAAAACCCGATATTTTTAATGGCTGGTGGTTTCGGAACAAGACTAAGGCCGTTAACCGATAATTGCCCTAAGCCGTTATTAAAAGTTGGCGACAGACCTATTTTGGAAATATTGCTGAATAGTTTTATCAAAGCCGGTTTTGAAAACTTTTACATTTCGACACACTACTTACCGGATATGATACGAGAATATTTTGGTGATGGTTCTAAATGGGATATAAAAATAACTTATGTGCATGAAGAGAACCCACTAGGTACAGGCGGTGCGTTAGGGCTATTGCCTGAGAGTGCGCCAAAATTACCACTGATTTTAATTAATGGTGACGTGTTGACGAATGTCGACTTTGAAAGAGTCTTAGAGTTTCATAATAAACATAATTCTGCAGCGACAATGTGTGTGCGTGACTACGAATACCAAGTGCCGTTTGGAGTGATTAATAGTGACGGAAACAAAATCATAAGCATGGTAGAAAAGCCAATTCAACGTTTTTTCGTCAATGCAGGCATTTATGTGGTTAGTCATGAGGTTTGGCGTTCAGTTGATCAGAACTCAAGAATAGATATGCCTTCGTTACTTGAGCAATTTATTGCAAAAGGTTCAAATGTTTTGATGTTCCCGATTCATGAATATTGGCTTGATATTGGGCGAATCGAAGACTACAACAGAGCACAAGTTGATATTCGAAATTTGGAGTTCTAACAATGGACTACTATGCAGTAGTTGGGATGGGTAGTATTGCCAAAAGACATATAAAAAATTTAAAATTTTTATATCCAAATGCTCAAATTTATGTGGCTTCATCAAGTGGTAAAAATTTTGATTTACCCGAAGGAGCAAGTGCCGTTGTAAGTTTGTCAGAGATAATAGCATTAAAACCGAACTACGTAGTGCTTGCATCGCCAGCATCTTATCATGTCGAAACCGCAAAACTTTTGCTGGAAAATAAAATTCCAGTCTTAATTGAAAAGCCATTGACAGCTAAATTCAGCGATGCGGCCGAGTTTCTCAACTTTTATGAGTCCAAAAAGTACCCGCCTGTGGCTGTTGGATATTGCTTACGGTTCTTGCCATCAGCGCTTGCTGTGAAAAGCTTTTTAGAATCAGGTGGTTTAGGTACGGTTTACAATGTGCACAGCGTCGTAGGGCAGTTTTTGCCGAGTTGGCGCTCAGATAAAAGTTATAAAGATTCGGTTTCGGCAAAGGCTGAACTTGGAGGCGGGGCACTTCTTGAATTAAGCCATGAATTAGATTATCTGCAATGGATTTTTGGTCCGCTGGTACTGCAACATAGTTGGTTAAGAACAACTGAGGAATTAGGGCTTCAGGTTGAAGAAATAGCCAATCTGATTATAACGACAGAAACAGGTGTTTATATATCTGTACATCTAGATTTCGTGCAAAAAGCTACGCAACGAAAATGTGAGTTTATAGGTGAAAAGGGCAATCTATATTGGGATTTAGTAGCGAATACAGTTACGTTCAAAGATTCGAATAGTACCTCTATGATTTACGCAGATGAGCAATACGATAAAAATACCATGTATCTGGATATGCTAAAAGCCTTTGCTGATGTTGAAAACCTTGGCCGTCGAGAACTTGCCTCAGTTAGAACCTCAGCTAAAGTTATCGAACTTATACAGCTGGCGAAACAGTCTAATAAAGGAAACGTGCTCTCGTGAAAACAATTGCATTCATTTTTGCACGAGGGGGGTCGAAAGGCCTCCCAGGAAAGAATATTAAACCACTAAATGGCAAACCGCTTCTCCAATACTCTATAGATACTGCAAAAAATGTCTCTCAGATAGATGATGTTTTTGTGTCTACAGATTGTGATTCGATTGCCGACGTTGCGTTAGCTTGTGGTGCAAAGGTTATAAGAAGACCAGATGAGCTCACTACAGACACTAGTCCAGAATGGCTTTCTTGGAGGCATGCTATTGAGTACGTCCGTTCCAGTTATGGTGATTTTGATGTGTTTGTCAGTTTACCAGCCACTAGCCCACTTCGTGGTGAAACCGACGTTAGTGTGGCCATAAAACAACTTTCAGATACTGGAGCCGATATCTGCATTTCCGTTACACCAGCAAATCGTAGTCCATATTTCAATATGGTGAAAGAGAACGAAGATGGCTATGTGGAGTTAGTCAACAAGCCTGCTACTGGTGTGTACAGAAGGCAAGATGCTCCCGAAGTTTTTGACATAACAACAGTAGTTTACGCCGCTAAACCTGAGTTTGTTCTTGATAAAAATGCGTTGTTTGATGGAAAAGTGACAAGTGTACTAATCCCAAAAGAAAGAGCGGTGGACATTGATGATATTTATGATTTCATGCTGGCAGAAGCAATAGTTAAGAGAAAATTAAATGATGCTTGAAGGAAAAAAAGTAGTAGTGGCCGGTGCTGCAGGCCTACTGGGTTCTCAACTCGTCCATAAGTTGATACAGCAAGGCGCAGAGGTCATTGCAATTGATCGAGACCTAATCAGTTTAAACGATAAGCTATCCAAGTCCGGGGTGGATATCAATAGCACAGCTTTGCAAAAATCTATATTGGATCTGTCTGAAGAGTCTGCCGTAATCAAATTTTTTGACTCGGCAGAGGGGATTACAGGGGCTGTCAATTGTTCTTATCCAAGAAACAAGAATTATGGTAAACACTTTTTTGAAGTAGCTCAGGCAGATTTTAACGAAAATATCTCTCTGAATCTTGGGTCTTCATTTTTATTTATGCAACAATGTGCCAGATATTTTGAGCAACATCAGACAGAGTTTTCACTGGTCAATATATCTTCTGTTTATGGTGTAATCCCGCCTAAATTCAATATTTACGACAACACCAAAATGACTATGCCTGTCGAATATGCTGCTATCAAATCAGGTCTTATTCATCTATCACGTTATGTGGCAAAATACGTCGCGAACAGTAAATTCCGAGTCAACCTTGTAAGTCCAGGCGGTATCTTTGACCATCAGCCTGAAGATTTTCTTAAAGCTTATAAAAATGAAACCCTTGGAAGGGGCATGCTAGACGTTTCTGATGTTTTGGGTTCAATAGTTTTTTTACTGTCGTCAAATTCGAATTTTGTCAATGGACAGAACTTAATTGTAGATGATGGCTTCTCGTTGTAATGGTAGGATAAAAATGGCTGATAAACTTAGTGTAGCGATTATCGACTACGAGATGGGAAATGTGAAGTCGATCGAAAATGCGATCGCCCATATTGGTGATTTCAATGTTGTAATTACTGCCGACAGTAGTGTGATATTGTCATCTGACATCATTATTCTACCAGGTGTTGGTGCCTTTCCAGACGCTATGAAAAAGCTCTCGGAAAAGGGGTTGATCTCCGTGCTGAATGAAGCTGTGAAAGAGTTGAAGAAACCAACTATCGGTATCTGTCTCGGTATGCAGCTGTTGTTTGATAGTTCGGAAGAAAAAGAAATTACAAAAGGGCTAGGCTGGATTCCGGGAAAAGTATCCTATATGCATCCGGAAGGTGATTTAAGAGTCCCCCATATTGGCTGGAATTCTTTAATTCTACAGCCAGCAGACATCATTTTTGATTATCTCCATGCAGATAAAGATTTCTATTTTGTACACAGCTTGCATGTAGTCTGTGATGAACGGTACACAATGGCAAAATTCGATTATGGTGGATTAATGACTGCAGCGGTGAGAAAAGATAACGTCGTAGGCATGCAGTTCCATCCTGAAAAAAGTCAGAAAAATGGTTTACTAGCATTAAGTAGTTTTTTCAAATGGGCAAGTTCAATGGTTGGTCAACACAATGCTTAAGACGAGATTGATTCCTTGTATTATTACAAAAAACGATTTGGTGGTTCAAAGTTTTAACTTTAACAAGTATTTACCTATTGGTAATGTAAAAACAGCCATTGAATTCTTTGTCAATTGGGATGTCGATGAAATTGTTATTATCGATATTGATGCAACCAAAGAGCTTAGAGCTCCTAATGTCGAGTTAGTAACTTGGGCTGCTAAAGAGTGTTTTGTTCCTCTGACAGTTGGTGGTGGTATTAAAACATTAGAACATATCCAAAGTCTACTCAAAGCCGGTGCAGATAAAGTATGTCTTAATTCTGTTGTGCGCAATAACCTTGCATTTATCACTGAGGCTTCAAACATTTTTGGTGATCAGTGCATTACAGTATCAGTTGACGTAGTGAAAACTGACTCTGGTTATGCGGTATATGATTATCTGAGCAAAGAAGTGTCTGGTATGGATCTGAAACATCATTTGCAAGAGATTGAAGCTGCGGGGGCAGGGGAAATCTTATTAAACTCTGTTGAGCGTGACGGTTCTCGTTTAGGATATGACACTGAATTACTTAAAGAAGTTAGTTCCTCAGTGAATATTCCTGTTATTGCTTTAGGTGGTGTTGGACGATTCGAGCATTTAGCTGACGCTGTGTTAAAAGGTGGCTGCCAGGCTGTCGCAGCAGCAAACATTTTTCAGCACATGGAACACAGTACAATTGCTGCTAAGGCTCAAATGCGTAGTTCTGGATTGGAAGTTCGTTTGAGCTCAGAAGTAAAATATGAAGATTTTTCCTTGGATATTCTCGGTCGGCCATTTTAAGGTATAGATATAATGAAATTTTGTAATAGATGCTTATATCCTGAAAATCATGCGCTAAATCTTATTTTAGATGACCAGGGAGTCTGTAGCGGCTGTCGTGTGCATGAAGAAAAATATGAAATCGATTGGGATGCCAAAGAAAGAGAACTCGATGCATTATTGTCTCAATACAAAGGTCGTTCAGGAACATCTTATGATTGTGTAATCCCTGTCGTTGGAACGGGAGATGATTTCTTTATTGTTGACTTGGTGAAAAATAAGTACGGGTTAAATCCATTGCTTGTCACCTACAACACGCACTTCAGTACGAAGGTTGGTATTCGTAACCTAGCGCGTTTGATTACCGAGCTTGATTGCGACCATATGATGTCTACCGTTGGTCCTGATACCATCAAAGAAATTACAAAAATTACTTTGCAGAAATTTGGTGATATGTATTGGCATGTGTTGGCGGGTAGTCAAACCTTCCCGGTGCAGGTCGCAACCAAATTAGACATCCCACTGATTATTTGGGGTGTTAATGGTTGGTTGGATCAAGTCGGTATGTTTAGCCACCACGACCGCGTTGAAATGACTAAAAAGGTAAGAAAAGAGCACGCAATGCGTTGCGTTGATGCTGAGTCATTAATTGGTGTTTCTGACAAAGTCACACATAAAGATCTGCAAGCGTTTACTTATCCCTCCGATGCGCAACTTGAAAAATCAAGAGTTCGTGGTTTGTATATTGGTAACTATGTTTTCTGGGATTCGCAGACGCAAATAGAAAACGCTATTAGTAAGTTTGGATACGAGACTCATATCCAAGAACGTACCTACAATACTTACGAATCCATACATTGCTTTAACAACGCAAGTGTGCACGACTATGTTAAATATCTTAAGTTTGGGTATGCTAAAGTTTCTGATCATGTAGCTCGTGATATACGTTTGAAAAGAATTAGCAAGTCTGAGGGTTTAGCACTTATTAAAAAATATATTGAAGTTAAACCTAAAGCGCTTGAAGTTTTTCTTGATTGGGTGGGGTTGTCAGAAGAAAAATTTATGTCATTTGTTGACCAATTCCGAGATCCATTCGCTTGGGAAAAAAATGAGGATGGTAGCTGGTTCTGCAAAGGAAGTGTTTTAGAGCATGATATCAACTTCGACACTGGCTTTGAGGTTGAAGTTTCAGATCCAAGAGAGTATATGCTTACAGATTTACTAGAGGATCAGTCTACCTTTAATGAATATATATTGCTTGGCCGGACTTACATGGATAAACGTAATTATAAGGCTGTTGAGGGTTAATGTATGAAATTTTGTTCAAACTGTGTGATGCCTGATACTAAGCCTGGCGTATGGTTGGATGACAGAGGTTATTGTAACGCATGCCGTACTAAAGAAGTAAAAGCAACTATTGATTGGGATGCACGTTTCAAAGATCTTGAGCTGATTGTTGAAGATATCAAAAAGGCCAATCATCCATTTTATGACTGTATAGTAGCAGTAAGCGGTGGAAAAGATAGTTGGTATCAAGCTGCAATTCTTGCAGAACATTTCGGTTTAAAAGTGTTGTGTGTAACTTTGGCTGCACATTTGCCAACGACTGAAGGTATAGAAAACCTTAATAATATGATTAAAGACCTAAATGTCGATCATATGAAGATTACAATTAAGCCGAGCACATTTAGAAAAATCCGTCAGAAGTGTTTCCTACGCCAGGGAGAACCAAATTGGGCGGAACATTGTGCAATGTTCTCAAGCGTTGTTAACACAGCTTTAATCTATGAAGTTCCGTTGGTTGTTTGGGGTGAAGATATAGCCTTTGAATTTGGTGGTTTACAGCGTAGTGAAAGTAAGCCTTCCGCTTTGGCAATAAATAAGAGCGATTTGGTTAAAGAAAAGACTGTTTTTGACTGGCTTGATGATGACGTATCTGAGCGCGACGTTTTTTTCTATAAATACCCTGATTACAATAAGCTTGAAGAAGCAGGGGTACAGAGTATCTATCTTGGGCACTTTGTTAAATGGTATGGCCGACAAAACTATGAGTTCGTTTTGCCACGCGGTTTTACGGGGAGAAGGGCGGGTCCATTACCAGGTAATTATTTAGATTATGACAATATAGACGAGAAACTTTGCGAAATTAATATTTGGTTTAAATATCTAAAATTCGGATTTTGGCGCGCAACAGATCAAACCTGCTACGATATCTGGAATGATCGTCTTTCTCGTGAAGACGCTGTAAGGATAGTTAATAGTTTACAGGACGAAAAACCGTTCAATGATTTGGAAGACTTTCTTAATTTCCATATGATCACTTTAGAGCAATTTGAAGAAACTGTAGAGAAATTTAGAAATAAAGAGTTATGGGAGTTTGTGAATGATCAGTGGAAGCTAAAATTTAAAGTTAAATAATCTATCATCATTGTTCAAGGTTATTATAGGCTAACCTTGAACAATAAGTAAAATAATTGAAATGAATAAAGTATTGTTAGCTGGACTCAGTGTTTCATTTGCTCTATTTCTCGGTAGAGTAACAGGGTTCCTGAGAGATGTGATCGTAGCTTCTAGTTTCGGCATATCATTAGATGCCGATATGATAATTCTGTTGCTTACTATTCCTGATATTGTCGTTAATATATTGGTAGGCGGAGCAATCGGCTTAGTATTAATCCCAAGGTTTAAGGCTCATAATTATGTTGACAGAAGTGCGCTCTATATTCAGGCATTGCTAATCTCCTTTGTAGTATTTTTAGCAATTAGTTTTTCTTTATCGTTTTTTTCAACAAGTCTGTTATCTTTGTTATCACCCGGAATTGTTGATATGGTCAGCGCAGACTTTCTTTGGAGTCTAAGCGTTGTTTTATACTCAGTCCCATTAATTGTAATGTCGGGTGTAACAACAGCTTTTTTGAATTCTAATGACAAATTTTTTGTTGCTGCATTAGGCACTCTGATCTTTAACGTCGTGGTAATATTCTTTATAACATTTTACTTTAAGTTTAATTTAGATAGCTCTGTATTTAACTATGTAAGTATTTCTGTGATAGTAGCTGTAACGGTAAGATTTTTATTTTTGTTTTACTATAGTGGATTAAATAACTTTCAACCATCCGCGGTTTTTAGAACTGATCTAGTGGATAAAGAGTTAGCGAGACAATACATATTTTGTGTATTGGGTTGCGTCGCAACACTTAGTTTTCCTATATTGGTAAGGGCGTATATATCTTTGGATGGTGAAGGATATTTAGCAATATCTAACTTTGCGATGAAATTGGTTGATTTGCCGCTAGGTGTAGTATTAACAGTTTTCTCAATTGTATTTTTCCCTAAACTATCTGAGACTTTAGAACCTCGACATTTTTCGAGGACATTTACTAACGTAGCTTGTATAATTATTGTTATTTCTATTGTTATCACTTTAGTATCTTATAATTGCTCTACCTACATCGTTGAGTTGGTATACGGTAGAGGGAGTTTTACTCAAGACGATATAAATACAGTAGCAAATTTTTTTAAGGTTTTTTCCCTTTCGTTAGGACTTCAAGGATTAATTAGTTTTATTGTGGCTGCGTTTGCAGCTAAGGCAGATAACTCAACACCATTATGGATATTAGCAATTAATATATCTATTTGTATCGTCAGCATCCATTTGCTAGGTCTCTCTTCAATAGACGCATTAATAGCAATGAATATTGGTTTTTTGTCTATAACAATTTCGTTGTTAGTCGTGCTGAATGTTAAACATCAGGTAAGATTTTTCCACTTAGGGGATGGTAACCTAGTTCAATTATCAACTGCTTCCATTACATCTGTTCTCTATCATTTAGTTTTTAGTTACCTAGACAGTTCTTTCTTTTGGATATCTACTTTTACTTTAATATACATTTCTCTAAACCTTATTCCACTTTATCAATACGGTGTCCCAGGCTTGTCTAAGAGGTTAGTACGTGAATAGAATAAAGTTAATGCTAATAACAAATAGCCCCGAGGTAGCTCAATTTGCTCAGAGCTGTGGCGTTGAAAGAATATTTTTGGATTTGGAAATAATTGGTAAATATGAGAGGCAGGGACATCTAGATACCGTTATTAGTAACCATACGTTGGAAGATGTCTCTAAAATACGTAAGGTTTTGAATAAATCTGAACTTTTAGTCAGAATTAACCCTGTCCATGATAATACTGAATATGAAATTGAACGTGTTTTATCAGCAGGGGCTGACATAGTAATGTTGCCAATGTTTACTTCTGTCAGTGAAGTGAATTTTGTATCAGAATTAATTGATCATAGGTGTCAGTTCATTCCGCTAGTTGAAACCGCAAAAGCAGCAAATTGTATTCAGGACGTCGCGAACGTTAAAGGCGTCACTGAGGTCTATATAGGTTTGAATGATTTACACCGAGATCTCGGTATGTCTTTCATGTTTGAGCCTTTAGCTACGGGATTGTTGTCGGAGTTAGTTTATAAATTAAAGCAGTCTGGAAAACCATTTGGATTTGGTGGAATTGCGTGTATCGGGCAAGGTGAATTGCCAGCAGAACTAATTCTCTCAGAGCATATAAGACTGAATTCGTCTAGTGTTATTCTGGCACGTGCTTTTCATAAACGAGCAAAAAATATAGAAGACCTAAGAGATGCAAATTTCGAATTTAATATATCACAGCTCAGGACAGAAGAAGAGAAGTTGAGAGGAGAGTCTTCATGTGTTATTGATATTTATCATGAGCAGTTAATATCTACTATTAATAAGGTCGTGGGAAAGAATTTTGAAAAGAATATTTGATTTTTTTTGTGCACTGTTGGCTATAATTATACTTTTTCCTTTGTTGATCTTTGTTTCTGTATTTATAAAACTCGGCGATCGCGGTCCGGTAATATTTAGACAAAACCGAGTAGGTAAAGCTGGTAAAGTTTTTCAAATATATAAATTTAGAACAATGGTCACTAATGCCGAATCTATAGGATCCTACAGTACATCGAATCATGATCCAAGAATTACAAAGGTTGGCAGATTTCTGAGAAAGTCAAGTATTGATGAGTTGCCTCAGTTATTTAACGTATTGGTCGGTGATATGAGTATCGTAGGGCCTAGACCTAACGTAGAAGCGCAAATTGAGTTATATCGAAAAGTTGATTGGGATAAGAGAAATTCTGTTATACCCGGTATCACTGGATTGTCGCAATGTACAATCCGTTCATCAGGTACCGAAAGGCAGCGACTGAAGTACGATCTTTTTTATGTTGAAAATCAGAGTTTCTATTTTGATTTGATTATTATTGCAAAAACAGTTAAGCAAGTAATTTTTAAGGGCGGAAATTAGAATGTGTGGTATTTTTGGACATTTTTCGTTTGATAAAACTGACATGACGAGAGATGTGATCAGGTCGTTGGGTGATATTATCAATTATCGAGGTCCTGACGGTCAAGGAATATACTTTGGCGATGGTGTTGCAATCGGAAACCAGCGTCTTGCGATAATTGATGTTGAGGGTGGTTCCCAACCTTTTTATTCAGACGATGGAAATGTGGTAGTGGTTCAAAATGGTGAGATTTTTAATCACATTGAGCTAGCGGAGGAGTTGAGTAGTACAGAGTTTAGCTGTAAAACCCATAGTGATACTGAAGTCATTCTTAATCTTTACCTTACGTATGGTATCGAATTTGTCAACCGTCTAAACGGTATGTTTGCGATAGCAATTTATGATGCGAGAATTGACGAGTTATTTATTATCAGAGACCGAGTTGGTGAAAAACCATTATATTTTTATCAAGATGCGAAAAACTTCATCTTTGCATCTGAGATTAAATCAATTCTTAATTTCCCTATAAAGCGAGAATTGAATTTGCAAGCATTGGATAGCTATCTAGCTTATAACTACGTTCCTGCGCCATTAACTATGTTTGAAGGGGTGGTGCATATGCTTCCTGGTACTTATGTAAAAGTGTCTTCAAACGGGTTAGAGAGTTATACGTGGTGGCGTTTGGATGGTAGATCTCAAAATGATGTCTCAGAGGAGCAGTGGGTTGAGCGCTTTAACGAGACAATAGATGACGCTGTAAGGTTGAGGTTAAGATCTGACGTGCCTTTCGGCGCTTTTCTTTCCGGTGGCGTGGATTCCTCAACTGTTGTAGGTTTTATGGCTAAGCACCTTGCTTGCCCGGTCAAGACCTTTTCTATAGGATTTAACGAAGAAAAATACGATGAATCACCCTTTGCATTAGAAGCGGCGTTAAGGTTTTCGACTGAACATGAGTGTGAAAAAGTAAGTCCTAATTTGTTATCATACTGGGACAAGGTAATATTCCATTGCGATCAACCCCATGGAGATGTTTCATTTATTCCTACGCTTAAGGTCGCGGAATTAGCTTCAAAAAAAGTTAAAATGGTCCTGACCGGAGATGGGGCCGATGAATTATTTGCAGGTTATGACAAATATAGAGAGTTATTCGAATCTACCGATCCCTCTCTACCTGATGATGATTTTTTTGACGCCTTCATAAACACGTTGTCATTGTTTAGCGAAGAATCTAGAGTCAGGCTTTTGAACCCTGCTACACAGATAGTGACTACCTTCGACCATACTCGGGAACTAATTAGCAATAGGTTCTTTGAGTTAAATGATAACGATAGAATTAACAAAGTTCTCTATGTTGATACTATGTTACTGCTCAGTGGAAATAACTTGGTTAAGCCTGACAGGATGGGAATGGCTGTATCTATAGAAAACAGGTCCCCCTTTCTAGACTACAGAATGATCGAGCTCGCATTTTCTATGCCAGGTTCGATGAAGTTAAAAAATGGGGAAACTAAATATATTTATAAGAAGGCCGTAAGCCCCCTTATCGGCGAGAATCTTACATACAGGAAAAAGCAGATGTTTACCGTTCCTATAGGGGAGTGGTTAAAACATGAACTTAAAGATATGGTATATGATTTGCTGCTCTCTGAAAAGGCTAAATCACGAAACCTTTTTGATTATAAATTTGTTCAGTCGATGTATGAAGAGCACTGTAAAGGGGAATGTAACTATACGAGGGAAATTCGTGCTTTAATGGCTCTTGAAGTTTGGTTTAGACAGTTTTTACCGGATTATCGGTATGAAGCGTAGTTGTTATTTGGAAAAGCATAGACTTTGCTCTATGCTTTTTTGTATTGTTTATGTATCCTTGGCAGGAACTTTAAACGTTACTATGTTTGAGGATATCTATAACGATGGATTTTATTCACAAGTAAGCTATGTTTTCGAAAATTATAATAATGGTTCAATATTCTCTCCATTGTTTATTATCCATTCTTTACGCTTATTTATAGTTTTTCCATTTTATTTGGCACACATAAACGGCTGGTCTACTTATTTGGAGGCCCTACTTTATCTCGTATATATATTCCCTCTATTTTCGGCTAGAGATAGGGTTGTTGTTTTATCAGGTTGGCTATTGCTATTTTTTCCTTTGCTGCTTAGTTACCGAACTGTTCTTGGAATGCTTGGTTTAGGATACCTATATCTATGTTTGTTTTATGAAAAAGGCAGGTATTTTTTACTTATCTTTTCGGCACTCCTTGCTAATCTTAGTTCTGGTATTGTTGTGGGTTGGATATTTGGCGTTATTACCTCTTTTAAGTATTTGAGGAAATATTACCCATTGGTTATACCTGTTTTCATCGTTATGTTGATAGGTTTCTTCGGTTCCTTGGCTCATAAATATGAATATATGTTTAGCTCAGCCGGTTCGGCTTCCAATGGGAATTTTTTTGAACGTAGTACATTCTATGTTGCTATGGAGTATCAGCAGTATAGTAGACTAATAATATATACTACTGTAACCATTGTTCTTCTATTCGTCATAGTATCTGGTACATGTAGTTCGAGATTTTCTAGTAGAGCCGGCTTATTTTTTTTTGGGGGGATACCACTGATTTTTTTCGAGGGAGTAGGGCTTATATCTTATGCGCTATGTCTTTTGATCGTTTTGGTTCGTGCGTTTAGAATATTATTTTGGAGAGCCGGGTGAATAACGAAAGATATTATTCTCTAGATTATTTTAGAGGGCTTATGGCACTTTCTATCATGATTTACCATTATTTATCATGGCAGGGAATTGAATTAGATAATTCTGATTTGATAGGAAAGTTAGGAGTTTACGCTGTCGCCGTGTTTTATATATTAAGCGGTATAAGTTTAGGTGTTGTCTATCTTCGTCAGAATTCTTTTGAAATAAAACGTTTCTATATAAAAAGACTGCTGAGGATATGGCCGCTTTATTTTTTTGCAGTACTGGTAACTCTCTTCTATAAGCTAGCTCAAAGTGTGATTTCCGGCGACCAATTCAATTTGGACACTGTAGAGGTTTTTTTGAACCTTACGCTGCTTTTTGGCTTCTTTTCACCCGACAGTTATGTCCCAATAGGAGGTTGGTCTATTGGTAATGAAATGGTTTTTTATTTGCTTTTTCCATTAGTCGTGCTTTTAATACAGAATCGGCTTTATAAGATTTTATGGTTTTTATATGGTTTAACTGTTATCATTTTTTTGTATTACGCACTTTTTCTTATAGAGCACACGGGAGATATTGCTGAAACTTGGTCATTGTACGTACATCCCGCAAATCATTTTTTCCTTTTCTTTTCGGGAGTTCTCATTGGTCATTATATAAGACCTGCCACAGGCGGAAGCCTTCGAATTTATTGGTTGATTCTTTTTATCTTTTTTTTCGTTTTTACGTTATATCCAGTCGACAACGGTAGGTCGGAGTTGCTCGCAGGGTGGGGAAGAGTATTTTTGACATCTTTAGTCGTTTTGTTTTTGCTTATTTATTATTATATTAATCCCGTTCTATCTGGGCGCACTCATCGTTTTCTATCTTGGCTTGGTGATCACTGTTACTCCATATACATACTTCACCCCTTAGTGTATTTCCCTATTAAATTTTTGTTTGGCGACATTTTTAGTGGGTTATTGGTGTTTTTTGTCGCTTTACTCTCTACTTTTCTTGTTTGTTTCTTTTCGTTTAAGTATATCGAGAAGCCATTTTTGAAATTAGGCTTTCGTTAGGTTAACATTTTGGAATTGGATTGTATGGTTCGGAAATTTAAGGTTTTTCTTATTGCTTATGGCGGAGGTCACATTAAGATGTTACTTCCGATTATTCGGCAGCTTAAGCTGGAAGGTAATGTTGAATTAGTAGTGTTTGGCTTGACTACTGCTTTAGCTGTATTGGATTCTGAAGGTGTTGACTATATTTCATATTCAGATTTCTCTACCGATGACCACATCGCCCTAGGTAAGAAGTTACTTGCTGGGATTCAGCTAAGTTCTTCTGTTCCGGAATCTGAATCTTTTGCGTATCATGGAGTTAATTTTCATGAGCTAAAAAACAGGCATGGAGCGCTCGCTTGGGATATCTGGATTGACAAGGGACGGCAATCTTTTTATCCACTTGAGTTTTTCAAAAGTGCTTTGAAGGACCTTTCACCCGACCTTGTTATAGCTACTAATTCACCTCGCTCAGAAAGAGCTGCTCTCGACGCAGCTGCATTTCTCGGAATATCTTCCATTTGTTTAGTGGACATGTTTGCTCTTCAAGAGGCCGCATGGATTTCTCAACCAAACTATGCTACTAAAATCTGTGTTTTGAACAATTCAGTTAAGGATTTTTTTGTCAAGAAAGGATGCGATTCCTCGACGATCGTTGTTACTGGGAACCCTGCTTTTGATTCGGTATACGACGAGAGTTTTTTTCATAAAGGTCGCGATCTTCGTAAAGATTATGGTTTGAGTTCTCGAGACTTTCTGATATTGTATGCTTCTCAACCAGAACCCGTGATGCATCCGTTTTGTAATAGAGTTGGAGACCCAGCTTTACCTAGAAATATTGAACATTATCTTAGGGACTATGTTCGAGATAAACTAGGTGTATATTTAGCAGTGAGGTATCATCCAAGTGAAAATGTGCAGTTTATTGCATCTGAAAACGTAATTTATAGCAACGTAACCGATGAACTATATTCGATTGTCCACGCATCCGATTTAGTCGTTGTCACTGCTTCCACCGTAGGACTTGAGGCTAGTTTAGTAGGGAAGCAAGTTATATCATTAGATTGTTCAATTTTCACAGAGGATGCACCGTTTAGTAAGATGGGTATTTCAAACGGTGTGAGTTGTATAGAAGCTCTTGGCCATCAACTCGATGAGCAAATAGATGTTTTTTCTAGGTCTGAAGATCGCTATTCTATAGCGCCCAGGAAGGACGCTACAGGTGCAGTTTGTGCTGAGATCTACAAGGCTTTAGATCTACTTCGCTAATTGAAACCAGTTTTTATTTAAATATGGTTCTGGATTTAGTGCATCTTTTTTGGTTATTTTCATCTGTTCCACATGTTGTCACGTTTGCGAATTTTTTCTTATGTGAGTCTAAGGATTACATTCTATGGCTTTTCTACAACTCTTGTTTTCTCTTAATCGATTTCAAAAACGCATTGTTAGTGTGGTCCTAGACTCTGTGTTTTTGGTCTTCTCATTTTGGTCTGCATTGGTGATGAGGCTTGACACATTCGACGTGTTTTCGAATAGTCAGTATTGGTTGTTGGTTACATTCGTGTGCCCATTAAGTATTTTTGCATTTGTTAAGCTTGGTTTGTATCGGGCGGTATTGCGGTATCTAAGCGCTCAAGCGATGACAGCTATTTCTCTAGGTATTTTTATAAGCACGATAGCTATGTTAGCCTTTGCTTATGTGCTACAAGTGGATCTCCCTCGTACGGTACCTTTTATTTATGCCGTATTCTCACTGGTACTCGTTGGTGGAGCAAGGGGGATTATGCGCTCAATGGTCGGTATTGGTTTAAATCGTCGCGGTGAACCTGTGATTATTTATGGAGCAGGAGTGAGCGGGAGACAAACAGCTTTAGCATTAGCCCAGAGTCATGAATATCACCCGTTTGCTTTTGTTGACGATGACGAAACATTTCATGGTACTGTTATTCAGGGACTTCATGTTCATTCACCGTCAATCATTCGTAAACTAATCAAGCAAAAGCAAGCCACTAGGGTTCTTCTAGCGATGCCCAGTGCGAGTAGGGCTCGTCGTCAACAGATACTTCAAACTCTTGTTCCGCTTTCCGTAAAGGTAATGACTCTCCCTTCAATGGCGGATTTGGTGAGTGGTAATAAACTTTTTAGTGATGTGAAAGAAGTTGAAATTGAGGACTTGCTAGGGCGTGATGCAGTTGCTCCAAGAACCGACTTAATGGCAGCAAATATTACAGCGAAAGCTGTGATGGTTACTGGAGCGGGGGGCTCCATAGGCTCGGAACTTTGTCGGCAGATCATACGCCTTGCACCGAGTAAATTGGTTTTGTTTGAGCTTTCTGAGTTCGGGCTTTATTCCATAGATAGAGAGTTGCATGCTATAAAAGCAGATCTCGGCCTAACGGTGGATATATTTCCTATGATGGGCTCCGTACAGCGTCAAAATCGTGTTCAAGCCGTTATGGAGGCATTTAACGTACAGACTGTTTACCATGCGGCAGCCTATAAGCATGTACCTTTGGTAGAGCACAATGTTGTAGAAGGCGTGCGTAACAATGTGTTTGGTACCCTCTACACAGCTCAAGCAGCAATCGCAACAGGTGTTGAAACGTTTGTTCTTATTTCTACCGATAAAGCGGTCCGACCCACCAACGTAATGGGAACCACTAAACGGATGGCAGAGCTTGTGCTTCAGGCGCTGTCAAAACAAAATACATCGACGCGCTTTTGTATGGTTCGGTTTGGTAACGTGCTCGGCTCCAGTGGTTCTGTAGTTCCATTATTCCGTAAACAAATTGCCAATGGTGGCCCGGTCACAGTAACCCATCCAGAGATCACGCGTTTCTTTATGACAATTCCAGAGGCGTCCCAGCTTGTCATCCAGGCAGGTGCAATGGGGCGTGGTGGAGATGTGTTTGTGCTCGATATGGGGCAGTCGGTTAAGATTGTAGACCTCGCTCGGAAAATGATACGTCTATCTGGTTTTGAGGTAAAAGACGAGCATAATCCTGACGGCGATATCGAAATCCAGTTCAGCGGTCTTCGGCCAGGTGAGAAACTTTATGAGGAGCTGCTGATTGGTGACAATGTTGAAGGTACGGAACATGAGCGGATCATGACTGCAAACGAAGTGTGCCTCATGTGGGATGAGCTTAAAGTCTTGCTTGATAAACTTGATATGGCCTGTCATGCATTTGACCATGAGACTATCAGAGAGCTGCTTCTCAAAGCACCAACAGGCTTCAATCCCACCGATGGTATTTGCGATCTCGTTTGGATGAATAAACAGAAAGATTTAAACGATGCTAAAGTTTTGTCTATAAAGGTCGGCGTTTAAGTCAGTTTAAATTCGCGCAAGTTTTTCAGGCCGAGTTAGCCCGGCCATTTATTTTCCGGGGATTAAGATGTCAAGGATGTATTTTGGTACCGATGGTGTACGTGGAAGGGTAGGTGAGTTTCCGATACCCCCCCGATTTCGCACTTAAACTTTGCTGGGCCGCAGGCACTGTGATGGCAGCATCCGGTACTAAAGAGGTCATTATCGGCAAAGATACTCGCCTGCGTGGTTATATGCTGGAATTTGCTATGGAAGCAGGTTTCTGTGCAGCCGATGTCAATGTGGCCCTAACTGGCCCCATACCCACCCCTGCGATTGCCTATCTTACCTCTGCCTTCAGGGCCAATGCTGGAGTGGTGACTAGCGCTTCACATAACCCCCATTATGACAACGGTATTAAATTTTTCTCCAACACTGGTACCAAGCCAACCGACGAGCAAGAGCTTGAAATCGAGCGACAGCTGGTTTCTGCCATTGAAGATGGTGCAATGGCTTGCGTAGCGTCTGACAAGCTTGGCAAGGTTCGCCGAATCAACGATGCAGCTGGTCGATACATTGAATTCTGTAAAGGCACTTTTCCCAATCACCTCTCTTTGACTGGTCTGAAAATTGTAGCCGATAGTTCCCATGGCGCCGCATATCACATTGCCAAGAATGTGTATCGTGAGCTGGGTGCTGAGGTTATCAGCATCAATGATAAGCCCGATGGCGTTAACATTAACGAACATTGCGGTGCTACCTATATGGACAGTCTGCAAACGGCTGTGATGATCCACGATGCAGCTTTGGGGATAGCACTTGATGTTGATGCCGACCGCTTGATGATGGTTGACAATAAAGGCCAGGTTGTAGACGGTGATGCCTTATTGTATTTGCTTGCTAAATCCGCCCAGATGCGTGGTGAGCAGGTCTCTGGAGTGGTAGGCACCCTGATGTCCAACCTTGGTTTTGAGCAAGCTCTGGGCAATCTTGGTATCCCGTTCAAGCGTGCTAAAGCGGGAGACAGGTACGTAGTTGAACTGCTTAAGGAGACGGGTTGGCGCTTTGGCGGTGAAAACTCCGGGCATCTGTTGACGCTTGACTTCACCACCACAGGGGACGCAATAGTGGCTTCGCTTCAAGCGCTGAGGGCATTGCTCGAATTCGATTTAGGCCTTGCTGACGCCATTACCGAGCTTGAGATGTTCCCCCAGGTACTTGTTAACGTGCACTTGGACGGCGATGCAGCCGTTGCCTTACCGCATCCGTCGGTATCCCATGCGCTAGCAACTGCCGAAACAGCTCTTGGCACTGAAGGGCGCGTACTGCTACGTAAATCAGGCACCGAACCTCAACCTCTTATCCGGGTAATGGTTGAAGCCAAAGAGGCTCGACAGGCCAATCAGTATGCAGAGCTGATTGCAAATGCAGTACGAGCCGTTTTTCCTGGCTGATTTATAGAGTTATTTGCCACACTTAAAGCCAGCAAGGTAGACTTGCTGGCTTTTTTGTATTCTGGGTAAAGTTCATCGTGTGGTGTTATGGTGGCTCAAAGAGCGCTGCGAGCGGCTACAGGGTGCAGTGGAATAGATCATGGAATTTAGAAGCGAAGCATTCTGCATTTTCTAGCATTCGCTTGGCGACGTTCTAAAGGATTAAATCAGCCAAACATTTTGAGGATGTAGATGAAGATTCTTGTCACAGGTGGCTGTGGTTTTATTGGCTCTGCAGTTGTCCGGCAGTTAATTCGCGACACAGAGCACTGTGTAGTGAATGTGGATAAGCTCACCTATGCTGCGGATCTGTTGTCGGTTGCCGAAGTTAGTCAGAGCGGTCGGTATGTGCTTGAGCGAGCGGATATCTGTGATAAGTCAGCGCTTGAGGCGATTTTTGCCTGCTACCAGCCAGATGCGGTGATGCACCTGGCGGCAGAAACCCATGTTGACCGCTCGATATCAGGTGCTGATGCCTTTATTCAAACCAACATAGTGGGCACTTACATTTTGCTGGAAGTGGCTCGACAATATTGGCAGCAGCTTGAAGATGAGCGTAAAAACACGTTTCGTTTCCATCATGTTTCCACCGATGAGGTATTTGGCGACTTGGCGGATGTGAGTGATCATGCCCGCAGAGCCAGCAATTCCCGCAGTTCCAGTTCTGACAGGTGCGATGGCTTTACCGAGTCCAGCGCTTATGCACCTTCTTCGCCGTATTCGGCATCAAAGGCGTCCAGCGATCATTTGGTGAGAGCTTGGTACAGAACCTATGGGCTGCCAGTCGTCATCAGTAATTGCTCAAACAATTATGGGCCTTTCCAGTATCCCGAAAAACTCATACCCCTGGTTATCAATAATGCGTTGGCAGGCAGAGGATTGCCTGTGTATGGACGGGGCGATCAGCGCCGTGATTGGCTTTATGTGGAGGACCATGCCCACGCGCTTTACGCAGTGTTGACGCGTGGACGTCTTGGTGAGACCTACAACATTGGTGGTGGCGCTGAGAAGCAGAACCTTCAAGTGGTTGAAGCTATTTGTACTCTATTGGAAGAGTTTGCGCCGGTTAAGCCGCGAGACATTCAGCGTTATGCATCGCTAATCACTCATGTTGAGGATAGGCCCGGTCATGACGTGCGTTATGCCATTGATGCCAGTAAAATTACTTCAGAATTAGGATGGTTGCCGCAGGAGACCTTCGAGTCTGGTCTGCGTAAAACAGTGGCCTGGTATGTCCAACACTTCCAAGCGCAGGCAGCTAATCGATAAGCATCTGTCACGGCGCAGCACACAAGGCACTAGTATGAAAGGTATTATTCTGGCAGGCGGCAGCGGGAGCCGGTTATATCCCATTACCCGCGGTGTATCAAAACAGCTACTGCCGGTGTACGACAAGCCCATGGTTTATTATCCGCTGTCGGTGCTCATGCTCGCCGGCATTCGTGACGTTCTGCTAATCTCAACCGCAGCCGATATCACAGGTTTTCAAGCCTTGTTGGGAGATGGCAGCAATTTTGGGGTTCACATCAGCTATGCTATTCAGCCGAAACCTAAGGGCATCGCACAAGCGTTTTTGATTGGAGAAGAGTTTATTGGTAACGACCAGGTAGCACTAATCCTTGGCGATAATATTTTTTATGGCCAGAGCTTTTCAAAGCAGCTCATGCAAGCTGCCAGCAATCGCATTGGCGCAACCATTTTCGCGTATCATCTTACGAACCCTGAACGATTTGGGGTAGTGGAGTTCGATGATGCAGGGCGTGCCGTCAGCATTGAAGAGAAGCCTGCTAAACCTAAGTCGAACTACGCGGTTACCGGATTATATTTTTACGACAATCAAGTTGTAGAGTTTGCTAAAAACCTAAAGCCTTCCGCAAGGGGCGAGCTTGAAATCACTGATATCAACAATGCGTATCTGGCGGCGAATCAATTACAGGTCAGTGTGCTTGGCCGCGGGTTTGCCTGGCTTGACACCGGTACCCACGATGCCTTAATGGAAGCAGGGCACTTTGTCCAAACCATCGAAAAGCGCCAGGGGCTAAAGATTGCATGCCTCGAAGAGATTGCCTATCGCCAAGGCTGGATTTCTAAAGCGCTGTTACTGGAACATGCAGATGCACTTAAGAACAGTGGTTATGGTGATTACCTCCAACGACTGGTCGATATGGGTGATTATCTGAGTCCGGGCGACTTTATATCTGCCGACCTCACATCTGATGGTCTCAACATAGATCCCAATGAGCAGGGCTTGAACGGCCGAGACTCTGCTGGGTTGGACCAGGACAAACATAATTCATGAACGTTGTGATTCTTGGCGGCAGCGGTCAGGTTGGGCGGGCATTGCAGGCATCTAAGCCGTTAGCTTGGAAAGTACTGACGCCCTCAAGGGATGAAGTGGACTTTCTCGAACCGGACTCCATAGCCGATTATCTGTCGTTTCACCGGCCGCAACTCGTCATCAACTGTGCTGCCTACACTGCGGTCGATAAAGCCGAGTCTGAGCCTGCACTGTGCGGTCAAATCAATGCTGATGCCTGTGGTTATCTTGCCAAGGCGACAACAGCAACTGACGCTGCGCTTATCCATATTTCTACCGATTATGTGTTTGATGGCCAAATGCGCCGCCCGTATCGCGAGGATGACACGCCCGCACCTTTGTCCGTTTATGGACAAACCAAATGGCTCGGTGAGCAATTGATTGCCAAGCACTCATCCAGATACTTGATCATCAGAACATCCTGGGTTTTTAGTGGCGAAGGTAAAAGCTTTGTAAACAGCATGCTGAGGATGGCGGCGTCCAAGCCAGAGCCTGAGGCTAAGGCTAAGGCTAAGGCTGAGGCAACCCTTCGCATAGTGGCCGATCAAATTGGCGCACCTACTCCGGCCATTGAACTTGCTAAGGTAATATGGCAGCTCGCACAGCATACCAGCGCTGACAATTGCTCTTGGGGGACCTACCACTTTTCCGGCCAGCCCTTTGTTAGTTGGTACGAGTTTGCCGAGGTCATTTTTGCTGAAGCATACAGGCTCGGCGTGGTTGGACGTTGTCCGCAATTGATCCCCATAAGCACTGAAGATTTCCGAGCTTTGGCGCGAAGACCCTCAAATTCGAGGCTTGATAGCTGCAAAATCGAGATGGCTTTCGGAATTAAAGCTGCTGATTGGCGTAGTGAGCTGACTAAACTATTGGAAACAAAGGCAGGGGCTGAAGATTGATTTATTATCTCAGCTCTTCACTTCTGTTTTCTTCTTTTCAACCACATCGACTAATCGGAGTCGTGCATGCAGGTAATAGCTACTGCACTCAATGAGGTAAAGCTTATTGTCCCAAAGGTGTTTCGGGATGATCGCGGGTATTTTTTTGAATCCTGGCAACAGCAGAAATTTGCCGAGTTAGTGGCACCCATTCATTTTGTGCAGGACAACCACTCACTTTCAGTTAAAGGCACACTGCGAGGGCTGCATTGGCAGGAGCAGCATCCGCAGGATAAGTTGATATCTGTTTTGCAGGGTGACATCTTTGATGTCGCGGTGGATATCCGCAAAGACTCGCCGACCTATGGCAAGTGGGTTGGAGAGATACTGTCCAGCGATAACCATAAGCAGATGTTCATCCCTAAAGGTTTTGCCCACGGTTTTTATGTGCTTTCAGAAACTGCCATGGTGAGTTACAAATGCAGCGATTTTTATCATCCAGCATCCGAGCGTTGTATCCGCTGGGATGACCCCGTACTTGCCATACACTGGCCGCTCTCATCGTCGCCACTTATTTCCGAGAAAGATAACTTGGGTATGGCTTTTGTGGATTTGTAAGCTGTCCTCTCATTAATTCCCGCCTGAATTTCATTTTTATCCTGTTTGTCATATGCTTGCTGCAAATGGTATGGCATGCTTTTGCCGTGTGCGTACGTTAAATGTTCGGAGCAAGGATGAAGGTAACCGTATTTGGTGTTGGCTATGTTGGGCTGGTGCAGGGTGCTGTGCTGGCTGAAGTGGGCCACGACGTGCTGTGCGTTGATATAGATGAAGCCAAAATCGCCGGGCTGCAGCAGGGGCAAATTCCCATCTATGAGCCGGGGCTTGAGACTCTGGTGAAAGAGCAGGTGGCGCAGCATCGCCTGACCTTTACCACAGATACTCAGGCCGGGGTTAATCACGGCGAGGTGATTTTTATCGCCGTGGGTACGCCCCCCGATGAAGACGGCAGCGCCGATTTGGTTCACGTGCTTGGGGTGGCCAAGGACATAGGCCTGCATATGTTTGACCCCAAAATTGTGGTTAACAAGAGCACAGTGCCGGTCGGAACAGCCGATAAGGTGCGGGATGCCATTGCTGCTGAACTTGCTTCGCGGGATCTGAATATTTGCATCGAAGTGGTCTCGAACCCTGAGTTCTTGAAAGAGGGGGCGGCGCTGGAGGATTGTCGCCGCCCTGACCGTATTATTGTCGGTACCCACAGCGATGAAGTGGAAGAGGTGATGCGTGAGCTCTACGCGCCTTTTAACCGCAGTCGCGACCGTATGCTGTTTATGGATGTGCGCAGCGCCGAGCTCACCAAGTACGCCGCCAACTGCATGTTGGCGACCAAAATCTCCTTTATGAACGAGATGGCTAATATTGCCGAGCATCTTGGTGCCGATATCGAAATGGTGCGTAAGGGCATAGGCTCAGATCCGCGCATCGGCTATCAGTTTATCTATCCTGGCTGCGGTTACGGCGGCTCCTGTTTCCCGAAAGATGTGAAAGCGCTGGTGAAAACCTCCGAAAAAATCGGTGTTGATGCACGGGTGCTGAAATCGGTTGAAGCGGTAAATCATCAGCAAAAACAGCGTTTACCTGAACTGGTGAAGCAGCACTTTGGTGACGATCTCACCGGGCTGGTGTTTGCGCTTTGGGGCCTGTCTTTCAAGCCTCAAACCGATGACATGCGTGAGGCGCCAAGCCGGGTGGTCATTGAGGCGATTATCGCGGCCGGTGGCACAGTGCAGGCATTCGACCCTGAAGCCATGGCAGAAGCCCAGCGCATTTACGGTGTACGTGACGAGCTTAAACTGCTTGGAACCAAAGAGGCCGCCCTCAGCGGCGCCGATGGTCTTATTGTTTGTACTGAATGGCTGAGTTTCAGAGCCCCAGATTTCAGCGAAATTAAACGTCTTTTGAAGCAGCCGGTGATTTTCGATGGCCGTAACCTATACGATCCGGCCCGGCTTGAGGCCAAGGGCATTGCCTATTACGGCATTGGCCGAGGCCGCTCGGTGAAGCATGCAGATGTGCGCAAGGTACTCTAATGATTGATGACAGTGTAAGGGGAATAAAGTGAGCCACTCCAGCACAGTATTGGTAACGGGCGCAGCGGGCTTTATTGGCGCCGCGGCGTGTAAAAGGCTGCTTGCCGAGGGGCACCGGGTTTATGGCATCGATAATCTTAACGATTACTACGATGTTTCGTTAAAGCAGGCGCGCCTCGCCGGGCTTGAAGCTTATGCTGATTTTCAGTTTCAGCGGATGGAACTGGCTGACCGCAGCGCGATAGCAACGCTTTTCGATACCTTAAAGCCTGCCTGGGTGCTGCATCTTGGCGCCCAGGCGGGGGTGCGTTACTCCATCGATAATCCCCACGCGTATGCAGATGCCAATTTGGTGGGGCACCTCAATATTTTGGAGGGTTGTCGCCAAAGCGGGGTAAAGCATCTGGTGTATGCTTCATCGAGCTCTGTGTATGGGCTGAATAAAAAGCTGCCGTTCGCAACGACTGACTCGGTAGACCACCCCATTTCCCTCTATGCGGCCACCAAAAAAGCCAATGAACTGATGTCCCACAGCTACGCCCATTTATATGGTGTGCCCTGCACAGGCTTGAGGTTTTTTACCGTCTATGGCCCTTGGGGCAGGCCGGATATGGCGCCCATGCTGTTTGCCAGGGCGATTATGGCGGGTGAGCCCATCAAGGTGTTTAATCAGGGCGATATGAGCCGCGACTTTACCTTTATCGACGACATCATTGAAGGCGTGGTGGGCGTGCTGCCGCTGCCGCCCGCAGTATCACCTGCTTGGTCGGTGGAAAGCGGCAAAAGCTCGGAAAGTTCAGCGCCATACCGGGTACTGAATATAGGCCATGGCAGCCCTGTGTCATTGATGCACTTTATTGAAACCCTCGAAAATGCCCTTGGCCGGAAGGCCATCAAGCAGTTTTTACCGATGCAGGATGGCGATGTGAAAGCCACCTGGGCCGATACCGAGGACTTATTTGCTATTACGGGCGTGCGCCCGAAGGTCGCAATTGAAGAGGGTGTAAAAGCTTTTGCCGACTGGTATCTTGGCTTCTACCATCCCTGACCATAAGTGTTAAAAAACGCGCCTTCGGGCGCGTTTTTGCTTCTTGGCCACAGCGTTACAGCTGTTTGCCGAGGCGATAGTGGTCAGCAAGGGCGCCCGTGATGCGCTTACCGTCACGGTCCAGCATAAACAGCTGATTTTCTCCTACCTGATACCAGGCGCCGCTTTCAAGTTGGATAGCGCCGCCGCTGGCGTTCCAGCTGAAACTGCCACGCTCTTCAAATACCTTGGGCTCGGCTCCGGCTTCTTGCTCACCCAGATACTGAGTCTCGAGCAGATAAGTACCATCACTATTGAGCACCAGGCGGGTGTTGATGCCTTCACAGCTGG
This sequence comes from Shewanella khirikhana, assembly GCF_003957745.1. Classification (NCBI taxonomy): domain Bacteria; kingdom Pseudomonadati; phylum Pseudomonadota; class Gammaproteobacteria; order Alteromonadales; family Shewanellaceae; genus Shewanella; species Shewanella khirikhana. The sequence continues at coordinate 2,271,171 of NZ_CP020373.1, read as the reverse complement.
CGCAGGGAACCACGCCTTCATAGCTGCCATTCCAATCCAGCGAGGTGCGGCTGCTGTCACCAACGGGCAGGGCTTCTGCGCTGTTTGGTGTCTCGCTCGATACCGCAGGTTGAGTGTTTTGCTGCTGTTGAGGTGCAGACTGCGTTTGCGCTGAAGGCTGCTCTTGCGCTGAGGGCTCCTCTTGAGCTGAAGGCTCTTTTGTCGCTGAAGGCTCTGAGCAAGCGCCAAGCGCCAGTGGCAGGAGGGCAATCCACAGTGTCTGTTTAAACGCTTTCATCTTAACACCTTGATAACAGTGTTTATTTCAAGGGTTCAGCTTAAGCTATCGCTGGGGTGGCTGCAACCGACCTCAGGTTGATTTTCCGCTGTAGTCAGCCCAAGTTCAGTTTCGATAATCGCAAAGGGGTCAGCCAGTGGCTCTTGCCAATAGAGCTGCCTGTGGCGGTGGCGCAGCTCGGCCGAGCCGGCTTTGGTGAGGCAGTCCTGTTGCTGCAGCAGCGCAATCAGCTCATCTGGGGTGCGCACCACGGGGCCGGGGGGCTCCAGCGCATCGGCGAAATGATAGGCGTTGCGGCAACACTGCATGTATTCGGCTTCATCGAACCGATAAAACGCCAGCGGCACGTCAAACAGCAGTGCATCGATGTAAAGCGATGAATAATCGCTGATAAGCAAGGATAGCTCTGGCAGTAAATCGTACACATCTTCCCGGCTGCTGATATCCACTATTTGCGGGTGCGACGGCAGTTTGATGCCTTTTTTTACATCGTTGGGGTGTAACCGCAGCAGCAGTGTGGCATTCAATCGCTCAAGCATAGGGGCAAGCGTTGCTGCTGGCAGCAGCGTGTCCAGCCCTTGTTTTGTGCCGCCATCGCGCCAGGAGGGCGCGTAGAGAATCAGCCTTGGGCGCCAGCTGGCAGGCCGTGCTGGTTTGGCCGCTGGATAGCGTTGATAAAAGGCACTTCTTGGGTAAGCTGCGAGCTTTATGTCACTTTCTGCCAGCCTGAATGCCGAGGCAAAGCATGCTCTTACCGGCTCGCTTGGCGCCAACATCAGATCTGGCCTTAAGTATTCCTGATGGTACTTGAGCCGTTTCAACAGCCCATATGGGGGCTGAAAACGCTCGGCCATGGGGCCTGTGGTTATATCAAACTCAATCGCTTTCATCGGCGAGCCGTGCCACAGATTCATCCTGCGAGCACCTTTCCCAAGCCATTGATTAATATCGCCAACATAGGCGCTGTACACGTAAGTGCCTGCGGTCAGCGCATGCCAGATCCCTTTAAGTGACCAGCGCTCAGCGGCATTAAGGCCCTGTTCGTTTAACCTTGCTGCCAGTTCGCTGTCACCGGTTACCCAGATAACCTTGAGCTGCGGTAGTGTCGACAGGTGCAAATACAGGTACTTACTGTTATCGGTAAAACGATTTTGGTATGCGCCCACACACACTTTACCCGCTTGCCTTGGGAACAAGCCACTTAAGCCGTAAAGCAGCTTGCAAAGCAGTCTGGCGCCATAAAAAGTCAGTGTTTTTAGCCCGAAACCCGCCATATCCAGCCTCCCGTATCCTTTTGCGTATCGATTTCAACTCACAGATGAGGCGCCCCCAAGCTGGCGCGGATCTCTGTGGTGGATACATATTCGGTGCGGGGCAGGTACAGCACTCTGCACAGGGCCGAGAGATGGTCGAACTTGCCCTGCCAGTCATCGCCCATGGCAAATACATCCACGCCATAGCCACTGATATCCCGGACTTTTTGATCCCAGTGGGTTTCGGGAATCACCAGCGAGACAAAACGGCAGGCGGCAACAATTTCTGCCCGCTGCTGATAGCTGAAAAACGCCGCCTTACCCTTGATGGCATTGAACTCGTCGGTGGAGACACCAACAATCAGCCGGTCTCCCAGCGCTGCCAGACGGGCAAACAGGCGTACATGGCCGTAATGGAACAAATCGTAGGTGCCGTAGGTAATGATGGTAGTCATGATGAGGCTCCTTATTGGGCTTTGTGGCCTGAATGCAGATGGCTGTCATTGGCGGCCTTGAGCGGCTGCCGGCACTGGCCTGTATGGGCAAACTGGATATCTGCGGCAAGGGGTTCAGGTTCCAACAGGGCTGACATCTCTGCCTCTCGGGCTTTATGCGCCGGGTTTAGCGATGCTTTCAGGTGCTGATACAGCCACTGCCACAGGCGTTTCGCCCGCCCAAGTCCGGTAAGCGCGGCGAATTCCTGATTGACCAGCAGTTGCTCTTCTGCCGGCGCATCCGCCAGCAGGCCAAGTTGCAGCGGGCCGAAGAGGCCGGGCTTTTGCACCGGCTGGTATTTTGAACCGGTTTGGCGGGGCAGCTTGATAGACGCCGCCTCGCCCCCAGGGCTGGATGATGCCAGCGCAGACAGGGAAACATTCGCGGGACCAAACAGGGTGGTTGCTCCCCGCAGCAGTTGTGAGATGCCGGACAGCGGTGCAGGCAAGCTTAGCTGCAACGCCCGCGCCGTCAGCGCTGCCAGCGGCCACAGTGGCAGCAGGCCCAGCAGGGCAAGGCCCGTTAGGGTGCTTTGAAGCGATACTTTTTCCTGCCGGACGCGGCGACTATCCCCCAGCAGAGCCGGGTCGAATACGTCAATGGCGCCGCCACTCACTGGGTCGATAAGCAGGCCACGGGAGACAATTTTGTTTTTAAGATACAAGCCCTTGCCAAGGGCTGAGTCGGCCAGGATCAGGCTGTCGTTGATGACCACATCCCGGGCAGCAATCACCCTGTCACCGAGCACATTGATACCTTCCAGACGCACGCTGGTATCCAGCGAACAGTCATCGCCGATAATCCCAAAACCCTGCTGAAAGTGCAGCCCTGGCACCCGGCTGTGGGCGCCAACATAAAAGGGGAAAGATGCATTGCCCGATGGGCGGCGGGCGCCTCTGGGACTAAGGCCGGTAAATCGGCCCATGGCGAGCAGGCGACTGGTGTCCATCAAGGCGCTTAAGTCTTCAAAGTGGCTGCAATGGCCGTGCAGCACTTCCACGATGCTGTTGCTGTCTGGTCGCGGCATTTTCAACGGCCAGGCAAGCTGGGTCAGCGCCAGTGGACTGGGCTGGCCACACCAAAGCCCGGGCGAGCGGCGGTCGAGCCTTGGGATGAGCCGCTCCGCGCCCAGGCGATGGGCGAAGGCCATATAGCCTTTGATGCAGGGACTTCTCAGGATATCGCCGCGCACAAACAGATACTGGCTGTTGTCATCAAGCCCCAGTCGTGGCAGCAATCTGGCGGGGGACTCCTGTGGGTGGGACAAGAAATAGCTCACCTGTAAATCCCAGCGTTTGCCATCGCCGATAAGCGCCTCAATGGCATCCGCCATCGGCCCTACTATCAACCTTACCTTATGAATTCCTGCCTCTTTCAAGTCGTCAAGGGTGTACTCAAGCAGTGCCCGATTGGCCACGGGCAGCAGTGCAGGGCAGTAGTGCTCGTGCAGGGGCTTGAGTTCCCGGCCATGGCGATTGGCAAAAACAATGGCTTCCATAATCGGCTCCTCAGTAAGCGCCGCGGGCTGTCAGCACCGCCGGAATGGTTTTGGCCAGCAGGCACACATCGGCCCACAGGCTCTGGGTGTGGATGTACTCCAGATCCAGCTCAACCTGGGTGTCGAAGGGGATATCCGAGCGGCCGGATACCTGCCAGATACAGGTGATCCCTGGCTTGACCGCCAGGCGCTGGCGGGCATTGGCGGGGTACTGCTCGACTTCCCTTGGTAGCGCCGGACGGGGGCCCACCAGCGACATATCGCCTTTGAGCACATTCCAAAGCTGAGGCAGCTCATCAATGGAGGCCTTGCGGATAAAGCGGCCCACCAGGGTAATACGTGGATCGCGGCGCATCTTGAACAGCACGCCGCCGCTCATCTCGTTATCGCTTTGCAGCGCGGCGAGCCTGGCTTCAGCATCCAAATACATGGAGCGAAACTTCCACATGGTGAAGGGACGATTGCCCGCACCGGCGCGGGTTTGGCTGTAGAGTACCGCCCCTGGGCTTTCGAGGCGGATAGCCAGCGTCACCAGTAAAAACATCGGGGTAAGCAGTAACAGCGCCAGACTGCTGACAAGGATATCCAGGCTGCGTTTGCCAATGCGGCCACAAAGCAGGCGCAGTTGATGGGGGCGAGGGCTTTGGACTTTGCCTGCCTGCCAGTCAAACTGGGGCAGCGGGGTTTGTGGTTTGGGGGCTTGCTGCAAACGGCGGCGCTCGGCCAGCACCCGCAGTAAAAACAGCGGATTGCCAATCAGATAGCGGCGCCACATCCGCGCAGGCTCCTGCATCAAGCGCCATACCCATTCAAAACCAAGCTGGCGCAGCCATTGGGGGGCTCTTGGAATACGGCCCGAGTAAAAGTCGAACAAACCGCCCACACCCAGGGCAACGCCCACGTTGAGCTGTTTGGCGAAACTGGCTATCCAGCGCTCCTGTAGCGGTGCGCCCATGCCGACCAAAAGCACAGCGGCGCCGCTTTGATTGATTTGCTCAATAACTTTCGGCCAGTCATCGGATCCCACAAAGCCGTGGTGCACGCCGCTGATGGTCAGAGAAGGATATTGCTGCTGCATCTTTTTCGCCGCCGCATCGGCAACCCCGGGGGCGCCGCCAAGGAGAAAGAGGCCCAATCCTTCCTGTGCAAGGCGCTGGCACAGCAGCGGGAACAGGTCGGTGCCGTTGAGATTGTCCCGCAGACCCTGGCCGGTGAGATGGCAGGCAAGACGCACGCCCATGCCGTCGGCAAACACGCCATCGCAATTGCCCAATAAAGCACGGTACTCTGTGTCTTTGGCGGCAATGTTGAGGCAATCGGTATTGATAAAGGCGTAGTGCTCTGGCTTGTCTGTGGCCCTGGCTTTGTCGGTAAGTCTGTCATTGGATTTGACTCTGGCGCCGGCTTTGATGGCAATCTGGCTGATAAGGCCTGGCATCGACAGGTTGTCTATCCCAATGCCAAACAGCGACACCCGCCGCATGCCCGGATGAACCCGAGGAACCAGCAGCAGGCACAAAAGCGCCCGGCCAAGGCCCATCAGGTAGGCGGTGGCGCTGGCGTGAAGCCGTTTCAGCTCAGTGCTGTCGTCCTGATAGCCAAGCCCCATGCGCCGCAGCACATCCTCAAGGGCGATAACCCCGGGCCAGGCGCGATATTGACCATAGCGCATTCCCTGGTACTGCAAGGGGCCGCCGAGGAGGGCAAGTCCGCCGCAAGGCACCCACAGCAGCTCACTCATGGCTGGCAGCAGACCCTCGCCGCGAACCCGCAGTACCGACATAGGCCGGTAATTGGCACCTATCAAATGAATGCGTTCCAGTGCCTGCTCACCTTTGAGTAACCGATAACTGCAAAGCAAAAGCAGCGGCAGGAAAATCAGCGCCAGCACTGTGATAGCCAGCAGCCCATCGATGATACGGCACAGCGCTTTGGGTCTGCTGGGGATAGTCAGGGGTGTTCTTGCGGCCATGGTATGTCCTCCCTAGTGTCATAGGGGAGATAGCACATGGCATGCCATATTTTATTGTCTTTATATTCAGTTGCTTATGTTTTTGGCTGCAGCGGGAGTGCAATTTGCGATGCGGCTTGCAAAATGAAAAACGCCCAGGATACGGGCGTGCGAAAGACGAAACCGTGCGCTGGCTCGTTGCTTTAAGGCCAGGTCTTGATGGGATATCAGCTGGCCAGCAGTGCCGACAGCCTGATATCTATCAGCCTTAAAGCAGCGAGCTTTGGACCCCATCGGCACGGATCCGCCGCTGCTGCTGCCAGCCAACCAGCGCCTGGCCGAGGCGTTCGCACTGGGAATACAGGCTGGTGGGCAACAGCCATTGCAGATAGGCGGCCGCCACTGTGCACAGGGTGCGGCCGGTTTCATGGGTGAGGATGCCGGGGGCGGTGACCAGCGCCTTATTACACAGCTTCACCGCCATGGCGCCATCCCCCAGGCGGATAGCCTGGCGCGCCAGATAACGCAGCTGATAACCTCTGGCATGGCGCTCATGACGTTTCAGCAGTTTGGGCGCAAACCGGCGGGCTTTTTCGACCATTTTTTCCCAGCTTTCCAGCTGCTTGAGCAGATTGGCCGACAAACCACCATGGTTGAGGCGATAGAAGGTCAGCGGCTCGGGGATCCCTTCCATTTTCCAACTGGTGGTGGCGAGGATCCGCAGCCAGCATTCGATATCCTCCGACTGGCGGAAATTCTCATCGAAGTAGCAGGAATAGTCTTCGCGGTGATTGAGCGCCTGAAATCGAATGTCCGTTAAGGTTTCCCGCCTTAAAACCGGCGCCGAGCCGTTGCCCACCGGGTTACGGCAAAGCAGGTGCGCCGGAGTGATATTGGTCAGCTGTGGCATCTGATAGCAATGGATGGGCTGGCCCAGATAATCGATAAAACTCGAGCGGCTGAAGCTGATCCCCACCGCAGGGTTTGCATCCAAATGGTTGATATGCAGCCGCAATTTGTCTGGGTGCCAGCGATCGTCCGAGTCCAGAAACGCCACATAGCGACCTATGGCATGGCGCACGCCGGTATTGCGCGCGGCCGCCAGTCCCTTGTTGTGGGGATGGTTTACGATGCGAATACGATGATCGCGAAATGTCTGGCACAGCAGCAGGCTGCGATCGGTGGAGCAGTCGTTGACTATGATGAGCTCCCAGTGAAGAAAGCTTTGATCCAGTACCGACTGAATGGCCTCTTTTACAAAGGCTTGCACGTTATACACGGGCATTACGACTGAGACTCTGGGGGTCATGGTGTACCTCCTCGCTGGGGTCAGATGATGGGGATGAATTGGCAAAGTGTGTGAGTTGTCGGCACTGCTGCGTACCGCTTTGCTCACGGCAGCGGCGGCTGGCGTAGAGCGCCATCAATGGCATGCCAAGGCCATAAATACTGAGCACTGTGGCTGCCACCGCCAGCAGAGAAAACTGCACCGCCAGCACAAGCCCGGCAAACAAAAAGGCGCTGAATAACAGATTCATCAGCAAGTTTTCCCGGGTCAGACCGCGGGAGAGCAGCAGTTGGCTTGCCGCTTCGCCAAGAGGCCGGCACAGGCCCGACAGGCACAGCAGCACAAAAATCGGCAGGGCACCGGCATCCACCCAGTGGCTGCCATACAGCAGTGGCACATACCAGGGGGCAAGCAGGCACTGCAGCGCAATCAAAGGGCTGGTGAGCAGGGACACCGTCATCAGTCCGCCGACGAAGCTCACCCGCTCCTGAGGTTTTTGGCTGCAAAGTCGGCTGTAAAAGGCGGTACCAAAACTCTGAATGATGCCCATGGTGATCCCAAGGGCGGCATTGCTGGCAAAAAAGTACACCCCGAGCGCAGGCAGACCCAGAAAAGCCCCCACCAGCAGCGCATCCAGGCTCGTACGAAGGGCGCCGACAAAATCGGCAAGGCCGGTTTGCAGGCCGGACTCCCACAGGCTGCTGATGCCAGGCTGTGTTGAAGCCCTGGCTGTTGAAATCCTGCCCGTTGAAGCCAAGGCCGTTGGCAACTGGCTGTTGCGGCGGTGGATGGCGGCCCACACCAGGGTGGACAGTACCTTGGGAACTATGATTGCCCACAGACCCAGCCCCATCAGCGCCAGGGCTATGGTCATCAGGCCATCGGCAATGGTCTGCCACAGCAGGGCGCTGCCGAGCACCCGCATCCGGTTGGCTCTTTGGTTGAGGGCGGCGTGGAGCATGCCAAGTGGCATTAACAAGTAGCTTGTTGCCATGAGTATCATCGGCCCCGGCAAAGAAGAGTCCTGAAAATACAAGGCGACGGGGAGGCTGAGTAAGCTCATGGCAACGAAGGCGAGTACGCAGGCCAGACGATTGAGCACAATGGCCGCCCGCAGGTGGCGGCCAAGGTCGGTATCGTCCATGGGTATCAGTCTGGCACTGGAAATACGGCGGATAAGGGTCGCTATCAGCTCAAAGCTGGTGAGTATGATGGCGGCCTGACCGAACACTTCTGGGGTGAGCATGCGGGCAAGCAAGATACTGCCAAGCAGCCGCACACAGCGGCCCAATACCTGGGCGCTGCCAAGCCACATCATACCGCCCAGCATGGCACTGACCGCACCTGAGCCCGCCCGGTTGTTGGCAGTATGGTCAGCCGACTGAGCGCGGTTATATACTGTGGCGCTGGCTCTGGCTCTGGCTCTGGCTGTGGCACTGGCACTGGCTGACGCATTAGCGCGGGCCCTTTGGCGTGTTGGCATCGCGGTGCTCCTTTGGCTGTTTGCTTATCCTGAAAACCTTGATTCACACTGACTAATCAGGAATCGTGCCAGTCAGAAAATATTTTTAACCATCTGTTATTCATTGATTATTTTTATTTGCTTTCAGAGGTGACTCGGGCGTTTTGCATTTTGCGAATGGCTTTGCCACAGTCGATATGCGCTCTGCCAATCAGCATCAGCGCAGGCCAGAAGAGGTAGGAGAGGATCTCGAGGTTCTCGCCGAAGGTGTACAGAAACAGCATCAGCAGCAATGACAGTCCAAGCCTTGCCGATGACAAGCGGCTGACATGGGGCAGCAGGTGCAAAAAGCTGGCGCCAAATGCAAATCCAAGGGCGATGGCGCCTGCCAGGCCTTTGACAAACAAGAGTCCGTACCAGGTGTGGTGGGAGCCGATGGGCATGTACTCCACCATGTGCGGGCCGCGCTCCACTATGCCGTGACCCCAAACGATGGCTTCGTTCCACCAACGCTCAAGTGCAATATCCCCGAGGGCCTGCCTGACCCGGGTCGAGCCTGCGCGGGCGGCCTTGACCGCCTGCATACCCGCCTCGGCCCGCTCGATGATGACGCCGCCGACGCAGCCCGCCAGCATCATGCCGGGGGCGGCAAGCAGATAGACCCAGGGATGGCGGAAGCTTGCCAGCAGCAGCCTGAGGCCGATAACCAGCAGCACGCAGGCGATGGCGAGCCGGGATTGGGACAAGAGGATCATCAGGATGCTGCCGGCCAAGCCCCAGCGGCGATAGCCTGTGTGCTTCTCTTCCAGTGCACAGATGAAGTACAGATTCCCCATCAGCCCAAGGGCGGGGGCCCAGGGGGTAAACAGGCGCCAGCGCGGGGTGTGGCTGCCTGGGTCGATTTCATAGAGACTGACGCTGAAAAACTCCGGCCCCGGGCCACCAATCAGCTGGGTGGGGGAGACCCACAGGGTTTGCGGCAGATGCAGCAGCCACGCCAGAACAAACAGTGGCATTAACAGCACTGCCTGTTTGCACACCAGGCAGCAGGCGCGAAAAATCACTTCCGGGCGCACCGGCAGCGCTGCGGCCAACATAAACAGTGCCATCAGGGCCCAGCCCTTGGCCCAGCCGATGGAAGATTTAATCAGTTTGGCAGTGCCAAGCTCCATGGTGAGGTGGCCTATCACCAGCGCCAGCAGCATGACCACCATGGCCAGCGCCCAGGCATACAGCGGCCAGCTCAGCGGCTTGTCATGCTTTGGCTGGCTGAGCTTGCGCCGCACGAGGCGGGCCAGCAGCACCCAGCCGAGCACAGGCGCCAGCAGGTACAGACCGCCCAGCAGCCAAACGACAAAGGTGAGGCTGATGGCCCGATAAATCAGGCGCTCATCAGCAGTTTGTGCAATATGGGTTTGCGGATCCATAACAGGCTCAGTCCGGCAATGATGCTGATAGAGGCCGCGATGCCGCCAACCAAAATCAGCAGCGGCCCCACGGGATCGGGTTGTTTGGGCATTTGTGGCGCAGCCATCAGTTGCAGCATGGGGTAGGCGGCGTAAATGTCGGCCTTGCCTACATCCATTCTGGCGGCGGCCGAGGTGAATACGGCGGTGGCCAGCTGATGCTCGCGGTTTAAATCTTCAAGCCTGGCGGCGTCTTTCTTGCTGGCTTCGAGGCGGGTTTCCCACGCGCTTATCTCGGTACTTAAGGTCTCAAGCTCCCGGCGTTTGCCGTCTGCCTCGGTGGCGAGGCTTATCAGCTGCTGCATCAGCTGCGCGCGGCCATCCATATCGTCCGCCGAGAGCATCAGCATCCGCGACACATCGCAGTGGCCAAGCAGTTCGGTGCAGCGGCGTTTCAGCCCCTGGCGGACGCTGGCAGCTTCGGCGCTGAGAGTTTGCATTTGTGGATGGCGTGGCCCAAGGCGGCCGCCAAGTTCGGTCAGGCTGGCACCAAGACGGGTGTCTGACATCAAGAGTGCCTGAAACAGCTGATCGTTTTTAAGTTTGAGCAGGGCGGCGGCCTCAGAGACATCCAGCCCCAGATGGCGCTCAAGGGTCGCCAGACTGGCATCGAGACCACGCACCTGAGACTCAATGCCGGTGCGGCTTTGGCGCAACCTTTCGGTGGTCAGCGCCAGCTCTTTGAATTGATCGAGCGACACCAGACCGCGCTCGGACTGATACATCAAAATCCGCTGCTGGCTTTCACTGACCTTGGCGGCAAAACCATCGAGCCCCTGACGCACACCGGCTTCGCGCTGGGCAATCTCATCCAGCCTCAGGGTCGACAGTGTTTGCTGCAGGCTTTGATACAGTGCCCAGGCCCTGGCGTTGGCAAGCTGCGGCGTGGCGCCGACACTGGCAAACTCCATCAGTCCGGTTTGGCTGGGCAGCTTGAGTTTGGGTTTGCCAAAGGCGCCTACCGACTCCTTTAGCTGCTCGGCCGCCAGCATTAATACCGGGTCTGAGAGCACAATGGCCTTGTAGTTTTCCCTTGGGTCGATAGCTGATGACAGATACGGGGAGCTGGTGGAGGCGCTCGCCTGACCGAGGCTGTCGAGACTCACCATCGCGCCTGCGCCGCTGCCGGGCAAAATCAGGGTCCAGCGGCTGACGTACTTGGCGGGGGTGAGCCACATCAGCAGTGCAACCAGACACCAGATCAGCGCCAGGCTGTAAAAGCCGGTTTTGAAGTAGAGTTTGCGGCGCGCCGCCGGGGTGAGGCGGGAGCCTTCCACTGCGGCCCGTTTTAGCCACAGAAGTTGCCGCGCGTGGGGCTGAGAGCGTTTCATGGTTGCCTCCTACAGCAGTCCGGCCAGGGTGAGTGGCAGCAGCAGATCGCTGAAGGTGCGTGCCAGTTCGCGCATATTGGTGACCGAGGAGTCATAACAGGCAATGCCATCACCGGGCAGCAGCACAGGATTCATCTCCGGCCGCCAGGCTTCTTTGAGCAGCCCGTCCAGGGAGCGCTCGACCACCTCGGTTTGGTCGGTGAGCGGGTTTTGGGTCACCAGCAGTACCTGACGACTGGCATTGCTGGTTTGGGCGCCGCCGACGCAGTTGGCGGCAATGGCGCCGGCCAGCAGGCGGGTGCCGTAGGGGAAGCGGGTCGCTTCTCTGTCTACCGCAGATTGGCTGTTGCTGCTGGCAGGCTGAGTAAGGTTGGAGATAAACACCCGAATGCCGGGCACGGTGATTTGCGATGGTCGCACCAGGGTTTCATCAAACTGTTTGCTGCTGGGGACATGGATACGATCGCCTGCCTGCAGCAGCCACTCCGGCACCCTTTCGCCGCTTAAGGTGCCACTGAGATCGAGCTCGACTTGTGCATTGCCGCGTGTCAGCAGGATACGGCTGGGGTTGGCATCGGGGCGAATGCCACCGCTGGCGCGAAGGGCGGCAGCTATGGTGCGCTTTTCCCCCAAGTCGCCGCTTTGCGACTCGCCGGGATCCATCCGCTCAGGCCTTTGGTTAATCAGGTGCTGCCCCGGCTCAAACACGGCGCCGGACACCAGCACTTCAATCGGTGCCCAGCTAACAGGGCGAACGCTGACCCGTACGGCTGTTGGCAGCATCAGTTGCTCATCCACAATGGCGTGGTGGATGGCGCGCTCAAGCTGTTGCAGATGGCGTCCGGCGGCACTGATGGGGGGCAAAAAGTTAAGGTACACAAAGCCGTCGGCATTGATTTCCACTTCATCGCTGAACTCAGGGCCATTGAGCACCATCACCGACAGCCGGTCCCCCACGGAAAAGCGGGGATTGGATAGACCAGCGGTTAAGTCCTGCTGCCCAGCCTCGGCAGTTGCCGCACTGGAAGCTGTTGTGCCGTCAAGCTGTTCCGCGCTTGGGTGGGTGACGCTGTTCGTGTGATCCAAGCCGCCCGGCGTTGCCGCCACGGTGCGAACATAGGGGGTGGCAGGGCCATAAAAGTGACACTCGTTCGGATTGCAGCCTCTATGACTAAGGGAAGGCGTGGTGCAGGCCGTCAGCAAACAGCTGGCTGCCAACAGAGAGCAAAGGCTCAATCGCAGAGTACTGAGCGTAAGTCGCAGCGTGCAGAGGCTCAATCGCAGCGCGCAGAGATTGGCCCACAGGAAGCAGCGCCCTGGCTTGGCAGCCATTGGGGCATGACCTTTGATGGCGGTTTTAACTTGCTGGGTTGCTGCTTTCATGGCGCTGTCTCCCTGCTACTGGCGGCTTTATTGGTTGCTGCTGCATTTGCCGACAAGCGGCATGCCGGCACCGGTTAACGCTTTGGTCAGTGCTCTGTACTGACGTAGCGGATAGCCGCCTGACGGTCTTCATAAATATCGAAAATCTGATGCAGCCGGGTCAGCTCAATCAGCGCCCGTACCCCATCGGTGGGGCCAAGCAGCACCACATCACCTGAAAGTTCTTTAGCGCGTTTGTATACGCTGACCAGCACCGACAGGCCGCTGGAGTCCATGTAGCGCACCTGGGTTAAATCCAGTACCAGGCTGGTGGCACCGGCATCCATATGCTTGAGCAGCGCCGTTCTGTGGGTGGGGGTTTGCGCCATGACCATTTCGCTTGGCAGTGTGATAAGGCTGGCGTGGCCGCCGGGCAGTGGACTGAATTTCATGGTGTGCTCCTGGAGGGGCTTGCCCCGGTTATCAAAGACCTCTTAGCCTGAGCAGGAGTTGTGCCAAAAATTTAATGCTTAAATAACATGGGGATATGGATTTTGTATGGCGTGTTTTATTGGGATTTGCGTTTTGCTTTTGCAAAATGCAACACGCCGGGAGGCCCCGGCGTGTGTGGTGGCATCAGTGCCTCAGTAGACTGAGGCGCAGGTGGGTGCCGCTGATGGCATGCTGAAAGTTCACCTTGTCCATCCAGTTGTAGAGGATCCACAGGCCGCGGCCGTTTTCGCCGTCCCGCTCGGGGCAGTGGCTCGGCATGTCGAGCTCGGGGGACACAGATGGGTCGAGTAAATCCACCGTCAGGCAGTCGTGGCTGCAATGGATAATCAGGATCACCTTATCCAGTGGGCTTTTGCCATGGTGCAGTACATTGCCGACCGCCTCGAGCACGCAGGTGATGAGTTTGAAGCGCTGTTTGGGATGCACATTGTTTTGCAACAAGAATTGCTCCAGTTCCAAAAACAACTGATTTTGCTCCCAAAGATGTTGGTTGAGATTAAGCTGCAGACTGTTCATGGGACCTCCCGTCGGGGTTGGATTGCGCCGGGGCGCACAGCAGCATCAGCGATACATCATCCTGAAACACGCCCCCTTGCCACAGGTGAATGGCATGGTAAAGGTGTGAAATCAGGGCGCTGTGACTGAGCTGCGCGCCTGAGTGGGCGAGGCGTACCAGTCTGCCATGACCAAAGCGGCCATGGTTGGCGTGCAGACTCTCGTAGGCGCCGTCGGAAAACAGCAGCAAACGATCGCCGCCATTAAGCTGAAGTTCAATGTTGGGGTATTGGCTGGCATCCATAATCCCAAGCGGAAAGCCTGCCGCTGCCAAAGCCGTGTCGATGACCTGGTCGCCGTCTTCGCCCTGACTGTTCCTGCGCAGCAGGATAGGTGCCGGATGGCCCGCGCTGGCAAGGCTCAGCTGGCCGTTTTGGGTATTCAGTTTGCCAATCAGTGCGGTGGCGTACTGGCCCTGTTCGCCAGGGTCAACAAAGCCCTGATTGAGCATCGACATCAGCCCCGCGGGCGTTTGTTTGTGCCAGTCACAGCGACAGGGCGAGAGCATCATCGCCAATGAAAATGCCTGCATCGCGGCGGCGCTGCCGTGCCCGGCAACATCAATCAGGTAAAAGCCAAGGTTTTGCTCATCGAGACGGATGATATTGAACAAGTCCCCCGCCAGCATGTTGGCGCTGGCAAAGCGGCTCAGGCAATGCCAGCCGTTGATATCTTCCATTGGTGCCGGCAGCAGTGATTGCTGCAACAGCGCGGCCTGGTGCAAGTCGGCCTGCAGCTGTTGATTGGCAGCAGACACCTCGGTAATGGCGCGCTCCAGCGCCGCATTTTGCCTCGCCAGGGCTTGATTGAGCTCAATCAGCCGCACCGCTGCCAGCAGCCGCACCCTCAGTACCGCCGGTGCAAAGGGTTTGGGCAGGTAGTCATCGGCGCCAGATTCAATGCCCTGAATAAGAAAGCCGGTATCGGCATTGGCGGTCAGCATCAGCACATAGGGTGGTTGGGGGCGCGATTTTATGATGTGGCAAAGTTCTGGCCCTGACATGCCGGGCATGCGCCAGTCGCTTACCACCAGGTCAATATGATGCTCGTTCAGCCGCTCGAGCGCCTCTTCTGCCGATGCGCTCTCTATCACTTCAAAGCCCTGCTGATGCAGCAACTCGGCAATATAAAAGCGTTCGCTGGCGGTGTCTTCCACCAGCAGCACCTTGATGCCGACGGCGGTATGGGCGGCGTTGATTGTCATCCCCATGCTGTTTGCTCCCTCATGTCGTAGCTGTTCCCGATTGCCAGGCGCCTGAGGTTGCCCGTTTTGCTGCGGTGGCCTCGACGCTTTCAGGGTTAAGCGAAGGCCATGCCAGTGTGGATATTGTGTTTTCTATCAGAAGATTAGCGCGCTCCTTTCGTAAGAAATGTGCGGAATGCCGTGCGGTTTTTTGCAAAATGCAACGGCGTCTACCATAGTCAATCCAAGGCGCTGGCAGGGCGAATGGGGGTAAGAATGAGCACAGGGATCCGCGACAGTATGCACAGGCTGGCAAGACGCTTGTTAAGCGCAAAGCACGGCCTGCTGCTTGCGTTATGCCTCGGTTGGGCCGCTATGGGGCTGGCGGCTGAGGCTACTGCCCCAACGGAGCCTGCACTGCCTGGCGAGCTTGTGTTTGGCATAGTGCCGCAGCAGTCAGCCAGCACCCTGGCAAGGCTATGGGCACCGCTGCTGGCAAGGCTGTCCAAAGACACTGGTATTCGACTGAGATTCGCCACTGCCCCGGATATTCCGGAGTTTGAGCGGCGTTTGGCTGCGGGCGAATACGATGTGGCCTACATGAATCCCTTTCACTACGTGGTATTTCACGACAAGGTGGGTTACCGCGCCCTGGTCAAAGAGGCCGACAAGCGCCTGAAGGGCATTTTGGTGGTGGCAAAGGAGTCTCCCATCGCTTCCCTTGATGAGATTAACGGGCTGGAACTTGCGCTGCCGGCGCCTGCGGCCTTTGCAGCCAGCGTGTTGCCCCGCGCAACCCTTACGCAAATGGGCATTGAGGCCAATTATCGCTACGTAGGCTCCCACGACTCTGTGTATCTGGCGGTATCCAGAGGTTTTTTTGCCGTGGGCGGCGGCGTGATGCGCACGCTTAAAGCTCAGGCGCCTGAGGTGCAGGACAAGCTGCGCATTCTGTGGCAAACCCCGGGACACACGCCACACGCGTTTGCGGCGCTGCCATCGGTGACTGATGCCGCTTCGCTAAAACTTATCAGCGCTTTTGAAGCCTTGAGCGGCGATGATGAAGGCAAGGCCATGTTGTCGGCACTCGGATTTGGTGCGCTAAAGCGGGCCAAGGACAGCGACTGGGATGATATCCGCGCCCTGAAGCTTGGCGAGCTGCCGCAAACCGGCGCCGACGCTGCCGTTAATTTCCCCGCTGACACGCCAGGGCTCTAGTCATGTCCTTTCGGCTGAAAACCATCCTTGGCATCGCCCTGATTGAAGGGGTGCTGCTGCTCCTGCTGGTGTATACCAGCGTCGATTACCTGCGAAAGTCCAATGAGGCCGAAATCCTCAAGCGCGCCCAAAGTACGGCGGTGTTGCTGGCGGCAGCGGCAAAGGATGCGGTACTGAGCACAGATCTGTCGACCCTCGAAGCCCTGGTAGATGAAGTGGCCCGCGAAACCCAGGTGCGTTACGTCGAAATTTATGGCGACGAGCGGGTACTGGTGTCCCGCGGTGATTTAACCGGCCACCAGGAAGCCCATGATGATGAGGCGGCAAGGCACGATCTGGTGGCGGTTGAGGCGCCCATTACCGAGTCGGGCTATCACTTCGGTAAGGTGGAAATTGGCCTCGATACCCTGGCATTGACCTCCTTTATCAAGGACGCGTCGCTGCGGATTTTATCCATTGCGGCGCTCGAAATGGTGCTGGTGGCGCTGTTTTCCTGGGGGCTTGGTTATTTGCTGAGCCGCAACCTGCTGCAGCTCAGGGATGCCAGCGCCGGTCTGCTAAGCGGCGACCCCCATGTGCCCCTGCCGGTGCGCGGCAATGACGAGATTGCCCGTACGGCGCAGGCGTTCAACGAGATGGTGCAGCGGGTAGAGCAGCGCACCTCGGCTCTGGAGGAGGCCAACACCCGCCTGGCTGCCATTTTGGAAACCGCCACCGATGGCTATGTGCTGATGGATACCCAGGGCGTGCTTAAAGAGGTGAATCCCGCCGTCAGCCGTCTGTTCGGCTATGATGCCAGTGAGCTGATTGGTGCAAACGTGGCCGTGTTGATGCCGGCGGACATTGCCAGGCAGCACCAGTCTTATCTCGACCGTTTTCTTGCCGAAGGCGATGCCAGGGTGCTGGGTTCGGGGCGCGAGGTAGTGGCCCGGCGTAAAAATGGTGAGGAATTTCCCATTGAGCTGCATGTCAGTTTGATAGAAATGGCCGGTGAGCGGCTGTTTCTTGGTTTGATTGAAGATTTGTCGGAAGAGAAGCGCCACGAGGCTGAAATCAAACGCAATGAGTCGATTTTGGTGGCTACCCTCGATGCCAGCCGCGATGCCTTCGTGACCATAGATATGGCGGGAAGGGTGCAGGAGTTTAACGATGCTGCCACCCAGATGTTTGGTTACCGCCGTGAAGAGGCCCTTGGCGAACTGCTGGAAGAGCTGATTATTCCCCTTGAATATCAGGCGGGCCACAGGGCCGGGCTTGAGCACTTTAAGGCGACCGGTGAAGGGCCGGTGCTGAATCGGCAGGTGGAGCTGTCGGCCTGTCGCAAAGATGGCAGCGTACTGCCGGTGGAGCTGACGGTGATCCCGGTGAAGCTCGATGATGAGATGCTGTTTGCTTCTTTTTTGCGGGATATCTCTGAGCGTAAACAACGCGAAAATGAGCTTAAGGCTGCCAAAATTCAGGCCGAGGCGGGCAGCAAGGCCAAGTCCCGCTTCCTTGCCACCATGAGCCATGAAATCCGCTCGCCTTTGAATGCGGTGCTTGGCAGCGTGACCTTGCTGCTGGAATCCGGCCTTGGCAAGGAGCAGCGGCTGTACGCCAACACAGCGCGGGAAGCGGGCACTGCGCTGCTGTCCACCATCAACGATATTCTGGATTTTTCCAAAATCGAAGCCGGGCAAATGGTGCTGGAGCAGCGCAGTTTCGAGCCTGACAAGCTGGTGGCGCAGGTGCTGCAAATTCTGGCGCCCAAGGCGCAGGAAAAGGGCATTCAGCTCGCCAGCTTTATTAACCGCAATGTGCCCCAGCATCTGATTGGTGATGGTCAGCGTCTGCGCCAGGTGTTGCACAATCTGGTGGACAACGCCATCAAGTTTTCCAGCCGCGGCACTGTGTCGGTGCAAATGTGGATCCCGGACAATCATCAGGAGCGGGTACAGCTGTGTTTTCGGGTGCAGGATCAGGGTATTGGCATGTCGCGGCGGGCCCAAAAGAAACTCTTCAGCGAATTCTCTCAGGTGCATGACGGCAGCAACACCAGTTACAAGGGCAGTGGCCTCGGTCTTGCCATTTGTGCCGAGCTATTGAAGATGATGGACGGCGGCATTGAGGTGGAAAGCACCCCGGGCGTCGGCACCTGCTTCAGCGGCCATGCAACCCTGGCAATTTCGGAAGAAGAAACCATTCATTTCTGGCATTTGCCGGAGCACCCAAGGGTACTGCTGCTGTATCCGGTAGAAGAGGTGGCCAGCCTTATCAAAAAGCAATATGCCCAGTATGGGGTGGAATGTGTCTGGATTGGCAATGTCACTGATTTTCAGGACATCGCCCGGGTCAGCGGCCGCTTTATGCTGATCATGATTGATGATTCCTGCCTGATGAGCCTGGATGCGCGCCAATGTCGGCTGCTGCGCGAAGGCTACCTGTTCGAAGATGGCAACATGGTGGCACTGGTGGCCGGGGTGCGGCCGGAGGTGCAATCCATGCTCGATGCGCTTGGTATCAAGCATCAGGTGAATAAACCACTGAGCCGCGCCATGTTGCTGGAACTGATTTCCACCATGCCCGATGAAGATGCCGGCAGTAAACTTATCAAGCCAGACTTCAGCCACCTGGACGGCAAGACAGTGCTGTTGGCAGAAGACAGCCCGGCCAATCAGCTGGTGGCCCGCAGCCTGCTGGAGCGGGAGGGAATGCGGGTGGATGTGGCCAACAATGGCCAGGAAGCCTGCGCCATGGCGCTCGATGGCTGCTACGATCTTATCCTGATGGATGTGCGTATGCCCATTAAAGATGGCCTGCAGGCCAGCAAAGAGATACTGGCTGTGCGCCCCGATTACACCATTCTGGCGATGACCGCCAACGTGTTCAAAGAAGAGCTGGACGCCTGTATTGAAGCCGGGATGAAGGATGTGATCCCCAAACCCATCAGCCGTGATGAGCTGCTTAAACGGCTGGCGGGTTGGCTGCCGACTGAGGCGGCGGTTGACGTCATGGAACCCGATATCGACCTGAGCACGCTTTTGAATGAAAAAGTGATAACCGAGCTTGAAGACGCCCTTGGCCATCAGAGTGTTGCCAGCATGGTGCAGGTTTTCTGGCAGGAGACCGAGGCCCGGCTTGAAACCATGGAGCAGCGCTGGCAAGAGGGCGACCTTCGCCGCCTCGAAGATGAGGCCCACACGTTAAAAAGCAGTTCAGGCTCCTTTGGGGCCCAAACCTTGTATGAGCGGGCACGGGTTCTGGAAGAAAAGGCCCGCAGTGGCAAGCCGGAGGGGATCCGCCCGCTGATGGATGAAATCCGCACGCTTGCCGCGCACACCTTCGATGCCATGGCGGCACGGTTTAAGTAAGTCAAGGAGGTATTCAATGAGTTTCAATGCCTTACTGGTTGAGGACAGTCAGTCACTTGGGGCGCTTTACAGTGAATACCTGCGCGCCGAAGGTGGGCGGGTTACCCATGTGCATTTTGGTGAAGACGCGCTGGCTGAGCTTGAACGTGAAAAACCCGACTTACTGTTTCTCGATATCAAGCTGCCGGATATGTCGGGGATGGATATTCTGGAGCGGGTCGCTGCCGATTGCCCATCGGTGACCGTTATTATGATGACGGCCCACGGCACCATCGACATCGCTGTGGATGCCATGCGTCTGGGTGCATTCGATTTTTTGGTGAAACCTTTCGATGCCAAACGCCTTGGGATTACCGTGCGCAATGCCTTGAAACAGAGGGAATTGCAGCAACTGGTAAGCCGCTATGAAAAAAGTCTGCCCACCGCCAATTTTTGCGGTTTTATCGGCGAGTCTCTGGCGATGCAGGCGGTGTATCGTACCCTGGAGAATGTTGCCGACAGCAAGGCATCGGTGTTTATTACCGGCGAGAGCGGTACCGGCAAAGAGGTCTGTGCCCAGGCCATTCACAGCCTTGGCAGGCGTAAGGAGGGGCCTTTTATTGCCCTTAACTGCGCCTCCATTCCGCGGGAACTGATGGAAAGCGAGATATTCGGCCACGTGAAAGGCGCCTTTACCGGTGCCACCAGTGGGCGTCAGGGCGCCGCTGGCCGGGCCCATGGCGGCACCTTGTTTTTGGATGAAATCTGCGAGATGGATTTGGATTTGCAGGCCAAGCTGCTCAGATTTATTCAAACCGGCGTTTATACCCCGGTGGGCGGCGGCAAAGAAGAAACCGTGGATGTGCGTTTTGTGGCGGCGACCAACCGCCATCCCTGGCAGGAGGTTAAGGCCGGGCGGTTTCGGGAAGACTTGTATTATCGGCTCTACGTGATCCCGGTGGAGCTGCCGCCGCTGCGCTCCCGTGGCAAAGATGTGCAGCTGCTGGCCAAAAAGCTGCTGAAAGAATACAGCCGTGAAGAGGGGAAGGCGTTTAAGAGTATGTCGGCCGATTGTCTGCGGCTGCTAAGCTCTTATGCCTGGCCTGGCAATGTACGGCAATTGCAAAATGTGATGCGTCAGATGGTGGTGCTCAATCAGGGTGATACACTGACCGAGCCCATGCTGCCGGAGTTTGTCCGTGGCGGTCATGACAAACCAAGATTGGTGGCTCTCGTGGCTGCCGCAGAGCCGAGGCATGTTCAGGACAAGGAGCACTGGCGCGAGCCTGACGACAATATGCCGCCTGACGCTCACGGCTATGGGACACAGTCGCCCACTAGCGATGACTCATTTGGCAGTCACAGTGGCAGTCACACTCATGCCCACATGGGTTCTGGCGAGTCAGCAGACGGGATCAAGCCGCTGTGGCTCGCTGAAAAAGAGATTATTGAGCAGGCCATTGAAGCCTGTGAAGGCAATATTCCCAAGGCCGCCGCGCTTTTGGATATCAGTGCCTCTACCATTTATCGCAAGCGTCAGGCATGGGAGGAAGCCCAGCAGGCCTGAGACGGAGAAAAGATGCAGTTCCCGGTCGATACCCACAGCCACACGGTGGCTTCAACCCACGCCTACAGCACCATTCACGATTATCTGGCGGTGGCCAAACAGAAGGGCATTACGCTCTTTGCCACCACAGATCATGGCCCGGCGATGAAGGATGCGCCGCACTTTTGGCATTTTGTGAATTTACGGGTGTTGCCCAGGGTGTGGGATGGGGTGGGAATTCTACGGGGTATCGAAGCCAACGTCATGAATGTAAAGGGCGAAATCGATTATTTCGGCGAGTATTTGTCGGAGCTGGATTTGGTGCAGGCAGGCTTTCATGAGCCTGTGTTTGCACCAAGCGATAAACTGACCCACACCAAAGCCATGATAGCCACCATGGAGTCGGGGCTGGTGGACATCATCACCCACCCGGGCAATCCGGCATATCCCATTGATATCGAGGCCGTAGTCGCAGCCGCCAAGGCCTGCAACGTGGCGCTGGAAATCAATAACTCCTCCTTTACCGCATCGCGCAAGGGCAGCGAAGAAAATTGCCTGGCCATTGCCCATATGGCCGCCAAACTGGACGCCCAATTGGTGATGGGCTCCGACTCCCATGTTGCCTTTGATTTGGGCGGCTTTGATAACGCCCTTGCGATAGTCGATGGCGCGGGCTATCCAAGGGAGCGACTGCTCAACCGCTCGCCGATGGCGCTGCTGCGCTTTTTACAGCAGCGAGGCCATCAAACCCTCGACTCGCTCATCGACCATTTCAGTGCTGCATGAATGAGGCGCTTTGTTTTACATCGTTTTTAAAAGGCCTTTAGTCATCAGCAGGTAAACTCCAGGTTGATGTTAAAAGCGCCGTTCGTAACGCACCGCTGCGAACGGGCTCCAGTCGTTGCCGTTTACCGCGGGGTACTCGCTGTAGGCGAGTGAGGCTTCCAGCAACAGCTCGCCACCTTCAAAGGGCATTCGATACTGGCTTTCCAGCTGATAAACCCGCTCATAGCGACCGGGAGACTGCGGATTGCCACCGGGGGCGCCGGTGTCAGTGCCATCCACATTGAGCCTTAGCCAGCGAGCCTTGGTGATGAGTTTCTCGCCGCCGGCTAAATGGGTCACGGCGCCCAGCACCAGCGCTTCGGTGTCGTTATCGTAGCTGCTGCCAAGGCTTCGGCCGTAGTAGCGATAGCCTGAGCGATAAAACCCGTGCTCATACATGCAGTTGTAATAGTTTGGGTCGGGGCTGCAGGCGGCCTTGGTGTCTGAATACTCCACAAATACCAGGGTGTTCAAGCCATCAAGATACAGGTCCACACCGCCGAGGTTGGATGCGTTGATAAGCTGTTTTTTTCCATGATGAAAGTCTTCGTGGATACGCTCGTAATAGAGGCCCACAGGCGTGCCGAACAGGTTGGCTGAATAGCGAAAATCGTAACCAGCCAGCATATTTTCCTGACCGTTCTCGACTTCACTCTCGCTTTTGCCGCCGTTGAACAGGCCATTCCACCAGTCCTTGAGGCTATTTCCATAACCTTCGCCGCCCCATTGCATGGCCCAGGAGGCGCCCAGTTCCAGATTGGACAAGGGCTTGATAGTGGCGCGCGCTGCCCAGTGGCGCGCATCGGGTACGTGTCGCTCGCTCTCCATTTGACTGAATGCGGTGGTAAAGGTCCAGGGGCCGAGCCATTCGAGCAGCGGCAGGTCAATGGCTGCTGAATTGTCCCGGGTCAGGCTGATGCCGGGCATGGGGCGGGCGTTGGTGGTTTGGATAAGGCCAGTGTCCCAGCCCGGGCCCCAATACCTGGGGATGCTGCCAGCCGCCAGCACCCAATTGCCAAGGCGCAGGGCGCCAAAACTGTCATCTAGGCGGGCCTGATTGCCTTCCTCTGTGCTCTCGTGCCAGCTGCCGGCAAGTTGCACTATGCCCCAATCGTTTTGTGCCTGCAGCGTGGCAGTGGCCGAGGCTTTATCAAGCTGGGTATCTCCAAAGCCGCGAAAACGGCGCTCATCGCTGGCAAGACCGAATTTACCCTCCATGCTCACAGCAGGCTTGGCCTTGGCTAGGGCGGCCTGAACCCTGAAAAGTGCATCACGATTGGCATTGCTGAGGCTGACCGGATCGGCAGCCCGCAGGTCTTTTTCAACAGCTGACCACATCAGCGGATAGGTGAGTACCGGGGCGGTTATTATGCCGCTGTCGGCCAGACGCTGAATATCGGCCCTGAGCGCCAGGTCATCCGGTGAAATCCACCAGTCGGCAAGCGCCAGACCAGGCAGCGCAGCGCAAACCAGCGCAAAAGCGCGAAGCGGCCGTACCGGGTTTGCTCGGACGGCAAAGGGGGCAGAGAAAAGGGAGCGCGAGAAAAAAGAGCGAGCAACAAAACGGCGATTGAGTTGGGTCATGGAGAAACTGCCAGGCTGAATTAAGCGAGTGAAAACCGGATAAAAAACCGCATTCTACGGCGGGGCCAGCCAATGGCAATCACAACCGCCTTGTTCTGTCTGGCTTGTGAATACGAATGCACAGCTGTTAGCGGCTCTTTTCTGAAATCCGGTGCTGCCTTAGTATCTTTGGCACTGAATTTAACGAATTTGTTATTATTTCCTGCGCTTTGGCAGTGGCATAATTGCCGTTTTTGCCCAGCCCAACGACAATGGGCCACAAAATGCAGGAGGATGTATGACATTGGTGGCATTGGATAAGCAGACACTGGTGACCCTGGGGCAGATTGCCCGCAAGGCCGGTGACGCCATTATGACCGTGTATGGCGAAGGGCAGGTGGCTGTCACCCAAAAAAGCGATGACAGCCCGGTTACAGCGGCGGATCTTGCCAGCCACAGAGTGATTGTGGATGAGCTGACTCACGCATTTCCTGCCACCCCAGTGCTTTCTGAAGAAGAGGTTATCGATTGGGAAACCCGCCGTCACTGGCAGGAGTATTTTCTGATTGACCCGCTGGATGGCACCAAGGAATTCATCAAACGCAATGGCGAGTTTACCGTTAACATTGCCCTTATCCGTGACGGCATTGCCGTGGCAGGCGTAGTGTATGCGCCGGTACTGGACAGCTGCTATCTGGGCGCAAAAGGCGTTGGCGCCTGGCTTGAGCGCGAAGGTGATACTGAGCCGCTGACGGGGGCTGCGACCAAGCGCATATCGCCCATTGTGGTTGGCAGCCGTTCACATCAGTCTGCCGAGATGGCCGGGTATTTGGCCGAGCTTGGCGACCATGAACTGCTCAGCGTTGGCAGTTCGCTTAAATTTTGTATGCTCGCCGAGGGGCGGGCGGATTTGTACCCCCGTTTGGGGCCCACCAGTGAGTGGGACACGGCGGCAGCACAGGCGGTGCTGGAAAGCGCCGGGGGCAAGGTGGTGGTGTTTGGCGACAAACGGCCACTGGATTACAACAGCAAAGCAGATATCCTCAATCCCTGGTTTATGGCAACTGCGCCGGGGTGGGACAGCAATTAACAGCCAAGGCTGAGGTGGAGAAAGCAGATGATGCGAATGGGGGTGGATCTCGGTGGCACCAAGATTGAACTGGTGGCATTGGGTGAAGATGGCAGTGAACTGTTTCGCAAGCGAATTGCAACGCCAAGGGAGTATCAGGGAACCCTGAACGCCATAGTGACCTTGGTGAATGAAGCCGAGGCCGCCGTGGGCTGTGAAGGAACGCTGGGGATTGGGATCCCCGGGGTGATTTCCCCTTATACAGGGCTTGTGAAAAACGCCAACTCCACCTGGATCAATGGCCATCCGCTTGACCGTGACCTTGGCAAAATCCTGGGCCGTGAAGTCCGGGTTGCCAACGATGCCAACTGTTTTGCAGTGTCCGAAGCCGTGGATGGCGCTGCGGCCGGCAAGGGCGTGGTGTTTGGTGCGATTCTCGGCACCGGCTGCGGCGCCGGTCTGGCGCTCCATGGCCGGGTACATGGCGGCGGCAATGGCATCGGTGGCGAGTGGGGACACAACCCTCTGCCCTGGATGCGTGCTGACGAGTTCAACTCTACCCAGTGCTTCTGTGGCAACAAAGATTGCATCGAAACCTTCGTTTCAGGCACCGGCTTTGTGCGCGATTACAAGGCCCATGGCGGCAGTGCTGACACCGGCGTTGATATCATGGCGCTGGTGGATGCCGGTGACAAGCTCGCCAATGAGGCGTTCGATCGTTATCTTGACCGCCTGGCGCGCGCCTTTGCCCATGTGATCAACATCCTGGACCCGGACGCCATTGTGCTTGGCGGCGGCATGTCCAATGTGCAGGCGATTTACAGCCGTTTGCCGGAAATTCTGCCCAAGTATGTGCTGGGCGGCGAGTGTCGCACCCCTGTGGTCCAAAACCTCTACGGCTGCTCATCCGGCGTGCGTGGCGCCGCCTGGTTGTGGGAAAAGCGCTGAACCTAACCGAAGCCAAGTCTGTGTCCGCATCGACTGATGCGGGCGTTACGTTTTTGATAGCCTTCATCTCATCCCTTGGGTAAGCTCTTGTTTCATCATTTTTAGCAAGCGCTTACCCATGTTCTGGCTTAAAAAAATCCTCTCATTGCTGATCATGCCCATTCCGGCCTTGGTGCTGCTGTTGCTGCTGGCCCTGTGGCTGTGGCGAAGACGTGTGCTGGCAAAATCTCTGGTCACCAGCGCCTTGATTACCTTGGTGTTTCTATCTTCATCCTTTGGCAGTCGCCTGCTGGTATCGCCGCTGGAGAGTCGTTTTTCGGCCACATCACAGCCCATATCAGGGCCCTGTGTGGTGGCAGTGCTGGGCTCGGGTCATGAAGACGATATCCACGGCAGTGCGGTGCAGCAGTTGTCGACCATTGCGCTGGCAAGGCTCAGCGAAGGCGTGCGGCAGCTGTCTTTGGGGCAGGAGTGCACCTTGGTGGTCAGCGGCTTCAGTGGCGGCCTGAACACCCGTCCCCATGCCGAGGTGATGCGGGCGGCGGCCATCGAGCTTGGTGTCGATGAGAGCCGAATAATTGTTTTGCCGCAGCCACGGGACACCCTGGAAGAAGCCCGTCAAATCAAGGCGTTGGGGATTGACAAGGTGAGGCTGGTCACGTCCGCCGCCCATATGGCGCGCGCCATGGCCATGTTTGCCCATGAAGGCGTTATCGCCGAAGCGGCGCCCACCGACTTTACTGCCAGGCGTTCATATTGGTGGCGCTTAAGTGCCCGCGAACTGTATAACTCGCAGATGGCCATCCACGAATACGTAGGTATGTTGTGGTTTTCCCTAAGATATTAAAGTTAACACTACCGGATCTATGATGACTGACCCGCAATCCAGGGATGCCGCAGTGGCATCCACCGAGTCCCAGGTGTCTCTTGAACCCCTGATAATAGTGCCCGCCAGCAAGCGTAACGGCATCACGCTGTCACTTATCAGTGCCTTGTTGTTTTGTGCGGCCCTGTGTGTGTTCCTGTTTGCCAAAACCTTGTTTGGTTTGGGGATAGTGCTGTTTGCGCTGGGCTCAGTGGGGCTTATCCTGGGCTACGCCAAGGTGTCTCAGCCGCCGGAGTCGGTGCGGTGCGATAGCAGCGGCTTTTACTATTTTCATCGCCGTGGACGCTATGCGCTGGCGTGGGACAACATTGCCCGTATCGATGTACCCAGAGTAAGTCAGGGGCTCGACAGTCTGGATTTGCCCTTTATCGGCATCAAGCTTAAGCGTATCAACCCACTGTTGGATGTGATCTCCCCAAGGCTTGCCACGGGGCTTTTGTCTGAGCAGCGGCCGCTGCTGATGACGGCGGCGGCCCAGGACGAGGCGCTGGAGACATTGGAAACCCAGCTCGGCGCCGAGTTTACGCCCCTTGTCACCGATGGCGAACGTTACCGCGGCGTGCTGGCCATGTTTGGCCACAGGACCCTTATTCTGGATAAGCACCTTGGCTATCATTTGTTTATTCCTGCTGATGCCCTGGACGATGAACCCATGGTGGTTGCAAGAAGACTCAGGGCCTATAAATCTGCATGGCTGCAGAGGCTGGAAAGTTAAAAAAGGGGGCCTTACGGCCCCCAATTAATTGCAGAGATAAGTTGGGCTTTGCAGGGTAGCCCTGAAGGTGCCCTCTTAGTGAGAGGCCTCTGCGTGCACCTTGTCGATACCATAGGCTTTGCCTTCTGCGTGACAGGTGGCGCAGCTTTCTACCGGCAGATTGGCGGTGGTTGCAGGCTCGCCCTGAACGTAGGCACCGTTGCTCTTGAAGTGGGCCACGGCGGCACCGTCTGAGTGCTCGTGGCAGGTACGACAGGCTTCAGCCAATGGAGTGATGTACTCTTCAGCACTGGTGCTGACCTTGATGGCACGCTTGCCGGAGGTCAGGCCGCCATCGTTGGCGAAGAACTTGGCGTTGTCCTGGTGACAGGCAAAGCAGTCAGTAGCCACACCTGGATAACCTTGCAGTTCCATGTTCTTGTCAAGATAGATGGCAGGTACGCCGCGGCGTGCATCCCAGTTACCGCTGTGGAAGCGGTGCGCCACAGTGAACAGATCGCGCTGGCTGAAGGTGATATCTGTGATGGTTTCGAAGATACGGTTGCCATCGGCATCCACTTCGCCGGTATCGTACTCAACAGGGTGACCTGAACGGCCTGCCAGGGTGTTGTGACACGCCATACACTGGGTAAATTCGGTCACACCGTGGGTGCCTTTCACGTGGGTCAGGTTTTGGTGGCAGCTATTACACTTGGCTTCGTCCACTGTGATCCGGGCAGGATCGTCCATACGTGCCAGCACTGTGGCACCGGCTGGGTCGTCCAGGTTGAAGTAAGTGATAGGGGCTGCGTTGGCCAAACCATGGTCACTGCCAAAGTCCAGACCTTCGATGGCTTCGCCAAGTGCGTCGCGACATTTCACGATGGCGCCATCGTTGGCACAAAGCTGAATTTCACCTGTGACATAGATGGTGCCTGTCAGCATGGTTTCGGCAAAGTCTTTGCTGACGGTCAACACGCCGCCTGACAACACAGGGTTATCGGTGACTTTCAGGTTCAAATCGCCATTGACAAAACCACCGGCGTTCACGTTACCAATCAGCAGCGGACGTGAGGTGCTGGTCATGTAGTCGGTAAGCACTGTGCCATCGGCAACCGGCGCCCCATTCATGGTGATCTTGGCGCTGACGGTCAATGTCTTCATGCCATCACCGGGGGTAGGGTCAGTGACTGTAGCGCTTTGAGGTTCCACTTTGAACAGCTCGGCGTATTCAGCGCGTTTACCCACATTGTGTGCCATGGCGGGGCTTAAACTGCCGCTGCCGTGACAGGATTTACACTGGGTATCGTCGGCCTGGGCCAGGTCGAAGTCGGAGTGACCGTCACCGGTTTCAAAGTTCACGTTGATGTGACAGCCCACGCACGCCTGACGGTAGATGTTGTCAGTCCAGGAAGGACCATTGTTGTGACAGCTGGTACATTCGCTCAGCTCACCTGGGAAGCCCAGCTCACCAAAGTATTCTTTGGCTTCACCAGAGAGGAAGTCACTGATGTGATGGCCTGCGTGGATACGGTGCACCATGGGGCCAAAATCAAACAGCCAACCCTCGGCAAGTTGCGCTTCATCGGGCTGATTATCTGGGTTGTGGCAGGCCACGCAGTTTTCAACACTTTGGTAGTTGTGGTGCGCTTCAATCTTGGCGATACGGCCGTCCACATTACCGTGACAGCTGATACAAGCGGCATCGGAGACAGTGTCTTTTCCGGTCGCTTCGACAATGGCACCTGTGGCAGGTACATAGTCGAGTCTGTCTGACAGGACTTTATCTGGTACCGAAACACCGGCGCTGTCTTTGATGTTGTACGCCCTCAGGAATAGACGGTGAGTGGCATTCAAATCATCGCTGGCATTCATGATGGGGGCGGCCCCGTCGTGGGTCCAGGTGCCTGTGTAGGTGCCGGGTTCATTGGCATCTTCCACCAGGGTACAGGCATTACCGGTCTGACCGCGGGAAGTGTAGGTGCCGGTCAGGGTACAGTACATGGAGGAGCCCAGATCCTGCACCATGGCGTTATTCACCCACTCCAAAGGTGCGCCGCTGCCACTGCTGTTGGTGCTCAGCGTCAGTGAATACAGCGAGACCATGTCCAACCCGGAGAATGGTACGGTTTTGCCCTGGGCGGTTTTACCCATGGCTTTGAACTTGATGGCAAATTCGCCAGAGCCCGCCACGTTGATATCGGCAGGCAGGATTTCGAAAGTGACATCTGCGGCGGTTTCAGCGGTGTTGACGACTGAACCGGCGGGAGCGCCGGGTGTGCCAGGGGTTCCGGGAGTTCCGGGGGCGCCTGGGGTACCGGGTGCGCCGTCCTGACCATCGCTACCGTCGCCGCAGGCGGTAATGGTCAGGGCACTGAGGAGTGCTATCGTCAGCAGAGATCTATTGTAGTTTTTCATCATCGCGTCCCTTTATAGCCCTAAGACTGCTGTTGCAGTACCTCCACTATAGGACGTTCGATGTATATATAAAGTGGTAGTTGCGACCTTGTTTCAAATGTGTGAAACAGGTATTTAATCTCTGAATTGCGAATTTCGAGTTTGGGAATTGGCAATTTCAAATACTGAAATTTACCTCGGTGATATCGGTTTCCAGCCCCAGTGTCAGGCCGATAATTCGCAGCATTTTTTGGCGAACTTCCGGGCCATAGCGGCGGTGATGGGCAGGCTTTTCAACCAGATACAGCCCGGGAATGGCAATGCCGGTATGGAGTCTGTCCAGCTCTCGGGCACCCAGGCGGCGAAGCTTCACTTCCGGGAGGGATTCCACCAGGCGGGTTTCCAGCGGTGACGCAAATGACAGACTGCCCTGGGTCAGTAGATGGGCGTACCACTCTTCTTTGTCGGAAACCCGCACCACCTGAGGTGGGGTGAGTCCTTCTCGGTGGCAGAAGAGTTCCAGCGGATCGACCCTGTCATTGAAGCCTGGATGATTCATGCACAAAAACGGGTACTCGCAGATCTGTTCCAGATGAATGTCATCGAGCTGCCACACCGGATGGTTTGAGGCGCCGACGAGGCACAGACCTGGTGTGTCGCACAGACGCTCGAAACTGAGGTCGTTATGGGGCTCAGGTGCCAGCGCCAGCCCCAAATCCAGATCCCCGGCGTGGATGCGATCGGCGGTGTCATTTTGCCACAGGTGCAGGGTGACATCGGGCGCCAGACTGCGCTGACGGTTAAATTCCAGCGCCAGGGTTGTCATCAGTCCCGAACTGACTGCAAGGTTATACACAGGGTTACTTTGGCGGTGAAATGCCTGATGGTCTTTTAAGCGCAGCGACAGCGAGGTGATGCTATCGGTCAGTTCGCGGATAGCGGGGTAGAGCTGCTCTGCCAGGGGGGTGGGTTTCAATCCTTGCTGACGACGATAAAACAGCTCATCGGCAAATATTAGCCTCAGGCTCGCCAGTGCCCGGCTGACTTTGGGGGCGGAGACATCCAGCTGACGGGCAGCGCTGTTGGCGTGGCCGGTTTCAAAAATGGCGCGAAACAGCAGCAGTGAAAAAATGTCCAGCTCGGCGAGTTGTTTATCCAGTGGCTTATTCATGGCTCAGGCTATCGCAAAGTGATGCTATTGAGCCTAACAAATAATCCGACGTATGCTTTGATGGATATCATATTTTTAACAAAATGATAACCACCAACTCCAAAGTTGCAGCGCCAAAGCTGCAGTGCCAAAACAGCAGCGCCAAAACAGCAGTGCCCAAACTGCAACGCCGGTCTGGCAGACCTGAAACGGCAGACCTGAAACTGGCCTGACCGAGATTAGAAAACAAAAAACGCGGCCCGAGCCGCGTTTTGCTGATGTGTTTGCCGGGTTGTCGCCCGGTTTAGCCCTGCTTCAACAGCACAGGCTCTTCATCGTTTGCTTCCAGCAACTCGCCTGAGAGGCTGTCGCGGGTACGGATCCCGATAAACTGTCCACCTTCAAAGATTTCCATGCTGTCGCACTTTACTTCACCTTCCACAGTGCCGCCGTTGGCAATGGTGAGTTTGGTGCATTGCAGCTTGCCTTTGAACAGGCCAGAAACCTTCAGCTCGTTACAGTGGAGAACGCCGTCGACCACGCCATCGGGTTCAATGGTGACTTTGGCCAGCGCATGAATGGTACCGAGCAGCTCGCCGCCGATGAGTGCATCCCCCTCAAAACGGGTCTCGCCACTTAAGCGGGTACCGGGGGAAATAAAAGTCAGGCCAGCCTGGGATTTATTATTTTTTCCAAACATAGTTCAGGGATATGAGTAGTCTGTTTGACTGATGTTAACCTTGTTTTGCGGCCCTGCAAACCACTAAGTTTTGGCACTTGCGTCAGAAATTTGGCTTGCTGTGCCATTGCGCCGGCTGGGTCGCGGCTTTATCGCATCGCCGCCGGTGTTTTTCGCCGCGTTGGGAACGCATGGGTACGTGCACCTTTATGCTTGCTGCGGTTATTCGCCGCCGCGTTTGATACTGATGGCATCGGCCGGGCAGGGGGCGACACAGGCGCCGCAGCCGGTACAGGCATCCAGGCTAAGCTGTGGTGCCGGAGCTTTACCTACTGCTGGGGTGAAATTGATAGCGCGCTCGTCGCAGGCATCTTTGCAGCTCTGGCACCAAATCCCACGCTCAGCGAGGCAAGCATTGGATATCTCGGCTTTTAAATCCCAGGCGGGTGACTTTTCGGCATCAAACAGCGGCTCTTTGCAGACTTCATGGCAGCGGCCGCAAAAAGTGCACTCGGCATCTTTGAAACTCACCTCGGGAAAGCCGCCTTCGCCTTTGATTAAAATATGGGTTTCGCAAGCTGCCAGGCAGTCACCACAGCGGGTACACACATCAGTAAAATCGACGCCTTCTCGCAAAAATGGTGGGCGCAGTGCGGTGTCTTTTCGGCGGCTAAAAAGCCGTCTTCTACTCAGATTGATGTTTTCACTCATATTTTTAGTTTTAAGCCCATCCAGAATGCAGGCCCCGCTGATAGTCTGGGACCCCTGACGACTGCCAGGGGCCCGGATTGGTGCCGGTTACTTGTAGCCGTTGGGATTGGCAGACTGCCAGCGCCAACTGCTTTGGGCCATATCGTCCACATTGAGGTTCGCCTGCCAGCCAAGCTCTTCGCGGGCTTTGTCCGGATTGGCGTAACAGGCGGCGATATCACCGGGGCGGCGCGGCGCAATTTGGTAGGGCACCGGCTTACCTGACGCTTTTTCAAATGCTTTGACCATGTCGAGCACGCTGTAACCCTGGCCTGTACCCAGGTTGTAGGTGACAAGCCCAGGCGACGTTTTGAGTTTATCCAGCGCCTTTAAATGCCCAATGGCAAGGTCAACCACGTGGATGTAGTCGCGTACGCCTGTGCCGTCGTGGGTGGGATAGTCATCGCCGAATACCGCCAACTTTTCCCGTTTCCCCACGGCTACCTGACTGATAAAGGGCATCAGGTTGTTGGGAATGTCGTTGGGATCTTCGCCGATGAGACCACTTTCGTGGGCACCCACCGGATTAAAGTAGCGCAGACGGGCGATGTTCCAGCTTGGGTCTGAGTGATGCAGATCCGCAAGGATATGTTCAACCATCAACTTGGACTGGCCGTAGGGATTGGTGGCCCCGGTGGGGAAATCTTCGGTAATCGGCAGGCTGGCAGGGTCGCCATATACGGTGGCAGAGGATGAAAACACCAGGTGCCTTACCCCAAACTCAGCCATGACCTGACACAGCACTAGAGTGCCGGTGACATTGTTTTCATAGTAGCGCAGCGGCTGGGCGACAGATTCTCCCACCGCCTTGAAGCCGGCAAAGTGGATAACGGCTTCGATGTCGTTGTCCATAAAGATTTTTTTCAGCAGCGCTTTATCGAGAATGTCGCCCTGAACGAAGGGCACTTCGATGCCGGTGATCTGCTCAACCCTGGTGAGTGCTTCCACGCAGGAGTTGGACAGGTTATCCAGCACCAGCACATCGGCGCCGATTTTTTGCAATTCCACCACTGTGTGGCTGCCGATATAGCCAGCACCGCCGGTCACAAGAATGGTCATGTTAGTTGAGTCCTTTTACAATTTGTTTTAAGTACTTGGCAAATTCTTTCCCAAGTTCGGGATGACGCAGGGCATATTCGACGTTGGCCTGCATATAGCCGTGCTTGTTGCCACAGTCGTGGCTCTTACCCACCATACCATAGGCGTTCACCGTCACCGACTCCATCAGCATCGCAATGGCATCGGTAAGCTGGATTTCATCACCGGCACCGGCGGGGGTGCGGCCAAGCAGAGGCCAGATTTCCTTTGGCAGCACATAGCGGCCCACAACGGCGAGGTTTGAAGGTGCCTGGTCGACGGCGGGTTTTTCCACCAACGCCGACAGGGGCGCACTGTCGCCGCCCTTGAGGTTGACGCCATTGATATCGGCGATGCCGTATTGATTTACCATCTCATGGGGCACTTCTTCCACCATGATTTGGCCGGTATCGGTTTCATCGAAATACTTGACCATGGCCGCAAGGTTATCGGTGGCGAGGTTGCTTTTGGCGTCATCGATAATTACATCGGGCAGCAGCACCGCAAAGGGCTCATCGCCTACCACTGGGCGGGCACAGAGGATGGCGTGTCCAAGGCCCTTGGCCTGGGCCTGACGAACGCTGATAACAGTCACGTCTTTGGGGCAGATGGCCTGAACTTCGTCCAGGAGCTGACGCTTTACCCGACGCTCAAGCTGAGCTTCCAGCTCAAAACTGGTATCGAAATGGTTTTCGATGGAGTTTTTACTGGCGTGGGTTACCAGCACGATTTCCTTGATACCGGCGGCAATGGCTTCGCTGACCACGTATTGGATCAGTGGCTTATCTACCACAGGCAGCATTTCTTTGGGGATAGCCTTGGTGGCGGGGAGCATACGGGTTCCGAGGCCGGCAACCGGGATCACGGCCTTGCGGATTTTGGACTGTTTCATGGTCATCCTTAATGGTTTGCCCTGGTGGTTTTTTGCCCTGGCCTTCCTCGGCCCCGGCACGCTGAATATCCACTTATTGTAATGGAGCCTTTGTGAAAAACCATTGACTTCCAGACTGTTTAACGAAATTTTTCATCTGTTTGCTTAATCGGGAATCTATCGTCTGGGTTCGGGATTTTGGAGGTGCCAATCCGGCAGCTTGAGTTATTGCTCTGTTTCTTGCTTGTAATAAAAGCTTTACAAAAATACCTGCCACAGCACGGCGGAATAAAACGTGAGGCAGTTAACAAAAATTGGCCCTTGGAACACTATTGGGGGGTCGCAGTTAACGTGAAGTGAAACACGAGATGAGTACAGAGTATGTTGCCCGAAAGCCGGATGCGAATGGTTTTATCGCCTATCCGGAACAGGAAAATGAGATTTGGGCAGAGCTTTATGCGCGCCAGGCCGTCAACCTGCCGGGCCGTGCCTGCCAGGAATATTTGGATGGACTGGAGAAGCTTGGTCTGCCTACCGACCGGATCCCGCAGCTTGCCGAAGTAGACAACATCCTGCTGGATGCCACTGGCTGGAAAACCGCCGCCGTGCCTGCGCTGATTTCCTTTGAGCGCTTTTTTGAGCTGCTGGCCAATCGCCAGTTTCCGGTGGCTACCTTTATTCGCAGCCGCGAAGAGTTCGATTATCTGCAAGAGCCGGATATTTTCCACGAGATTTTTGGTCACTGCCCCTTGCTGACCAACCAGGCGTTTGCCAACTTCTCCCACGCTTATGGCAAGCTAGGTCTGGCCGCCACCAAGGAAGAGCGGGTGTTTCTCGCCAGGCTCTACTGGTTTACCGTGGAATTTGGCCTGCTCAAGAGCAAAGACGGTGAGCGGCGCATTTATGGTGGCGGCATTTTAAGCTCCCCCGGTGAGACCCTCTATGCCTTCAGCGATACGCCGCTGCGTAAACCCTTCGATTTGGTGGATGTGCTGCGCACGCCTTACCGAATTGATATTATGCAGCCTGTGTATTTTGAAATTGAACACATTGATTTTCTTGATGAGATTGCCCGTATGGACATTATGCAATCCATCACCAAGGCCCGTGCTTTGGGGCTGCATGCCCCGCTGTTTGAGCCCAAAGCCAAAGCCGTTTGAACGATAAGAATAAAGGAGCAGTAATGAGCGAATTAGCATCCATGAAGTGCGAAGCCTGTCAGGCTGATGCCCCAAAAGTCACCGACGCCGAGCTGGCTGAGCTTATCCGGATGATCCCCGACTGGAGTGTGCAGGTACGCGATGGCGTGATGCAGCTGGAGCGGGTCTACAAATTCAAGAACTTCAAGCTGGCAATGGCGTTTTCCAACAAACTTGCCGATCTCGCCGAAGAAGAGTTCCACCACCCGGGCATTTTCACCGAGTGGGGCAAGGTGACTGTGACCTGGTGGTCTCATTCTATTAAAGGCCTGCACCGTAACGACTTTATCATGGCAGCCAAGACAGACCAGTTGCTCGACTAAGTCTTAATTAAAATAAATCAGCACTTTACCTGAGGTGGAGTGCTGATTTTTTTATGTCTGAATCTTTGTTCTGTAAACAAGACTTGCCACTTTAACCAATACCTTCTACCGTATAGCGCCAGGTACTCTTGCAAGGTCATGGACGCCAATTGGGTGATGTGGCCTTAACTCCCAAAAAACAACACAACAAAGGGATACATGCAGATATGCGTTTGGAAGTGAGCTGTCAGGACAGGGTAGGTCTTGCCAAGGACATCCTTATCGTACTGGAAAAGTACGGTATTAACCTGCTTGCCATCGATGCCAGTAACCGTGGTTTTCTGTATTTCCAGTTCGCTGAGGTGAGTTTCGATACCCTGAGCGCGCTGATGCCGCAAATTCGTAAGGTCGAGAGTGTGCACGATGTGCGTACCGTGGCCTTTATGCCGTCCGAGCAGGAGCATTATGCGCTCAAAACCCTGCTCAGAACCCTGCCTGACTCCGTATTCTCCCTCGATGTGAAGGGGCGCATTCGTATTGTGAACGAATCGGCGCTGATGACTTTGGGCATGCAGGAACATGAAGTGGTGGAAGAGCCGCTCAATCATTGGGTGCAGGGCTTCAACTTTGGCCGCTGGCTCAGTGAAGCTCAGGTGCTGGCCCAGGCCACCCGGGTACAGATTGGCCAGAATGAATACCTGGCCGAAATGCTGCCTATTTATCTGCCTGATGAGAATGACAAAAGCATTCTGGCCGGCGCCGTGGTGTCGCTGAAATCCCCCGCCCGGGTGGGTAAGCAGTTCAATGCACTGCAAAATCAGACCGCCGGTTTTGAGAACGTACTGGCTGTCAGTGACAAGATGAAAGAAGTGCTCAAGCAGGCCAGACGCATGGCCCAGCTGGATGCACCTTTGCTGATCACCGGCGAGACCGGCACCGGCAAAGAGCTGATGGCCCGTGCCTGCCACGACGCCAGCATGCGCCGTGAACACCCCTTTATTGCCATTAACTGTGCCGCCTTGCCCGACAGCGCCGCCGAAGAAGAGCTGTTTGGCTTTGTCCGCGATGGCCAAATCATTAAGCGTGGCCTGTTTGAAGAAGCCAAGGGCGGCACCGTGTTTTTGGATGAAATAGCCGAGATGTCCAAGGCGGCGCAGGTCAAGCTGCTGCGCCTGCTTACTGAAGGTTCCTTCAGGCGTATCGGCGGCGATGAAGAGGTGAGGGCGGATGTGCGTATTATCTGCTCCAGCCAAAAGAATTTGGCCGAACTTTGCCAATTGGGCGAGTTTCGTGAGGACCTGTACTACCGCATCCATGTGCTGTCGTTCCACCTGCCGTCGCTGCGTGAGCGTAAAGTAGACATCATCCCACTCACCGAGATGTTCCTTGAGCACTATAGCCAGCAGCTTTCCAGCCCGATGCGCCGCATCTCGCCGAGCTGTCGCGACCATCTGCTGACTTATGCCTGGCCCGGCAACGTACGTCAGCTTAAAAATGCGGTGTTTCGTGCCGTATCCATGTGGGATGGCTCGGCGGAGCTTACGGTTGAGCAGCTGAAACTGCCATCCTACGCCGAAGGCTTCGGTTATTTCGATAATCAATTCGAAGGTACCCTGGATGAGGCCATGCGCCAGTTTGAGTCCAGCTTGCTGCGACGTCTGTATCCGGCTTACCCCAGCACCCGCCAGCTGGCGAAAAAGCTTGGGGTCAGCCACACCGCCATTGCCAACAAGCTTCGCGAGTACAAGATCAGCAAGAAGCGCTGAGTCTGGGCTGTAAATGGAATTTGCCAGTCGGTGGTGCAAAATTGCAGCAGCGATGAATGGCGAAACCCGCCCCGTGGGGGCGGGATGATAACTGTATTATTATGTTTACAAATGGCGACAATCCCGCGCGAACTGTGATTTTGGTCACGCTATTTTAAATAGCCGCGCCTTGGGGTATTTGTTACGCCAAGCAAAGCCGCACCCGTTGGGTTGGCGGCCGTTCGAGGACAGGAGCAGAGAATGAAATTAGCCACATATAACAATGGTCGCCGTGATGGTCAGCTGATGCTGGTCAGCCGCGATCTGACCAAGGCCGTTGCCGTACCCGCCATTGCCCACACCATGCAGCAACTGCTGGATGCCTGGGATCTGCTGAGCCCTCAACTGACAGAGCTGTACGACGCCCTGAACGACGGTCAGCTGGAAAACACCCTTGAATTCGATGAAACCAAGTGTTTGTCGCCATTTCCCCGTGCCTTTCAATGGGCCGATGGCAGTGCTTATGTGAACCACGTTGAGTTGGTGCGCAAGGCCCGCGGCGCCGATATGCCGGAAACCTTCTGGACCGATCCGCTGTTTTATCAGGGCGGCTCCGACAGCTTTATTCCACCGCGCAGCAACATCGAGCTTGGCAGCGAAGACTGGGGTATCGACTTCGAATCTGAAATTGCCGTCGTCACTGACGATGTGCCCATGGGCGTGAGCACTGATAACGCTGCCAAGCACATCAAACTGCTGATGCTGGTGAACGACGTGTCGTTGCGTAACCTGATCCCGGGTGAACTCGCCAAAGGGTTTGGTTTCTTCCAGTCCAAGCCATCCAGCAGCTTCTCGCCAGTGGCGGTGACCCCGGACGAGCTCGGTGACAGATGGCAGGACAGCAAGGTGCATCTGCCGCTTATTACTCACCTGAACGGTGAACTGTTCGGAAAGCCCAATGCCGGTGTGGACATGACCTTCAACTTCAGCCAGCTGGTGGCCCATGTGGCCAAAACCCGCCCCATTGGCGCCGGTGCTATTATTGGCTCAGGTACCATCTCCAACTATGACCGCAGCGCCGGCTCCAGCTGTTTGGCTGAAAAGCGCATGCTGGAAGTGATTGCTGATGGTAAGCCAAGCACCCCATTTATGCGCTTTGGCGATCGCGTGCGTATCGAAATGCTCGACGATAAAGGCGACAGCATTTTCGGCGCCATCGATCAGCAGGTAGTAGAATACAAGGGCTAACGCCCAAAGGATTTGAAAACGGGGCTTTGGCCCCGTTTTTTATCGCCGTGACAATGATGGACTTACCTGGTGCTTAGCTGTTTATTCCGAGAGCCCGCCGACAGCGGTGTTTGACTCAGGTGCTGGCGCTGATTGAGCAAGCGGCTCCCCGGCTTCAGGGCCTCTTCTGACGACCTGAAGAGGAGCGGGCAGGGGAGAACAGCAGCGCGAAGCGGCACTGAACCGGCCACAAGAGTCCATCCAAGGAGAGATGAATGAAATTATACGGATACTGGCGCTCCAGCGCCGCCTATCGGGTGCGCATTGCGCTCAATTTTAAAGGCATTAAGGTTGAGCAGCACTCAGTACACCTGGTGAAAAATGGTGGTGAGCAGCACGCCCGAGACTATGTTTCCCTGAACCCGCAACATCTGGTACCCACTCTGGAGCTGGACGATGGCACTGTGCTGACCCAATCACTGGCCATTATGGAGTATCTGGAAGAGTGCGCCGAGGGGGCAAAACTGCTGCCTGAATCGGCCATTGACAAGGCCCAGGTGCGCGCCATGTGTCTTGCGGTTGCCTGTGAAGTGCACCCTCTCAATAACCTCAGGGTGCTGCAGTACCTTGCTACTGACATGGCGCTGTCCGATGAGGTGAAAAACGCGTGGTATCACCACTGGATCCACGAAGGTTTTGCAGCAATTGAGAAAATGCTCGCCCGCCACAGTGGTCAGTATTGTTTTGGCGATTCTCCCACTCTTGCCGATGCCTGCTTAATTCCACAGGTATATAACGCACGCCGATTTAATGTGCCCTTGGATAATTATCCGAATATTGTTCGAATAGATAAGCACTGTAATTCGACTCAGGCGTTTATCGATGCACTGCCGGAAAATCAACCGGACGCACAGTGATGTGTTTAGAAAAAAGGCGGCTTAAGCCGCCTTTTTTCATTTATCTCAGCTTTAACGATAGGTGAGACGCATCTTTTTGTTAAGTAGTAATTTAATTGATGTTATCAAAGTGTTTGTAATATGTTTTATTTGTGGTTTTGGTAATAAGTTGAAATAAAATTGTTTCAAGATTGGGTTGTGATTAGTTTTAACGGTTTTACATTGTTGGCTGTCAGTTAATATCCAATATTTACAGTTAGTTACCTCCTTCGTCTTGAAGCTTGATTACAGGGTCTTATGCGGTAAATTCTGGATATTGCGTTAAATCTGTCTATATCGGGTAAATGTACGGTTAACGCTTGGTTTTCATTTGTTTCATTGCGTGATACATGTCACGCCTCCGAGATAAAAACGTAATCAGAACAGTGCTCGGAATAGCATTTAAGTGGTTTTTGGCCATCTGCGGCTAAAAATGCGCCTGAATGCGTTTGACATGCAAACAACTACAAGGAAGCGAGAAAGTGAAAACCAAAATCGCCTTGGCCATTTCTATGGCTCTGCTCAGCGGTGCTGCCTCTTCGCAGACCGTCTCTTCTGCATCGGGAGAAATGGCGCTGTCCGATGCGCTTAAACAGTTCAGCGGACGTAATCGCAATGCCGACTCGGCACATCCCAAGTTTATCGCTGAAGCAGGGCTTGGTAATGAAGTTCATACCTACATAGTGCGTCTTGCCGATAAAGCCGTTGCCAACTACAACGGTGAAATCCAGGGATTTAAAGCGACCAGCCCACAGTTTTCCCGCGCCAAAGGTGACGTCAATAACATCAAGCTGAATGTGCGCAAGCCCGAAGTGCGCGCCTATGCCAGTTTCCTGAAAGCAAAGCAGGATAACTTTGTCTTAAAAGCCAAGGCATCAACCGGTGATGACGTCGAATTTGTAACCAGCTTCCAATATGCCTTCAACGGTGTGTCGATGCGGATGACCCAGGCCCAGGCGCAAAAGTTGGCTCAGCTGCCGGAAGTGGCCTTTATCGAACGTGAAAAGCTTGAACAAATGGAAACCGATGCCAGCCAGGCGCTGATTGGTTCACCCAAGGTATGGAATGGCAGTGCCACCGGTACCAAAGCCATGGGTGAAGGCGTGATTGTGGGGATTATCGACTCCGGTATTAACTCAGATCATCCATCTTTTGCCGATGTGGGTGGTGACGGTTACGATCACACCAACCCATGGGGACAAGGGGTATACGTGGGTGACTGTGCCGCCGATTTTGCCGGAATGTGTAACGACAAGCTGATTGGTGTTCACAGCTATCCGGAAATCACCAAAAACTATGATGATTTGGACGTGTTCGGTCCAACTCCGCCGGCTAAAAATGGCGAGGACTATGGTGGTCACGGCTCCCACGTTGCCAGCACGGCAGCGGGTAACATCCTGAAAAATGTTCCTTTTGTTGAAGGTGAAACGGGCAAGCTGGTTGGCGATGGCATTGAGACCGGTTTGACGTTTGAGCAGATTTCAGGTGTTGCACCGCATGCCAACATTGTGGCGTATCAGATCTGTAACCCTGGTAACACCGGGGATACCTACAGTGGCTGCCCCACTTCTGCCACGCTGAAGGCACTTGATGATGCCATCAAAGAAGGGGTGGATGTACTTAACTATTCCATCAGCGGTGGTGGTCATCCATGGCGCAGCGCCGCAGAGCTTGGCTTCCTGGCCGCACGCAATGCCGGTATTTTTGTGGCCGCCGCAGCCGGTAACACCCGCTCCAACATCAAGCAGGTGCCATACACCACGCCCAAGCATGCTCCCTGGTATACTTCGGTCGCCAACTCTACCCATGGCCGTGATATCGCTCAGCAAATGATGCTGGGTGACACCAAGTTCGACTTTACACCATCCGGCCCAGGTTTGACCGAGACAGTGAGCGGCAATCTGGTGTATGCCGGTGCCGTTGATGCAGCCAACTTCCAGGGCTGTAATGCCTTTGCTGCCGATGTATTTAAAGACAAAATTGCCCTGATTAAACGTGGCAGCTGTGCGTTTGTTGACAAGATCAACCATGCGGTAGCCGCTGGCGCCAAGGCCGTTGTTATCTTTAACAGTGATGGCTCAGGCAACGCCCGCTTTGGCATGGCTGGTGTAGAAGACATCAAGGTTCCGGCAATCGGTATTGGTAATGCCGATGGCCTGGAAATCGTAAAGCTGCTTGACGCCAACCCAGCACTGACGTTAACCATCGACCCGGCGCTGGCTATCAAAGAAAAGCCGGCGGATATTTTATCCGCGTCATCATTGCTCGGCCCCAATGGCTCTATTGATGTGATGGTGCCTTATGTCGCAGCCCCTGGTTCCGATATCTATGCCGCCTATGCCGATGAGCAGTACGGCCATGATAAAACCGGTACCGATCCGGCTGATTTCACCTTGATGTCAGGCACTTCGATGGCAAGTCCTCACGTTGCCGGCGCCGGCGCCTTGCTGAAATCCCTGCATAAAGATTGGACACCAGACAATATCCGTTCTGCCTTGATGTTGACCGCCACCGGAGCTCAGGCGATGAAGAAGGCCGACGGCACTACTGTGGCCGACCCATTCGACGTGGGTGCTGGTCGTATTCGCGTGGATTTGGCTGCCAAAACCGGCCTTATCATGGATGAGTCTGCGCTGAATTATGAAATTGCCAACCCGGATACCGGTGGTGACCCACGCAAACTCAATTTGCCATCGATGCAGGACAGCAAGTGTGTAAACAGTTGCAGCTGGAGCCGTAAAGTCACCGCCACCGCCGATGGTGAATGGAGCGCGGCGGTTGAGAAAGTGGTTGGTGATGTCGCCTATACTGTTGAGCCGGCAAGCTTTACTCTGAAAAAGGGTGAAAGTCAGCTTATTACTGTGACTGCCGATGTGACCAAACTCGGTAATGACTGGGGCTTTGCCAACCTGAAACTGAACTCTTCTGCTCATCCAATGGCAGCCATGCCTGTGGTTGTTAAGGCCGCCAAGCGTAATCTGCCATCGCTTATCACTGTGAATGCTACCCGCAGTGCCGATGAGATGAATATTTCTGGCTTGAAAGCGCTTGATTTGCCAGATGTGAAATCAGCTTCTGCCGGTATCGCACTGGCCGAAACGCTGGAGTCCAAACTGGCGGAGGACAGCACCAATGGCAAGCCATTCGACGATTTCGATCAGGTAGACGTGTTTAAGTTCCCGGTTCCGGCTGGCTCGCTCTATTTCACCGCCTCCATTGCCTATACCACGTCTCCCGATCTGGATGTCTACGTGCTTTACGATGATGGCAGCGGCTTTAGCATTGTGGCCAGTTCGGCCCGTGCGGGTTCAGAAGAGTCAGTGCTGGTGAGTAACCCTGCTGCCGGCGATTACTACGTCGTGGTACAAAACTACGAGGCATCCGCCGCCGGTGCAAAAGATACTTATGGTCTTAAGCACCTGACCCTTAGTAATGAAGCAAGCGATAACTTCAATGTGACACTGAGTGGTGATAACAAGGATTTCGACCTGAGTCTGGCATGGGATCTTAATGTATTGCCTGGTGATGATGGCTTAGCAGTGGTTATGCTGCAAACCTCAGATACCAAAGTGGCGACCGTTAACCTGCCGGTGATCTTTACCCGGGTAGCCGATGATGTGACTCCTCCGGCGCAGACCAAGGTCAATGGTCTGGTGGAGCCAGGCGAAGCTATCAAGATAGTTAACAGTATTGCTGCCAACAAGACCCAGGAAACCCGTACTTACCTGTTGAGTGCGTCTATTCCTGCGGGCCATGAAGTGGCGAACATCAGCCACGATGGTAAGCAGGAAGGCCAGAGCATTAACTGGAGCATTGATATGGCTTCAGGTCAGGAAGCACAGGATGTGAGTTTCGACCTGATCCCCCGCAAGGCCAGCAAAGCCAACGAACTGGTGCTGACCAACAAGGTCGACAACGCGACGGCCAAGCTTATCAGCGACAGCTATAGCTTCGATGTACCTGAAGTGAAGCCGGTAGCACGTGTGGATGCGCCAAAAGGTATCCATGAAGGTGCGACCCTTACTCTGAATGGAAGTGTTTCCTACGATCCCAATGGAGATGATTTGACCTATGAGTGGACACAGCTTGGTGGTAAAACCGTGAAGGTTGATGCCACAGCTCCCGTTCTCAAGTTCAAAGCACCTTCCGCTGATGGTGCAGCAGAAATCATTTCTTTCAATCTGACAGTAAAAGACAGTCAGGGGAACTCTGATTCCACTCTGGTTTCAGTATCTATTACCGATAACCCAGACCCAGGCGGCTCTCTGGGTTGGCTGGCACTGCTGCTGGCACCGGTGGCCTTCCTGCGTCGTCGGATGAAGTAATCAACATCCAAGGCAAAAAGCCCGGCATTAGCCGGGCTTTTTTATGTGCAATTGACTGCGGACTACTGATTTTCCAGCAAAAACTCCACAAAGCTGCGGTCTGCTTTTCCGACCGGACGTTTCTTTTTCCAGGCGATATGCAAATCGAGGAACATGCGCGGGTTGAATGAGCGCTTCTCGATGCCGTCTTTGTCGGTAATCACCATATCCAGCACACTGGTAATGGCAAACCCCTGAGAAACAAGCTGTTTGATCAGGTTTATCAGGTTGGTTTCGAAGGCAATATTCGGGCTGATGGCCAGCGCTCTTGCCTGGGACAGCAGCCACTCGCGGTGAAAATAGCCGGGTTTGAACATCACCAGCTCGTGGGCTAAAAAGTCTTCCAGAGTAACGCTTGGTTGCTGGGCGAGGGGATGGTCGCTGCCAAGTGCCACTACCATTTCTTCGGTGAGCAGCAGGCAGGAGTCAAATTCGGGCCGCAAATCACCGGCGGTGATGATGGCAATATCCACCTCTTCCTGCTCAAGCATTCTGAGCGCATCCCGGGTGCCACCTTCAAACAGACTGAGCTTTACGCCGGGGTAGCGGTGGCGAAAGGCCATCAACCGGGAGGGCAAATAGAAGGAGCCGAGCATGCCTGGCACCGCTATCCTGACTTCGCCTTCACTGAGACTTGCCATGGCGCGAATTTGCGCCTTGGCCTGATGCAGCTGGTTGACTATCAAGCGGGCGTGCCCAAGCAGTGCTTCGCCTTCGGCGGTGAGCCTTATCCCCCGGTCGCTCATGCCCTGCGTTCGATTCAGTAAAGTGACTTCAAGCTCCTGCTCCAGCTTTTTAATGCTTTGGCTCAGCGCCGGTTGCGCCAACCCCAGCCGTTTGGCTGCGCGGGTGAAACTGCCTGCGTCGCAGACGGCAATCAGATGAGACAGCTGCTTGATGTCCATAGGAGGTGGCTTGCCTTAAATATAAAAATTATCAATAAATGAATTCTATTTATCTATTATCGT
The DNA here is from genome assembly GCF_003957745.1 of Shewanella khirikhana. Classification (NCBI taxonomy): domain Bacteria; kingdom Pseudomonadati; phylum Pseudomonadota; class Gammaproteobacteria; order Alteromonadales; family Shewanellaceae; genus Shewanella; species Shewanella khirikhana. The sequence goes on along the minus strand of NZ_CP020373.1, from coordinate 2,226,795 downwards.
TATGTTATGGCTTGCGCTAGCCTGAAGCAATCCTGATAGATTCATTTTGGTTGGAGTTGCAGTGTCGGGCAGAATTTCAAGGGCAAATGCCAAAAGGCTTATCCATGGCCTGGCGCTGGCCTCGGTGATGGTGTACATCAACCTGTATCTGATGCAGGGCATGTTGCCGATGTTGGCTGAGCAGTTTGCTGTTGCCGGCGGCGAGGCCACCCTGATTTTATCTGTGACCAGCTTTTCGCTGGCGCTGTCGCTGCTTGGCTATGCACTCTTGTCCGACAGTATCGGCCGCTATCAACCGCTGATCTTCAGTCTGTGGCTGCTGGCACTGTCGAATCCGCTGATGCTGCTGATTGACAGTTGGCATGGCATTTTGGCGCTAAGGCTGGTTCAGGGGATATTGCTGGCGGCACTGCCCGCCATTGCCATGGCGTTTATGCGCGAGTCTTTACCGCTGTCTGCGCTAATGAAGGCTGGCGCGTTTTATATTGCGGCCAACAGTTTTGGCGGTATTGTCGGGCGAATTCTGGGTGGCCTGATGGCCGAGTACCTGAGCTGGCAAGGCGCCGCGCTGCTGCTGACCGCAGTGACCTTGGTATCGGTTGGGCTCAGTCACTATCTGTTATCCCCCTTTGGCCAGAGTCATCAGGGGAAAGCTGCGACGAGCAGCGCGAATGCAGAGAAGAGCAACGCGACAGACGCGAAAAACAAGGCCGAGCGGTCAGCTCAAATACCGGCATCGAGCGCCTGGCAAGGTTTTGCCATGCACCTTGCCAACCCTCACCTGCGACTGTTTTATCTGCTTGGCGGCCTGGCATTTATGGTGATGGTCAATCAGTTCAGCTTTATTCAGTTGCACTTGCTCGAGGCGCCGTTTCACTGGAGCCGTTTCGGAGTAACGCTGATTTTCCTGTGCTACCTCAGTGGCACCCTGTGCGCTTATCGCTCCGGCACCCTGGTAGCCCGCTTCGGAGTGGCATCAGTGGTGTTGGTGTCGCTTGCGATGATGGTGACAGGCAGCCTCATCACCCTGTTTGATACCACACAGGCCATTGTCGGTGGCTTCTTGCTGAGCGCCGCAGGCTTTTTCCTTATCCATGCCTGTTGCAACAGCCAGGTCGCGCTCAGAGCCACAGGTCACAGAGCCAAGGCATCGGCACTTTATCTTTGTGCCTACTACCTTGGAGCGTCCCTTGGCGGCCCGTTCCTGATGCCATTTTGGCACCATGGTCAGTGGCCGGCTGTGGTGCTTGGCTCACTGCTGCTGTTGGCACTGGCTGGCGTGGTGGCCCTCAAGCTGTTGCCCGCTGGTACCTTGTCAGCACGCTCGGCTTATCTTCGTTGGTTCAAATTTCGTCGGGGCTGTCATTAAGGTAGTGTTTACGGTCAAGCTCGTACTTGCGCATCTTGTCGTAAAGGGTTTTTCGCGGCAGTTCCAACTGCTCCATGGTGAGCTTGATGGAGCCGCGATTGTGGGACAGGGCTTCTTCAATCAGTACCCGCTCGAAAAACTCGACCCGCTGACTTAACGACATCCCCGAATGCAGCTGCGCCGCGCCGCCAAGACTGGCAGCAAAAGCTGATTCGGCCCCCAGCAGCACGTAGCGCTCGGCCAGATTGCGAAGCTCACGCACATTGCCGGGCCAGTCGTGGGCGGCCATGCGGGCATGATGCTCGGCGCTGGGGTAAATCAGCTCCTTGTGGTAGCGGGCCGACGCCACCCGGGCAAAGTGCAAAAACAGCAGCGGAATGTCTTCTCTGCGCTCACGCAGCGGCGGAATCGGGATGGTCACCAGATTGAGCCGATACAGCAAATCCTGACGAAACTCGCCGGTGTCGCACAACTGCTTTAAATCCACCTTGGTGGCGGCAACCACCCGAATATCCAGCGCAATCGACTTATTGGAGCCAAGACGCTCTACTTTTCTGTCTTCCAGCACCCGCAGCAATTTCACCTGCAACGACAGCGGCGTTGACTCAATCTCATCCAAAAACAGGGTACCACCATTGGCAAATTCGAACTTGCCGACCCGGGCCTTATCGATGCCGGTAAAGGCGCCGGCTTCTGCGCCGAAAAGCTCGCTTTCTATCAGGTTTTCCGGAATCGCGCCGCAGTTAATGGCCACAAAGTTGGCCTGATGGCGCGGGCTGTGGTCGTGCAGACAGCGGGCAACCAGTTCTTTGCCGGTGCCGGTTTCGCCCTCAATCAGTACATCGGCCGGGGTGCTGAGCACCATGTCTATCAGATTTCTAAGCCGAACTATGCCCGGGCTGTTACCGAGGATCCTCGGCCCGGGAATGGCGTGGGCCTCCAACGCCTTTTTCAGATTGCGGTTTTCCAGAGTCAGGGCACGCTTTTCCAGCGCCCGTTTGACCACATCCAGCATATGTTCGTTATTGAATGGCTTTTCCAGAAAATCATAGGCGCCTTGCTTTAACGCATTGACCGCCATGGCAATATCACCAAAACCTGTCAGCAATACCACCGGCAGACTGGCATCGATGGCGTTGCATTTGCCGAGAAGCGAAATGCCATCCATGGATGGCATATTAACGTCGCTTACCACCACGCCGGGCCAGTCGCGACTGATAAGGGTGGCCGCCTGACGCGGGTCTGTAGTGGCCAGGGCGCGAATGCCCTCAAGCTCAAATAACTGCACCAGCACTGTGCCGATATGTGGCTCGTCATCGACGATAAGTACCTGGATGCCATCAAGATTATCAAGACTCATATTGTGCCTTCTCTGGGCTGTAAGCGGGCAGGGCGATATCGAAAATGGCGCCGCCTTCGGGGGCATTGGAGACGCGAATGTCCCCCTGCATGGATTCAATCATGCGGCGGGAAATCGACAGGCCAAGGCCCAGTCCCTGCCGCTCACTGGTGGTGTAATAGGGTTCGAATATTTTTTCCATCAGGCTGTCGCGCACACCGGGGCCTGAATCCTGAATGCGAATAAGCAGTGGATCGCCTTCAATCAGACTGATGTGCAGCCGCTTGTGCTCACTTTGGGCCATGGCCGTCAGGGCGTTGCTGATAAGGTTAACCAGTACCTGCTGCAAGCGGGTGCCGTCGCACCACACCCTGAGATCGTCGCGATCGGCGCTGACACTCAGTGCCACCTGCTGTTTGTCGATTTCGGGCTGCACTATGGTCAGTGCCTGCGCCAGACATTCATCCAGCGCCACCGCCCGATCCTTACCCTGACTTTTACGGGTAAAGCTTTTGAATTGGCCGACAATTTCGGCCATGCGGTCGGTGAGTTCAAGAATGATGGCCAGATTCTCGCGGGCCCGCTGTGGCATGTCCCGCTCAAGGAAGGTCTGGGTGTTTTGGGTGTAGCTGCGAATCGCGGCAAGTGGCTGATTAAGCTCATGGTTAATACTTGCTGACAGGCTGCCTACCACGGTGAGCTTGGCCGCTTGGATCAGCTCATCCTGGGTGTCTTTCAATTGGGTGTTGGCCGCTTGCAACTCGGCGGTACGCTCTTCGACCCGCCGCTCAAGCTCATCCCTGGACTGCTGCATCCTGGCGAGGCTTCGACGGCGCTCGTACTGCAACAAGGTAAACAGCAGCAGCAGGCCATAGCAGGTAGCCGCAAGCAGCAACACCTGATACAGGGCGGCGTACACCTCGCCCAAAGGGCTCAGCACATGTACCCGCCAGCCGGCCTTGGTCATCAAAATCGCGGTATCCAGATAATCCGCCGCCTCGGCGCCTTTGCCGATGCGATAGGTGCTGAGCGCTTTACCTACGCCGCGGTAAGCCGGATGTATGGCAAGCTCGCTGATTTGCCGTTTGGCATAGCGCTTACTGGCATTGAGGGCGTATTGCTTGCTTTGGGTCAGCGGCGTGAGGGACGTAAGGCGCCATTCCGGCCGGTTGGAGGCAAAAACGATGTCATCTGGGTCCGTGATAATAAAATCGTACTGGCCCGCCTGGGCGACCCCGGCGGCCTGGGTTTCGATATCGGTCAAATCCAGCTTCACCACAATGGCGCCCAGCACGCCGCCTTTATCCAGTACCGGAAACGAGAAGTAAAAGCCGCGCCGGTTCGAGGCGGTGCCGACGGCGTAATAACTGCCCTGACCACCGGCAATAGCCTCAGTAAAATACGGGCGGAAGGAGTAGTCCTGGCCAACAAACGAATAGGGCTGTTGCCAGTTGCTGGCTGCCACGGCCACGCCCAGGGCATCGATAAGGTAAATATCTGATGCCTCGGTAATGTGGCGCAGTTCTTCCAGATACAGATTCAGGCGGCTGATTTTCTCCTGATTGCGCTGATCCAGCAGCGCGTCGGCCAGCATGGGGTTGGTGGAGAGCACATGGGGGATGGTTTCAAAGCGCAGCAGCAGGCTGTCGAGCAAACTCACCAGTTCACTGAGCTGTTTTTGTGAATTTTCAGACAGCTCGGCCATGCCACTGCGGATATGCCATGACCAGGTGAGGTAAAGCACCAGCAGCAGGCCAACAAGCACCAGTGCTGTGTTTTTCAAACGTCGTTTTACCGTGGGCGTCAGCGGCATTTATCCCAATCTCAAATAGAAAAAGCCATAGTAAATCTATGGCTTAGGCTCGCTCAAAATGGGGCAGGGATCAAGCCTTGCCCCATGGATGTTTAAAAGCCTTTCAGGCTGTCCAGGTATTCCGGCAGGAACAGGCTGATTTGCGGCACATAAGTGATAAGCACCAAAAAGCCCAGCAGCAGAAGCAGCCATGGCAGACAGGCGTGAATAACCCAGCCGATGCTGCGCCCGGTAATGCCCGCCGTCACAAACAGGTTAAGCCCCACCGGCGGCGTTAACATGCCGATTTCCATGTTCACCACCATGATGATCCCAAGATGAATTGGATCAATGCCAAGCTGCACCGCAATCGGGAACAGGATGGGCGCCATAATCAGCAGAATTGCCGAAGGTTCCATAAAGTTACCCGCAGCCAACAGCAGCAGGTTCACAATGATCAGGAAGCCCCAGGGCGGCAAACCCCAGCCAACAATAGTTTCTGCAATCAGGTGCGGAATGCGCTCTGTGGTCAACACGTGGGCAAACAGCATGGCGTTGGCGATGATAAACAGCAGCATAATGCTGACCTTGGCACCGTCGCGCACCACGTTGCGCACTTCTTTATCGGTTGGGGTTTTAATCAACCCCAGCACCACATGCAGCAGGTTGCGGCCAATGGCGGCAATAATGGCTTCGCCTTCTTTACGCCAGGGCACGTTTTTCAGCGGGCCAATGTCGCGATAGCCAAACACGGCAACGAGGTAGGCATACACGCACGCCACGGCCGCGGCCTCGGTGGGGCTTGCCACACCGCCATAAATCGAGCCAAGCACGATGAAAATCAATGCCAAACCACCCATGGCTTTGGCGCTGGACAGTGACAGTGCCTTGATGCCGGGGAAGGGGCGTGATGGCAGGTTTTTGATGCGTGCCACAATATAAATGGCGAGCATCAGCAGCATACCCATCATCAAACCGGGAATAAGACCTGCCATAAACATGCGGGCGGCCGATACTTCAGTGGCCGCGGCGTACACCAGCATCACAATCGAGGGCGGAATAAGAATGCCCAGGGTGCCCGAAGTAGTGATAACCCCGGCGGCGAACTTTTGCGGATAGCCGGCGCGCACCATGCCTACAATCACGATTGAGCCGATGGCCGCAACTGTGGCAGGAGACGAACCTGACACCGCCGCAAACAGCATACAGGCCATCACAGACGCCATGGCAAGACCGCCGCGAATGTGGCCAACGCTGTCCATGGCAAAGTCGATGATGCGTCTTGCTACGCCGCCGGTGGACAAAAACGCCGACGATAGAATAAAGAAGGGGATCGCGAGCAGGGTGTAGTGCTCCGAGGTGGCCTCATAGAGTTTGAGGGCGACCGACGCCAGCGAGTCATTGGAAAACAGCAGGATGGTCAACATGCTGGAGAACCCCAGTGCAATCGCAATCGGCATGCCCAGCAGCATACACACCAGCAGGGTCAAAAACAGGGTGGCTATGGTCATGACTTGGCTCCGTCATTGTTATTGTTGTCGGCTTCCGGGCTGCCATCGGCCAGATGCATGCTTTCTTTGGCTTCATCGTGGAAGCTGAAGCCCACTGAGGCGCCGCGGAAAATGGCAATGGCCAGTTCGATAAAGCGCCAGGTCAGCATGGCGAAGCCGATAATCAGAATACTTTGACTGATCCACAGGGGAATGGCGGGATCTTCAGGGTCGATACGCATCACGTCCCAGGCAAAGTCTTCGCTCATGTGCTTCATCAGGGCGGCGGGCACATCGAGATCTTCCATGCCAATACCAATCTGATAAATCTGCGACAGATAATCCCAGCTGCCCTTAAGGAACATGGCGCAGTAGGCCAGACAAATGGTGACAGCAATCAGTGCGGTGATCCGGCGGGGACCCTGGGGCAGCTTTTTGACGAAGGCATCCACACCAATATGCGCGCCTACCTTGATGCCGTAAGACATGCCAAAGAGTACAAACCAACCACAGATGGTCAGTGTCAGCTCCTGGATCCACAAAAAGCCGGTGTTGAAAAAGAAGCGGGCAATCACCTCGACAAACACCAGCAGTGTCATCATGGTGATGAGAAGGTTGAGAAAACCTTCTTCTATGTAACCTAAAATACGAGAAATCACGAAAGCTCTCCCCGGGATTTTTGTACCATCCTTGGTCAATCATCGTCCCTGGTGATAAAGGCAGCTTGGGGCGCAGGCGCCCCAGTCAATGTCAGGGTTTGTTTGCGGCTTCGGCAGCGTCAATCAGATCTTTGCCGATTTTGTCTTCAAACTTGGCCCAAACCGGACGCATGGCATTCACCCAGGCCTGGCGCTGGGCTGGTGTCAGGGTGACCAATTCAACACGCTTGGAATCGAGAATAAGCTGACGGTCTTCATCGGCTTTCTTCAGCGCCAGTTCGTTACCCAGGGCAATGGCTTCGTCCAGCGACTGCTTGATAACGTCACGCTTGTCCTTTGGCAGGCTCTTCCAGAAGGTGTCAGAGGTCACCACCATGTAGTCGAGCACGCCGTGGTTGCTTTCGGTGATATGGGTTTGTACTTCAAAGAATTTCTTTGAATAGATGTTTGACCAGGTGTTTTCCTGACCGTCAATGGCGCGGGTTTGCAGCAGGGTGAACACTTCGGAGAATGGCTTTTTCACCGGAATGGCACCGACCACCTCAAACTGAGCGGCAATCACATCCGATGGCATGATGCGGAACTTCTTGCCCTGGGCATCGGTCGGCAGTGACAGCGGGTTGTTGGCGGAGAACTGTTTCATACCATTATGCAGGTAACCCAGGCCAACTACGCCTTTGCGGCTCATGGAGTTCAGCAGTTTCTGACCGGCCTCACTCTGCTGGAAGCGATCAACTGCGGCCATGTCTTCAAACAGGAACGGTAAATCAAAGATTTGCAGTTTCTTGGTGTAACGCTCGAACTTTGACAGCGACGGGGCAACCAGTTGCACGTCGTTCAGCAGCAGGGCCGCCAGTTCGTTGTTATCGCCAAAAAGCTGTGAATTGGGGAACACGCTGACCTTATATTCACCGGGCAGGCGGGTCTCAACCAGCTCTTTGAATTTCAGTGCCATCTGGCCCTTGGGGGTATTTTCGGCCACGACGTGGGAGAACTTGATTTCCACCGGCTCGGCGGCGGCACCAAGGCTTAGACCGAGCAGGGCGGCAGCCAGGCTGGTTTTGCCAAACAAGGCGAGAGATTGCAGGGGTGAGCGTTTGTTCTGTTTCATTGTTGAATTCCCTTGGTTCGTTATAGGTGTTTTTTCCGTTTCCCGAAGGTTGGGATACCGCGTTGTTTTCCCTCGAGGTCTATATAGTTATAGGCAAAGACCAGGCCAAAGTGTTTAACAATGAGTTAACTCGTTGGTAATGAAAGGGTTGCGAATGTGATCTGGCGCAAGGGTGTGGATGCCGTGTGTGAGCGGCCGCTCACTGTTTTGCGGGCAATGGGTGGATTTCCGCCTATTTTGCTGCCCACTGGAGTCGTTTGCGTTGGCCGGCGCAAGTTGGGGCGTTGGGGTAAGCTCTTTATATAAGGCGGTTATTTGGGCTGCGACAGGTGTTTGAGTACCGCATCACTTGGCAGCAGTTCCAAATGACCACGTTCATCGAAGTACCAGCCATTGATAAAACCCTTCTGGCGCATGGCCATCAGGTTTTGCATGACTTCCCGCGCCTCGCGCTGGGCCGTGTCCTGATCGCAGCCATGCAGGCGCTTTAAATAGGCGGCGATGCTGTCCAGTGACGCAGATTGACTGACATTGGCCATCGGTTTTTTCCTGTGTTTGCTCACAGCAAGCATAGGATAAAAGCACGCTGTTCTCTAAATGCTGCTCATTCTTTTGTTCTATAAGCTCATGCCCTTTGATGCTCGAAAGGCTTAACCGGGCGAAAGTTTGCCGATGAGGGGGGGAATTAATGCTGGAAGCGACCGTCGTGGCAAAGACTGCTGCGCCGATTTTCCATCGGCAACAGACACTGATAGAATAGTAAAATTTCGTCCACACAAGGCCCAAGTGGCCCTTCGTTTTATAGGCAAATGTCTCATATGACCGTTAAAACCCGTTTTGCTCCCAGCCCAACCGGATTCCTGCACGTTGGTGGCGCCCGCACCGCACTGTATTCCTGGCTGCATGCCCGTGCCAATCAGGGCGAGTTCGTGCTGCGTATTGAAGATACCGACCTTGAGCGCTCTACCCAGGAGGCGGTGGACGCCATTCTGGAAGGTATGGAATGGCTCAACCTGAACTGGGATGAGGGTCCTTACTATCAGACCAAGCGTTTTGACCGTTACAACGAAATCATCGACGGTATGCTGAAAAACGGTACCGCCTACAAATGTTATTGCTCCAAAGAGCGTCTGGAAGCCGTGCGTGAAGAGCAGGCGGCCAAGGGTGAGCGTCAGAAGTACGATGGTTGCTGCCGTGGCGCGGCGCCTCGCGCTGAAGGTGAGCCACATGTGGTGCGCTTTTTGAACCCACAGGGCGGCAGTGTTGTGTTTGACGATCAGGTCCGTGGTCGTATCGAAATCGCCAACGAAGAACTGGATGACCTTATCATTCGCCGCACCGATGGCAGCCCTACCTATAACTTTTGCGTAGTGATTGATGACTGGGATATGGGTATCACCCACGTGATCCGCGGTGAAGACCACATCAACAACACACCACGTCAGATCAACATCCTCAAAGCGCTGGGTGCCCCCGTGCCTGAGTATGGTCATGTGTCCATGATCCTGGGTGATGACGGCGCCAAGCTGTCCAAGCGCCACGGCGCTGTGAGCGTAATGCAGTACCGTGATGACGGCTATCTGCCGGAAGCACTGCTCAATTACCTGGTGCGTTTGGGTTGGTCCCATGGCGATCAGGAGATTTTCTCCCGCGAAGAGATGATTGAGTTTTTCAATGTACACGACATCAATAAAGCCGCTTCTGCCTTTAACAGTGAAAAGCTGTTGTGGCTGAACCAGCACTATATTAAGTCGCTTGACCCTGAATATGTGGCCTCGCACCTTGAGTGGCACATGAAGGATCAGGGCATTGATACCAGCAATGGTCCAGCCCTGGCTGACGTGGTGACGGCTTTGTCTGAGCGCGCCAAGACTCTGAAAGAGCTGGCTGCCTCCAGCCGCTACTTCTATGAGGACTTTGAAGAGTTTGATGCCGACCAGGCCAAGAAGCATCTGCGTGGTGTCGCGCTTGAGCCGCTCAAGCTGGTGCAGCAGAAACTGGCCGCGCTGACCGAGTGGAATCGTGAAGCGATTCACCAAGCCATTGAAGATACTGCCACTGAGCTGGAAGTGGGCATGGGTAAAGTGGGTATGCCACTGCGTGTAGCCGTGACCGGGGCAGGGCAGTCACCTGCACTGGATATCACCCTGGAACTCATCGGAAAGGCCCGTTCTGAGCAAAGAATCTCCAAAGCGGTTGATTTTGTAGCAGATAGGATAAATTCCTAAAAAAGGCGTTGACACATTTTGGTGTGCTGCATAGAATGCGCCACGCAGTCGAGACACGGTGTCAGCAACGCTGGCAGCACACTCAAATGCAGTAAGAGAAGCAAGGGGCTATAGCTCAGCTGGGAGAGCGCTTGCATGGCATGCAAGAGGTCCGCGGTTCGATCCCGCGTAGCTCCACCAAGTTTCTCTGTCCGGGGTCCCCTTCGTCTAGAGGCCTAGGACACCGCCCTTTCACGGCGGTAACAGGGGTTCGAATCCCCTAGGGGATGCCAATTTTCGCTGAGTTTAGTAAAACCAGTGCTCGTCACCGAGGATAACAGTGGTCCGGGTCCCCTTCGTCTAGAGGCCTAGGACACCGCCCTTTCACGGCGGTAACAGGGGTTCGAATCCCCTAGGGGATGCCAATTTTCGCTGAGTTTCGCAAAACCAGTGCTCGTCACCGAGGATAACAGTGGTCCGGGTCCCCTTCGTCTAGAGGCCTAGGACACCGCCCTTTCACGGCGGTAACAGGGGTTCGAATCCCCTAGGGGATGCCACACTCTTTTAAGCGAGTCTAAACACTTAAGTCCGGGGTCACCTTCGTCTAGAGGCCTAGGACACCGCCCCTTTCTCTGGGTAGAGAGTCGGCGGTAACAGTGGTTCGAATCCCCCAGGGGATACCACACTCTTTTAAGCGAGTCTAAACACTTAAGTCCGGGGTCCCCTTCGTCTAGAGGCCTAGGACACCGCCCTTTCACGGCGGTAACAGGGGTTCGAATCCCCTAGGGGATGCCACATTTTCTGAAGTTTTTGCTTATTCAGTGAAGATTTCGGGGCTATAGCTCAGCTGGGAGAGCGCTTGCATGGCATGCAAGAGGTCCGCGGTTCGATCCCGCGTAGCTCCACCAAATACGTGTTCACGGCGTTAATCGTGAGTCCGGGGTCCCCTTCGTCTAGAGGCCTAGGACACCGCCCTTTCACGGCGGTAACAGGGGTTCGAATCCCCTAGGGGATGCCACATTTTCTGTTCTAAAGCCCTCGGGCGGTGGGACACCGCGCTATTTCGGATGGCACGGCGGTATCCAGTGGATGCCACATTTTCTGAAGTTTTTGCTTATTCAGTGAAGATTTCGGGGCTATAGCTCAGCTGGGAGAGCGCTTGCATGGCATGCAAGAGGTCCGCGGTTCGATCCCGCGTAGCTCCACCAAATACGTGTTCATGGCGTTAATCGTGAGTCCGGGGTCCCCTTCGTCTAGAGGCCTAGGACACCGCCCTTTCACGGCGGTAACAGGGGTTCGAATCCCCTAGGGGATGCCACATTTTCTGTTCTAAAGCCCTCGGGCGGTGGGACACCGCGCTATCTTGGATGGCACGGCGGTATCCAGTGGATGCCACATTTTCTGAAGTTTTTGCTTATTCAGTGAAGATTTCGGGGCTATAGCTCAGCTGGGAGAGCGCTTGCATGGCATGCAAGAGGTCCGCGGTTCGATCCCGCGTAGCTCCACCAAATACGTGTTCACAGCGTTAATCGTGAGTCCGGGGTCCCCTTCGTCTAGAGGCCTAGGACACCGCCCTTTCACGGCGGTAACAGGGGTTCGAATCCCCTAGGGGATGCCACATTTTCTGAAGTTTTTGCTTATTCAGTGAAGATTTCGGGGCTATAGCTCAGCTGGGAGAGCGCTTGCATGGCATGCAAGAGGTCCGCGGTTCGATCCCGCGTAGCTCCACCAAATACCAAACCACCCAATCGGGTGGTTTTTTCTTTTTAGGCTTTCAGTTCTGTTGGCCAGGCTGGCGTTTTCTTTCCGTATTTTGTTTTCTCGCGGTATCTAAGCGTATCCCAATCTGGACCTGTCCATTGCCTGCCAGGTCGCTTCTGCTTTGCAAAGTCACCTGGCCAGTCACTCGTCTGCTACTCAATCGGTTATTACTGCCAGCAATGATAAAAATGATTGGCGGCACCTCCGTTTGTAAACCAATCCTGAGAAGCAAAAAGAAAATAAAAACTGCGGGTAATAAAAAGCTCAGCCTTGGCTGAGCTTTTTTATCGAAGTTTTGTTACTCGGTGCCGAGGAAACCGCCAGTCTGATGTGCCCACAGCTGGGCATAAATCCCGCCGTGTGCGACCAGCTCTTTGTGGCTGCCTTGTTCAACGATTTTGCCGTTATCGAGCACGATAAGGCGATCCATGGCGGCGATGGTCGACAGTCGGTGGGCAATGGCAATCACGGTTTTACCTTCCATCAGTTGATACAGGCTTTCCTGAATCGCCGCTTCCACTTCCGAGTCGAGCGCCGAGGTGGCTTCATCCAAGATCAGAATGGGCGCGTCTTTCAGCAGCACCCGGGCAATGGCAATGCGCTGGCGCTGGCCGCCGGAAAGCTTCACGCCACGCTCGCCCACCATGGCATCCAAACCGTGGTTGCCTGATGGGTCGCTTAGCTGCTCGATAAACTCCCGTGCCTGAGCCCGGTCGATGGCATTGTTAAGTTCTTCTTCGCTGGCATCGGGACGACCATAAAGGATGTTCTCGCGAATAGTGCGGTGCAACAGCGAAGTATCCTGGGTCACCATGCCGATGTGGGCCCGCAGCGAATCCTGAGTAACTTCCTGAATCGCTTGATTATCGATACGGATTTCGCCTTTCTCAACATCGTAAAAGCGCATCAGCAGGTTCACCAGGGTCGACTTACCGGCGCCCGAGCGACCAACCAGGCCCACCTTCTCGCCTGGGCGGATATTGAGCTCCAATCCTTCAATTACGCCACTGCCTTCGCCATAGTGGAAGCTCACGCCCTGATAGTGGATTTCCCCTTTACTGACCTGCAGCGCCTTGGCATTGGGGGCGTCCTTAATTTGCGTGGGTTTGGACAGGGTATTCATACCATCCACCACTGTGCCAATGTTTTCAAACAGCGAGCTTACTTCCCACATGATCCACTGACTCATGCCGTTGAGGCGCAGCGCCAGGCTGACTGCAATGGCAATGGCGCCAATGGTGATGGCCTGCTCGGTCCACAGCGCAATCGCGATTGCCGCCACGGCAAAGACCAGCACATAGTTGATGATTTGCACGCTGACATTGAGCCCGGTCACCAGGCGCATTTGCCGGTACACGGTATCCAAAAAGCCGCCCATGGCGTCGCGGGCATAATCCGCTTCACGCTGGGTGTGGGAAAACAGCTTCACGGTGGAAATATTGGTGTAGCTGTCGACAATGCGTCCGGTCATGGTGGAACGCGCATCCGCCTGCTCGGTAGAGACGCGTTTCAGCCGCGGAATAAAGTAAATTTGCAGGCCAATATAGATCCCAAGCCATACCAACATCGGGATCATCAGCCGCCAGTCACTGCTGGCAATGATGACCAGCATCGAGGTGAAATACACGAGAATGTAGACGGCCACATCGAGCAGCTTCATCACGGTTTCCCGCACCGCCAGCGCCGACTGCATCACCTTGGTCGCAATTCGCCCGGCAAATTCATTCTGATAAAAACCAATGCTTTGCTTCAGCAAATAGCGGTGTGCAAGCCAGCGAATCGACATGGGGTAATTACCCAGCAAGCTTTGGTAGGCAATCAGCGCGTGCAACAGCACTAAAATAGGAATGGCGACAAGCACCAGCAGGGTCATTCCAAGCAGATAAGCGCCTTCATCCTGGAGCAGGCTGCCGGGGTCTTTATTGGCAAGCCAATCAACTAATTGCCCCATAAATCCGAATAAGGACACTTCGAGCATGGCGAGGATGGCGGTGAGCACCGACATGCAAATGAGCGGAATTTCAAAGCCTTTGGTGTAATGACGACAAAAAGCAAACAGGGTTGACGGTGGCTGCGAAGCATCCGATTCGGGCAGGGCAGTGGTCCAGCGCTCGAACAGTCGAAACAGGGTTTTCATTGGCAATGTCTTAATAGATAACGAGTTGCATTTACTGATGGCACAGCATATCGCAAATACCGGCGGCGTGTTGTTTTTTCAGCGACTGATATTGAGGGCCGATTTCCGCTGGTTGGTGCAGGGCGGCTGCGGTAGAGTGAAGCCATTAAGCTAATAGCGCCACAACCAAAGCGCAAATGCTAAGGAAAGACCATGTCTTTGTCCCTGCCGAGTCCCGAAACCTGCCAGCGCGCCCGCTTAAGTCGCGATGCGCGCTTCGATGGGCTGTTTTTTACCGGTGTATTTTCCACCGGGATCTACTGCCGCCCGGTGTGTCCGGCGCCGTCGCCCAAAGAAGAAAATGTGCGTTACTTCTCGACAGCGCAGGCGGCAGCGGCCGCCGGATTGCGCCCCTGTCTGCGCTGCCGTCCGGAATCCGCGCCGGGCTCAGCCCCCTGGCGTGGTACGGCAACCACCTTAAACCGAGCCATGGCGCTGATAGACGCCGGTGCTCTGAATGCGAGGGATAGCGACGGCGCCGCAGCCATGGAGGCACTGGCGGCGAGGCTGGGGGTGGGGAGCCGCTACTTACGCAAGTTGTTTCAGGAGCAACTGGGGATGTCTCCCAAGGCCTATGGCGACTATCGGCGTTTGCTGCTTGCCAAGGCGCTGCTGCATCAAACCGAGTTGTCCATTACCGATGTCGCCTTTGCCGCAGGGTACGGTTCACTGCGCCGCTTCAATGAAGTGTTCAAAGTGGCGCTGAACCTGACTCCAGGGCAGGTGCGGGCGTCTAAGCGGCCTTGCAAACAGGCCAGTCGGCAAAGCGAAGGGCTGTGTCTGATGTTGGGCTTCAGGCCACCCTATGATTTTATGGCGCTGAGACAGTTTTTTATGGCTCGGGCCATTGAAGGTGCCGAGTGGTTTCTAAGCGCTGATGGCACGCCTTGCTATGGCCGTACGCTGCGTATTGAAGGCGAAGCAGGCTGGTTTGAGGCGAGCCTTGTTGCAAAAAAGCATGCGCTGAGAGTACATATCTATCCCGGCAAAGACAGCGCCAGACTCAGCCAGTGGCTCGCTGAAATCAAGCGGATACTCGATATCGATGCCAATCTGCCACTGATTGGTGAGCATATGGCTGCGCTGCTGGGCCGGGTGGCTACGTGTGACGCGGCTTCCGCGATGCCTCAGCCATCGCTGCCTGTGATGCCGCTGCCCGGTGCCGGCAGTTTTTTCGAGGCAAGTTGCCGGGCAGTACTTGGACAACAGGTAAGCCTGGTGCAGGCCACCCAACTATTGAATCGGTTGGTAGACGAAACCTCGGGGTATGTTGAACTTGGCGGCCGCCGCTGCCGGGTGTTTCCTGAGCCCAGCGCTGTTGAGTGTGCGAGCCTTGAAAGCCTGAAAATGCCCGGCGCCCGCAAACTTGCGCTGCAGGCACTGGCGGCGGCATTCAGGGATACTGAGCCCAGCGCGGAAGCGCTGCTGGCGGTGAAAGGCATAGGCCCATGGACCGTCAGCTACGCGCGAATGCGCGGATTATCTGAGCCGGATGTGCTACTGACCGGGGATCTGGTGGTGCGTCAGCGCCTGGCTGCACTGGGGATAGTGACACAGGCAGTTGCGGCGCAGGATGCGCTTGTCAAAGGTGCATCACCCTGGGGCAGTTACTTAACCCTGGCGCTGTGGCATATGGATTTAACATGCCAACCACAGCAGTAAAACCGCTCGGACAAATAGCAGCAAAGCCGCTCGCCAATATATTGAAAAGGATAAGCATATGACAACCAAGCAAACCAGGCTCACCTTTGCCACTCCGGCGCCCTGCGTGGCCCTGTGCGAGCTTCATTCACCGCTAGGCCCCCTTTGGCTGGGTGCCAGTGCGGCAGGGCTGATGCATCTGGTTGCATCGCCAACACTCACGGCAGAGCAGGGCGCCTGTGCAGGCAGCATCGAGGCTGCACAGGTGCATTTGCACGCAGCCTGTGCGCAGCTTGGAGACTACTTTGCCGGTAACCTTGACACTTTTGAGCTGACGCTGGCGCCGAAGGGCACTGATTTTCAGCGCGATGTCTGGCGGGCGCTGGCGGCCATTCCATTTGGTGAAACCTGCAGCTACAGCGACATTGCCAACCGCATAGCACGCCCCAAGGCAGTCAGAGCCGTCGGCGCTGCCAATGGCGCCAACCCCATCGCCATCATAGTGCCGTGCCACCGGGTGATAGGCAAAGGCGGCAGTTTGACCGGGTATGCCTGGGGCCTTGAGATGAAGTCCAGCCTGTTGTCGCTCGAATCCCGCCAGTTGGCGTTTTAACGCACGCTATTGGAAAAAATACTGCGCTCTATCAAATCCCCTTCGCTGTCCAATCTGGCATAATGGCCCCATTACACCTGACGGGGATGACGATGAAACACCTGTATTGGATGGTTGATGGGGTGCTGGCAGGACGCTGCGGCCCTTGCTTTGAGCCCTGGGATCTGGGCGAACTGAAACAGGCCGGTATTGGTGCCTTGGTGTCGTTTTCCGACGACATTGGCGATCCGGCGGCGCTGCCGGCGGCGGGTATTGCCCATCTACACCGGCCACTGCCGCGCAATGTGCCTCCGCGGGATGAAGACCTGCAGCTTTACACTCAGGTGATACAGGAAAGCCTTAACTGGATTGATACCTGGGAGGCCAAATCCGTGCCCGTGCTGGTGCACTGTGCCCTGGGTAACGACAGAACCGGCCTGTTGCTGGCGGCCTACATGATGCGCCGCGGCGCAGCGCCTGTACATGCGGTCAGTCAGGTGCGAAGCTTGCGGGAACAGGCGTTTTCTGCCGATGGCTGGGATCAATTGGTGTACGATGTGTTATATTCGTTGCAAGATTAATCCAATTGATATTGAAAGGAATTCAAACTCATGCCCCGGCCTTCTGCCCGTCGCTCTTTCTGGCTGATGCTCTTTGGCTGCATGACCCTTGGCGGCTGCGCCAGCCTGCCGGAACTCAAGGATGTGGAAAAATCTATTAAGCTGACCTCGCCCGAGGACAGCTTAATTGCCGGTTATCTGGCCGAGCCGCTGTCACAGCATCCGGGTCAAAGCGCGGTGTTGCCGCTGTTTGATGGTCTGGATGCCATGGTGGCCCGATTGGCATTGATCCAGTCGGCGAGCAGCAGTATCGACCTGCAATATTATATTTTCCGTAATGATGACACCGGGCGGCTGCTCGCCTGGCAGCTGATGGAAGCGGCCGAGCGCGGCGTGCGGGTACGCCTGCTGTTGGACGACACCGCCAGCGCCAACATTGACTATCAGCTGGCCGTGATGTCCAGCCACCCCAATATCGGCGTTCGCCTGTATAACCCGTCTGCACATCGCAGCCTGCGTGCTTTGTCGTTTATGGGTGACTTCGCCCGTATGAATCATCGAATGCACAATAAGTCGCTGACGGTGGATAACCGCCTGAGCGTGGTGGGCGGTCGCAATATCGGCAATGAGTATTTCTCCAACGACGAAGCGGTGGAATTTGGCGATCTGGATTTGCTGATGGCCGGGCCCGTGGTGGATGAAGTCTCGGATCAGTTTGACCGCTACTGGAATGCCGCCAGCAGTTATCCGGTGGAGGCGTTTTCAAGCCTGGAGAACGCCAAAGACGAGCTTGCCGCAGCCTACAGCAACATAGATACCCAAAAGGCGAAGCTTGAAGAACATCCTTATATTCAAAGACTCACCAAGTCGCCATTGCTTCGGCACATGGCGGACAACCGCATAGGCTGGTTTTGGGGCCAGGCGACTGTGTTTGCCGATCCGCCCGATAAGCATCAGGGCCAGGCCGATGAGTGGATGATTAAGCCGCTGCTTGAGGCCTTTGCTGACGTTAAGCAGCGACTGGTGATCTTCTCCCCGTATTTTGTGCCCACCGACAATGGCGTCAAGCTGCTCAATGACATGGCGGCACGGGGTATTGAAGTGATTGTGATCACCAATAGCCTCGCCGCTACCGACGTGCTGGCGGTGCATTCGGGTTATCAGGGCTATCGCGAGGCGCTGCTTCGCGGCGGAGTTACCCTGTATGAAGTCAAAGCCACTGGCCGCAAGCCCAGTCATTCCTGGAAGGGCAGTTCCCGCTCCAGTCTGCATGCCAAAAGCTTTTTGTTCGACGACCAGGCGCTGTTTGTCGGCTCGTTTAATTTCGACCCCCGCTCGGCCTGGCTCAACACCGAGATGGGCGTATGGGTTGACCAGAGTGAACTCAATCAGCAGATGCTGGCCTGGCTGCCGACATTTCTTGGCAAAAACACCTATAAGGTGAGCCTGGCTGATGATGGTTTGCAGTGGCAGGATTTAAAAACCGGCCAGATACTTTATGCTGAGCCTCAGGCCGGATTCTGGCGCCGTTTTATGGCCGATGTGCTGTCGCTGCTGCCACTGGAGTCTCAGCTGTAGCCATGCTGCAGCACGGTTGTGATGATGCGTTGTTGCGGGATGGCATTGGCCGTCCCAATGCCGCCAAGTGGCGGCAGATGTGAAGGGGAGTTATGAAAAGTAAAGCCAGTCAGTCTCAGGGGTTACTGTTATTTCATCTTAGCCGCCGGCAGCTGTTTGCCATGGGCACCCTTAAAATCCGTGAGCTGGTGCCTTACACCCACTTAAACGCCTTACCCCAGTCCCATCCGGCGGTGCTGGGGACGGCCACAGTGAGGGGCCATACCATTTCAGTTATTGATATGGCTGCGGCTGTGGGCTACCCGCCAATCAGCGAAGAAGAAAAGCAAAAGAGCTTTATCATCATCACCGACTGTCAGCGGATGGTGATTGGCTTTTTGGTGCGCGGTATCGACAAGATTATTGAGTGCAACTGGCGCGACATTCTGCCGCCGCCGGATAACCTCGGCCGTAATGCCTTCCTCACCGGTGTGACCCGCTATCAGGATGCCTTGGTGCAGCTGCTGGATGTAGAGTTGCTGCTGTCGAAAATTTTCCCCATCAAGGAAGACAGACGCATTGGTATTTTGACCGATGTGCAGCGCGAGCAGCTTAAACCCATGAATATCTTGCTGGTGGACGACTCCAAAGTCGCCAGAAAGCAGCTGTCGGATGCGCTGGATGCCATCAATATTCACTATCAGGTGGCGTCCAACGGCCGCGATGCGCTGGAAATTATGAGCCAGAACGCCGAGGCCCGGCATCCGGTGGATATTCTGGTAAGCGACATCGAAATGCCTGGGCTCGATGGTTACGAGCTGGCATTTGAGGTGAAAAACGATAACCGGCTGGCATCGGCTTACATTATTTTGCACACCTCGCTTTCCAGCGAAATCAGCGTCAGCCAGGCACGGCAGGTTGGGGCAGATGAAGCCCTGACCAAGTTCGATGCCCAGGAGCTGATTTCCGCCATGCTGCGCGGCGTTGAAAGTAAAGCTCAGCTCGCGAATGCCTGAGTGACACATTTCTGAGCTTGAGACACTGTTGCCGCCCCAGCTATCCTCACAGCCATGGTTGAGGCGACAACTACAATCGCGGGCGCTAACGTGGTTAGGCTCAGCAGATGTTGAGTGAATGCAAGTAAAATGCAACGCTGGGGTATCCCAACCCGGCTCAGGCGGGCCTTTATCAGGCCTTTGCTGGACAAAGTCGCTCAGTTTCGATAAAACCCAAAGCCAGGCACTGAGCTTTCCAACATATCAGTGCCATTCTGCCGTCAAGGCACATAACGATAATAACGACAGGTCAAGTCATGAGTACTGAAAAATCATTGCTGGCAAATGTTGCCGGTGGCAGCCTGGTGCTGCAAATTTTTGTGGGGATCCTCGCCGGTGGCGCGCTTGCAGCTTACAGTCCGTCGACCGCCAATCAGGTCGCCTTTCTTGGTGACCTTTTCGTCAGTGCGCTTAAGGCCATTGCCCCTGTGCTGGTGTTTGTGCTGGTGGCTGCGTCTATCGCCAATCAGCAAACCGGCTCACAGACCAATATGGGCCCCATTGTTGTGCTGTATTTGATTGGCACCTTTGCGGCGGCACTTACCGCGGTACTGATGAGTTTTGCCTTTCCAACCAGCCTGATTTTGATTGATGCCGCCTCCGGCTCCAATCCGCCACAGGGGATCAGCGAAGTATTGAACACTCTGCTGTTCAAGCTGGTGGATAACCCGGTGAATGCGCTTATCAATGCCAACTATATCGGCATTCTTGCCTGGGGTGTGGGGCTTGGTGTGGTGTTGCGTCACGCCAGTGCTGCCACCAAAACCGTGCTGCACGATGTGAGCCACGGGGTATCCCAGCTGGTGCGTTTTATCATTCGTTTGGCGCCCATTGGTATTTTCGGCCTGGTGGCTGCTACCTTTGCTCAAACCGGATTTGAGGCGCTCACTGCCTATGCCCGACTGCTGGGTGTATTGCTGGGAGCCATGGCGGTTATCGCCTTTGTGGTCAATCCGCTGATCGTGTTTTTGAAAATTCGTCGTAACCCTTATCCGCTGGTATTCAAGTGCCTGCGCGAAAGTGGCGTGACGGCCTTTTTCACCCGCTCAAGCGCGGCCAACATTCCGGTGAACATGGCGCTGTGCGAGCGTTTGAAGCTGCATGAAGACACCTATTCGGTGTCTATTCCCCTTGGTGCCACCATTAATATGGCAGGCGCTGCCATCACCATCACAGTGCTGACGCTGGCGGCGGTGCATACCCTCGGAATTGAGGTGGATTTGGCCACGGCGCTGCTGCTAAGTGTGATTGCGGCGGTATCGGCCTGCGGCGCCTCTGGCGTAGCCGGTGGTTCCTTACTGCTGATCCCGCTGGCCTGTTCACTCTTTGGTATTTCCAACGATGTTGCCATGCAGGTGGTGGCGGTAGGCTTTACCATTGGTGTCATTCAGGACAGTGCCGAGACCGCGCTGAATAGCTCCACCGACGTGCTTTTTACCGCAGCAGCCTGTGAAGCGGCGGAGCGTAAACAAGCCAGTTAATTGCCTCCGGCTTTGCATATCGCTGAAAAAGCGGCAGTATTAAATTACTGCCGTTTTTTTATTGGCACAGCAGACGAGAAATCAGGAGGTAAGTATGCGGCTCGTCGATTTTACCGCGCTGGACAGTACGCGAGACTGGTACAGCGTGACGGACTCGCTGATGGGAGGCCAGTCCCGTGCACAATTACTCACATCGCCCAAGGGCCATGGATTGTTCACCGGTCTCGTCTCGCTCGCCAATGGGGGAGGATTTGCCTCTGTATATCTGGACTTTGAGCCTAAGGATGTCAGCGCCTATCTGGGGGTAGAGCTTGAGATTGAAGCGCCACAGCGGCTGTTTAAGGTCAATCTGAAGGACGTGGCTTGCGGCGACCGGCACGTGTATCAGGCGACGCTGGGGGAGGTGCACAGCGAGCAGCGTCATTGGCGTCGCTATCGGATCCCATTCAATCACTTTGTGGCCATGCGCCGCGGCTTGACGGCCATGGCGCCGCCGCTTGACCGTTTTCAGGTTTGTGGTTTTGGTCTGGTGGCCGGCGATGGTGTGGAAGGGGAGTTCAGCCTCGCCATCAGAAGTATCTCCTTTTACAAGCATTAATCCAAAGCGTGTCAGGCAGGCACCGCAGTGTGGGGCCTGCTTTTTGCCAGCGGCAGAGCGGGTGGCGCTGCCGATTGGCCGTTTCTTTTTGCCAGGCATACCTTCTGCCAAGGACAATCCCATCTATCAAAAAGCACACGACTGCGACTTTGCCGTGACCGAGGCGTGCTGGCGTTTTTGCTTTACGCGGCGGCGTCGAAAATTTACGCATAAATAGTGATATTGCTCGCGTTTTTATTTTCCAGCTGAGTTACACTTCCCGCAAACAGAGACCGGAAATAAAAGTAGTTGTTTATCACAGACTTTTATCCGTATCTTCACCGAATTTTAACGATTTAAGCTGGTTTAACGGAGAAAAGAGTCAATGGCGGCTATGCTGAATGCAGCAGAGGTTTTTGGAATGTTTGCTGCTGCGCAAATTATGCATAGGGATTCAACCGTGTCTGCATTTGAAAAGCGTCGGCGCCTGTCCGGGCGGGAGGCAGAAATGAGTGTACGTGAGCTGATGGGACGTTGGGTTGACGAAAGACCCGATCAAGGTGACAGCCTGACTCTGTATAAAGAGGATGGCCGTGTCTTTTTGGAAACCTGGTTCAGCGACGGCTGCCACAGCCGTGATGAGATGCGTGTGACCGAAACCGATTCCGGACTTAAGCTTGAAGATCTTGGTGGTAACTTCTTCGGTGAGTATTTTATGGTAACTCAGGCCGGGCTTGAGTTCTGTAACCATCGCGGCAGCTATTACACCGCGCCAGCCAGCGACGAAGTGCTGGTTGCTTAAGCTTGCCCGAATTGTTGGCTTGAGCCTTAGGGAGCCAAGCCGCAAGGCAAGAATTAACGAGGCTGCGCGCGATTGTTATAGCGCGCAGCATTGATTTTCTGTGATAACGGCGCCGTATTAAAACGGTGCTGGGCTCTCAAACTGCATCGGCTTGTTTGACCAGGGGTGACTGAATTCCAGTCTCTGGGCATGCAGGCACAGCCGCTTTCTGGCACTTTCCACCGTGCCGTCTCCAAACGCCATTTCCCTGCCGTAAAACTCATCGCCCAGAATGGGGTGACCTAAAGCCAGCATGTGCACCCGCAACTGATGGGTCCGGCCAGTTTCCGGCATCAATGCCACCAGGGTTGAGTTGTCACGTCGCTCCAGCACCTTGAAATGGGTCACTGCAGGGCGGCCTTCTGTCTTATCGACCTTCTGCCAAGGCGGATTGCTTTTGTCTTTGCCAAGCGGCAGGTCGATGGTGCCTTCATCCAGGGCCATGTCTCCTGCCACCTCGGCAAGATACAGCTTGCCGGTTTGGCGGTTCTGGAATTGGGTCTTGAGGTTGGATTCGGCTTTTTTACTGCGGGCAAATACCATGATGCCCGAGGTGGCGCAGTCCAGACGGTGCACCAGAATCGCACCCGGGTACAGCTGACACAGGCGGGTTATCGCACTGTCGTGGGTGTGGGCCGCCATGCCGGGATTGGATAACAGCCCCGAGGGTTTATTGATGATGATAATATCGCGGTCAATATAGCGAATATCGAGCCAGGGCACGGCTGGGGGGCGGTAGTCAAAAATCTCCATCACGCCTCCTTCATTGGCGCACACGAATTTAAGTGGGCGCATTCTACGAAGTTTCCACGACTATTGCAGCAGTTCGGTCAGCAAAAGCCGGGCTCTGAGCGCAGGTTCGGTGCTGACGCCGCGGGTAACAAAGCGCACTTGCCCCTTGGCGTCCACCACAAACAGTGATGGAAATCCGCTGACTCCAAAGTGATGACTGAGGGCACCATCGTCATTCAGTGCATCAAAGCCATAACCTTTTGCCTTGAGAAACGCCTTTACCTCGGCATCGCTGCCCGAATCGACCGCAATCGCCAGCACCGGATAATCGGCGCTTATACTGGCAACGGCGGGGGAGGTGAGCTTGCAGGCGCCGCACCACTCGGCAAAAAAGTACACCAGGGTAGCCTTACCTGATGCGGACGGCAGGCTGAGGCTGCTGCCATTCACTCCTTTGGCGGCAATCACAGGCGCGGCATCTTTCAACATATCTTTTTGAAAGTATAGGGATATGCCATAAAAAAGGCCGATGGCAATCAGGGCTTCGACCATCAGTCGTTTGGCTTTGCTGCGGGGTTTGGGCGTATCCGTCATTTACAGATATTGCTCAGGGGTAGTGCGGGCAAGGCGTCTGGCATAGGCCATCAGCTGCGGGTACAGGGTGCGAAAGGCAATTTCGAGCTCAATATCCAGCTCCTCAATCGCCTGTTCGGCGCCGTTGAATATCTCGGGATGGGACAAGCGGCTTCGCACGCCGTTGATGGCGGCGTTGATGCCCTGACGGTGGGCGTAGCTGCCAA